>CAZEML010000068.1:0-18474 GCA_964513285.1 uncultured Candidatus Nemicrothrix sp.
CATCGATTTGATGGAGAGCCAGCGCGACGTCACCGACATGGGCGGCACGATGCGGCTCGGCGCCTATGTGGCCCAGCTCAAGCCGGGCAGTCGGGTGGCGGAGGCCTATGGCGAGGAAGTCGTCTCCGAACGTCACCGCCATCGCTACGAGTTCAACCCGAAGTACCGCACCCGCTTCGAAGAGAGCGACCTCGTGCTGTCGGGCGAATCGCCCGACGGTCGGCTCGTCGAGTTCATCGAGCTCAACGATCACCCGTTCTGGATCGCCACCCAGGCGCACCCGGAGTTCAAGAGCCGTCCCGACCGGCCCGCGCCGCTGTTCCGGGAGTTCGTGGGCGCCGCCTTGCAGCGGGCCGCCGGCCGCAACCCGCAGCTCCCGTCGCTCGAGAACGACCTCACCTCGGCTGAGTCGTGATCGAGCCGGGCTCGACCTCGGCGTCGGGCTTCACGTTCATCGGTGAACGGCTGCTGCACGAGGGCTATGTGATCTCGGTCGGCCAGGGCGAGTTCGAGACCCCGGAAGGGGAGCGGATCACCCGCGACATCGTCCATCACCCCGGCGCGGTGGCGGTCGTCGCCATCGACGGCGACGAGGTCATCCTCGTACGCCAGTACCGCGCCGCGCTGCACGCCGACGTGGTCGAGATCCCGGCCGGCAAGCGTGACGTGGCCGGTGAGCCACCCGAACTCACCGCCGTGCGGGAGTTGGAAGAGGAGGTCGGGCTTCGGCCGATCGACCTCCAGCCGCTCACCGGGTTCCACAATTCGGTCGGGTTCTGCGACGAGTACGTCCACATCTTCCTCGCCACGGAGTTCGAGACGGTCCCGGTCGATCATGACGGTCCCGAAGAGGCTCACATGACCATCGAACGATGGAGCCTCGACGACGCCGAGGCCGGCCTCAGCAACGGGCAGATCACCGACGCCAAGACGCTGATCGGGCTCCACGCTGCCCTCCGGCGTCTCGGTCGTTGAGCCAAGATGTCGGCGTGAGTGAATCCGCCGACGTCGACATCGATCTGGTCGAACTCGAACAGAGGCCTCACCCGACGATCACCGACTTCTTGACCTGGTTGACGGTCGAGCGAGGCCGGTCGAGCAACACCCTCGCTGCGTACCGGCGCGACCTCGGCCGCTACCAACAGCACTTGGCCAACCGGGGGGCCGACCCGATGACGGCCACGCCCGACGACGTGCTCGCGTTCGTTCATGTGCTCCAGGGCGAAGGGCTGGCACCGTCTTCGGTGACCCGCACGTTGGTGGCGGTGCGCGGTCTCCATCGGTTCCTGGTGGCCGACGAGTTCCGTCCCGACGATCCGGCCGCCGACATCGAGATCCCGTCGGTGCCCAAGGGTTTGCCGAAGGCGCTCACGCTCGACCAGGTGACGGCCCTGATCGACGGCGTGCAGGGCGATGACCCGGTCAGCCGTCGTGATGCCGCCCTGCTCGAGACGCTGTACGGCACCGGCGCCCGCATCTCGGAGGTGGTGGGGCTGTCGATCGGCGATGTCGACCTCCATGACGGCCTCGTCCGGCTGATGGGCAAGGGCTCGAAAGAACGGATCGTCCCGCTGGGGCGGATGGCTGCCGGAGCGTTGGAGCGATGGTTCGCCATCGGTGGCCGAGCGGAATTGGCCCCCGATCGCTGGGCCCGGCGAGGCGATGCCGAAGCGGTCTTCCTCAACCAGCGAGGGGGACGGTTGAGCCGCCAAGGCGCGTTCGGGGTCATTCGCAAGCGGGGTGCGGAGGCCGGGATCACCGACGAACTGTCGCCCCACGTGCTGCGCCACTCCTGTGCGACTCACATGCTCGACCACGGAGCCGACATTCGAACCGTGCAAGAACTCCTCGGCCACGCGTCGATCTCGACCACCCAGATCTACACCAAGGTCTCGACCGAACGGCTGCTGTCGGTGTACCGCTCCGCCCACCCCCGGGCGGTCAGCTGATGGGCGGCTACGGACACCTCGCTCGCCGGTTCTTCGGCTCCCTTCGTCCCGGGGGCCCGCCCGAGGCCGACCGCGCGTGGGTCGAGGAGGTGCTCTCCGACGCCGAGTACCGCTTGTGGGCTCGGCAGTACGGACCGGACCGGCGCCACACCGTCGAGGTCGCACGAGAGGTCGAGCGGCGCCTCGGCAACGAGGCGACCCCGCCGGTCCTGGCGGCCGCGCTCCTCCACGACATCGGCAAGATCGACGCCGACCTCGGTACGTGGGGTCGGGTCGTGGCGACGATGTCGGCCAAGGTCGCCGGACCCGATACAGCGCGCCTCTGGATCAAGTCGACCGGCTTCACCCGTCGCGTCGGGCTCTATCTGCACCACCCCGAGATCGGTGCCGATCTGCTCGAGATGGCCGGCAGCGATCCATTGACGATCGCCTGGGCCGAGCAGCACCACAAGCCTGCGGAGGAGTGGACGATCGATCGCTCGATCGCCGAGGTCCTCCACGAGGTCGACGACGACTGAGTCGTCGCGTTCACAGCGGCCAGGCGCGGGTGCTGGTAGCTGAGCTGGTGATCAGTCGGCGAGCAGGCCGATGTTGTGTCGCACTCGCGTCATCGTCGCGGAGGCGATCTCGCGGGCCTTGTCGGCACCGACCTTGAGGAGCCGGGCGGTCTCGCCGGGATCGGACTCGAGCTCGCGGTAGCGGGCCTGGATCGGCTCGAGCAGGGCGATCAGCGCCTCCGCGGTGTCCATCTTGAGCGGGCCGTACTGCTCGTACTGGTCGGCGAGCGAGGCGGGGTCGCGGTCGGTCGCGGCGCCGAGGATCGACAGGAGGTTCGAGACGCCCGGCTTGGCTTCGATGTCGAAGCGCACCTCGCCGTCGGTGTCGGTGACGGCGCTCTTGACCTTCTTCTCGATCTGCTTGGGTTCGTCGAGGAGCCCGATGGTGCCCTTCGGCGAGTCGAGCGACTTCGACATCTTGTTGGTCGGCTGCTGGAGGTCCATCACCCGGGCGCCGGCCGCGGGGATCACGGCCTCGGGCAGCACGAAGGTCTCGCCGTAGTGGGAGTTGAAGCGTTCCGCGATGTCGCGGGTGATCTCGATGTGCTGCCGCTGGTCGTCACCGACCGGCACCTCGTTGGTGTCGTACAGCAAGATGTCGGCCGCCTGCAGCGCCGGGTAGGTGAAGAGCCCGGCGGAGATGAAGGACTGCTGATTGCTCTTGTCCTTGAACTGGGTCATCCGGCTGAGTTCGCCGTAGCCGACGTTGCACTCCATCATCCAGCCAAGTTCGCTGTGCTCGCGGACGTGGGACTGGACGAACAGGGTGCACACCTCGGGGTCGAGGCCGACGGCCATCAGCATCTGCGCGAGCCGCAGCGAGCCGGTCCGGACCGTGTCGAGGGATTCGTGGCGGATCGTGAGGGCGTGGAGGTCGACGATGCAGAAGAACGCATCGGTCTCGTGCTGCATGCGGGCCCAGTTGCGCGTCGCCCCGAGGAAGTTGCCGAGGTGTTGTTCGCCCGTGGGCTGGATTCCGGAGAAGACGCGGGTCATGGCCGTGAAGCGTACGGGGTGCGTCCCGGTTCACGAACGGATTTCAGCGGCCGAGAGCGGTCTTGTAGGCCTCAGCGGCCGAGCGCGGTCTTGTAGGCCTCAGCGGCCGAGAGCGGTCTTGTAGGCGGCCAGGGTGCGGTCCCGGGCGAAGCCGTGGTCGACGATCGGGGCCGGGTAGGTGTCGTCGAGGACGACGCCGGCGGTGGCGAGGTCGAGCGGGGGAGCGGCGGCGGGTTCGTGGATCGTCTTGGCGTCGAGCGCGGCGAGCTCGGGCACCCATCGGCGGATGTAGTCGCCGGTCGGGTCGAACTTCTTGCTCTGCGACGTCGGGTTGAAGATGCGGAAGTACGGCGCCGCGTCGGGACCGGTGCCGGCGACCCATTGCCAGTTGCCGGCGTTCTGTGACGGTTCGGCGTCGGACAGCAGGTGGCGGAAGTGGCGCTCGCCGCGCCGCCAGTCGATCAGGAGGTCCTTCACCAGGAACGAGGCGGTGATCATCCGGACTCGGTTGTGCATCCACCCGGTCTCGGCGAGCTGGCGCATCCCGGCGTCGACGATCGGGTAGCCGGTGTGGCCGCTCGCCCAGGCGGCGAAGTCACGATCGGCATCGGCCCCGGTCTGCCAGGCGATGCCGTCGTACTCCGAGCGGATCGCTCGCCGGTCGATGTCGGGGAACTGGTTGGTGATGTGGGCGTACCAGTCCCGCCATGCCAGCTGGCGCACGAAACCGTGGCGGCCCGAGGTGTGGGTGCCGTAGGCCTCCGCGAGCGAGCGAGGGGAGACGGTGCCGAACCGCAGGGCGGTGGAGAGGCGGCTGGTTCCATCGACCGCAGGGAGATCGCGAGTGTCCTCGTAGCCGTCGATGTCGGCCTGCCAGGCATCGGCCCGCGCCTCGCCGAGCACCGCCGCCGACTGGCCGTCGCTCGACGGCACGCCGTCGCCCGGGTCGTTCGTGATCCCGACATCGGCAGGCACGGCTTCGGGTCGGAGCGGCACGACGAACCACTGCTTGGCGAACGGGGTGAAGACCTTCGACACCGTCCCGGCCTTGGTGAGCACGGTGCCCGGGGCGTGGGCGAGCGTGCCCCAGTGCCAATCGAACGGCACGTCGAGGGCGGCTTCGACCGCCGCGTCTCGCCGCTGGGCCCAGCGGGACACGTCGGCGTTGGCATGGATCATCGCCGCGTCGGTCTCGGCGGCCAGCGCGGGGACGATTCGGGCGGGGTCACCGACGCGGACGTGGAGGCGGCCACCGAGCTCGGTGAGTCGCTGATCGAGCTGCTGAGCAGCGGTGAGGAACGCCTGGCGTCGATACGGACCGGCTGCCTCGAGGAGGCGCGGCTCGATGACGAGGAGGGGGATGACCTCGTCACTGGCTCGGGTCGCCGCGGCCCAGGCGGGGTTGTCGTCGAGGCGGAAGTCGCGTCGAAACCAGACGATCGATGCAGGGCTCACATCTCGACCCTACGGCCGGGCCGGGGCGCTCGGAGGCGGTGAGATATCCACAGGCTGCAAGCCGTGGCGCAGCCGATCGGCCCGTCTAGGGTCGTCCGAATGCCGTACGAGGTGCACACGCCCGTGTTCGACGGGCCCTTTGATCTGTTGTTGCACCTGATCTTGCGCGAGCAAGTCGATCTGTACGAGATCGCCTTGTCCGAGATCGTCGACGCCTATCTGGCCGAACTCGAACGCATGGAGGCGCTCGACCTCGAGGTCGCCACTGAATTCCTCCTGATCGCGGCGACGCTCGTGGAGCTGAAGGCCCGGCGGTTGCTCCCCGACGATGACGAGATCGACCTCGACGACGAGTTGGGGCTGTGGGAGGAGCGCGACCTGCTCCTGGCCCGGTTGGTCGAGTGCAAGACGTTCAAGGACGCGGCGCTGATCCTGCGGCAGCTCTCCGCGGTCGCGGCTCGGAGCTATCCCCGCCAGTGCGGCCCGGTCGAGGAGCACTTCCTCGCCCTCGCCCCCGACCTGCTCGAGAACACCACGCCGGAGGATCTCCGCGCCGCCTACCTCAAGGCGACGGCACCGAAGCCGGTGATCCGGGTCGATCTCTCGCACGTGACCCCGATCAAGGTCACGGTGGCCGAAGCGGTCGAGGAGCTGGTCGACGAACTGCCTCGAGCCGGCCGGATGACGTTCCGGGCGCTCACCTCGGATCTGGTCGATCGCATCGACGTCGTTGTTCGGTTCCTGGCGGTGCTCGAGCTGTTCAAGCAGGGTGTCGTCGAGCTCGACCAGGCCGCCGCCTTCGGCGACATCACCGTCATCTGGACGGGCGGAGACTCCGTGTCCGCTGAGTCCATCGTCATCGACACCTACGAGGGCTGACATGTCCGATCACGTCGCGCCGGCACTCGAAGCGATCTTGATGGTCGCCGAGGAGCCGTTGCCGCCCGAACTCCTCGCCAAGCTCGTCGGTACGTCGGTGAGCGACGTCGAGGATCTCTGCGAGTCGCTTTCCGCCGAATACGTGGCCGATGGCCGTGGCTTCATCCTGGCTCGGGTCGCGGGCGGGTATCGGTACCAGACCGCCACCGAGCAGGCGCCCTACGTCGAGCGGTTCGTGCTCGATGGTCAGTCCGCCCGGCTGTCGGCGGCCGCGCTCGAGACGCTCGCAGTGGTGGCCTACAAGCAGCCGGTGTCGCGCAACCAGATCGCCCAGATCCGCGGGGTGAACGTCGACGGCGTGATGCGCACCCTGCAGCAGCGGGGCTACATCGACGAGGTGGCGCGTGATCCCGGACCGGGTCAAGCCGTGTTGTACGGGACGACCCCGACCTTCTTGGAGCGGCTCGGGCTCGATTCGATCGACGAGCTGCCGCCGCTCGGGGAGTTCTTCCCCGATGCCGACGTGGTGGAAGCGCTCGAGCGTGGCCTTCGGGTCGGCCCCGATGACGACGAGCCCGAGGCCGCCTCGGCGGATGGCAGCGATGACGCCGCGGGTGGGGACGTTCTGCCGAATGGCAGCGACGAAGAAGAGTGAGGCATCGCGAGCCGCATCCGGAGGGGGAGCGGCTCCAGAAGGTCTTGGCCCGGGTGGGTTTCGGGAGCCGGCGGGTTTGTGAGGAGATCATCGCTGATGGTCGGGTGACCGTGGATGGCGTGGTGGCCGAGCTCGGCCGCCGGGTCGATGTCGAGACCCAGGTCGTCGCGGTCGATGGTGCCCCGGTCGGGGTGAAGCCGGATCTCGTCTATTTCCTGCTGAACAAGCCGGCCGGCGTGATCACCACCGCCGACGACCCGCAGGGGCGTCCGACGGTGGTCGAGATGGTGCCTGCTGAGCCGCGGGTGTTTCCGGTCGGTCGTCTCGACGGCGAGACCGAGGGCCTGTTGCTGCTGACCAACGACGGCCAGCTCACCCATCACCTCACCCACCCGAGCTTCGGTGTCGAGAAGGAGTACCTCGCGCACGTGAAGGGCACCCCGAGCCGGGCGGCGATCCGCCAGTTGCGGGACGGTGTCGAGCTCGAGGACGGCCCGACGGCTCGGGCTCGTGTGACCGCGGTCGAACCGGATCTGTTGCGCATCACCATCCATGAGGGACGCAACCGTCAGGTGCGGCGGATGTGTGAGGCGATCGGGCATCCGGTCAAGCGGCTGGTCCGTACCCGCATCGGTCCGCTGACCGATCCTCGGCTCCCGCCGGGGGAGTGGCGGGTGCTGGAACGGGCTGAGGTTCGGGCGCTCGAGGTCGCTTCGGCGGGCTCAAGCGGCAACTCGCGGCCGACCGGAGGGGCCGACCGGTAGCCTGCTCGTCCGTGACAGAGGGCAAGCGAGCGATCATCGTCGGGGTCGGACTCATCGGCGGTTCGGTCGGTCTGGCGTTGCGGGGCGACGGGTGGCACGTCATCGGTGTCGACCGGGACGAGTCGCGGCTCGCCGATGCCGTCAGCCGAGGCGTGATCGACCGAACCGCGTCGATCGACGACCTGCCGGCGTGTGATCTGGCGATCGTCGCCACTCCCGTCGACGCCACCGCGGCCATCGTCGAACGCCTGCTCGCCGCCGGCGCTGCTGCGGTCACCGACGTCGGCTCGGTGAAGGCCGAGATCGTCGACGCGGTCAGCGATCCTCGGTTCGTCGCCGGGCACCCGATGGCCGGCAGCGAACAGGACGGTCTCGACGGAGCGTCGGCCGATCTGTTCAGCGGCGCGATGTGGGTGCTGTGCCCGTCGCCCAGTACCGACGACGACGTGTTCGCGGCCGTCCGGGACCTCGTGGCCTCCCTGGGCGCCAACCCGATCGCCATTCCGGCGGATCGTCACGATCTCCTCGTGGCCGTGGTCTCTCACGTTCCCCACCTCACCGCGGCGACCCTCATGCGGCTCGCCGACGGCCGAGCGATCGAACATCGAGCGCTGCTTCGGCTCGCGGCCGGTGGCTTCCGCGACATGACCCGTGTCGCAGCGGGTCATCCCGCGATCTGGCCCGACATCTGTGTGCAGAACGCCGACGCGATCGTCGACGTGCTCGACGAGTTGGTACGCGAGCTCAGCGCGGTACGCGACGTGGTCGCCGACCGCGACCGCGCCGCGTTGCTCGGGCGGCTCGAGCAGGCCCGCAACGCCCGGCGAAATCTGCCGACCACGATCCCGAGCCCCGACGCGATGACCGAGATGCGAGTGCCGGTCCTCGACCGCCAGGGCGAGATCGCGGCGATCGCGGCGCTTGCCGCCGATCTCGACGTGAACATCTACGACCTCGAGATCGCGCACTCGGCCGAGGGGCCGCGCGGTGTCGTGGTCCTCCTGATCGAGACCGCGTTGGCCGAACGGCTGCAGGGCGGACTGATGGTGTCGGGGTACCGGCCGTCGATGCGGGCCATCGAAGCGTGAGCCCC
Source organism: uncultured Candidatus Nemicrothrix sp. (assembly GCA_964513285.1). Lineage (GTDB taxonomy): Bacteria > Actinomycetota > Acidimicrobiia > Acidimicrobiales > Aldehydirespiratoraceae > UBA11606. The sequence goes on from CAZEML010000068.1 coordinate 8,349, forward strand.
GACCCTCGAACGCTCCCGGATCCCTTCGAAATCCGTCCGCTGGATCGGGCGCCGGATGCCGACGTCGTGCTGCCCGGGTCCAAGAGCATCACCAACCGGGCGTTGGTGTGTGCGGCGCTCGCCGAGGGACGCAGCACGCTTCGCGGCGCGCTCTTCGCCGACGACACCGGGGCCATGTTGAGCGTGCTCGACGGGCTCGGCATCGCCACCGAGATCGACGTCGACTCGGCCACCATCGTCGTCGACGGTTGCGGTGGCGAACTGCCCGGGGTCGACGCCGAGGTGTCGGCCAACCAGTCGGGCACGACCGCTCGCTTCGCGGTGCCGCTCGCGGCCCTCGGGGAGGCGCCCGTCGTGGTCGATGCCCATCCGCAGATGCGCGACCGGCCGATGGACGATCAGTTCGCCGCGCTGCGAGCGATGGGGGTCACCATCGAAGAGCTCGGTGATCCCGGCCGCCTGCCCGCTCGGATCACCGGGCCGCTCCAGCGCCACGACGCGGCGCTGGCCGGCGATGTCTCGAGCCAGTTCATCACCGGCCTGCTGTTGGCCGGTGGCGCCGATCACGCGCGCGTCACGCTCACCACCGAACCGATCTCTCGGCCGTACATCCAGATGACCACCGCGGTAATGGAGGCCTTCGGGGCCGAGGTCGACCACGACGGCGAGCGGGTCTGGGCCGTCGGCGGCGGCTACCAGGGCACCGACTACGCCGTCGAACCCGACGCCTCGGCCGCGTCGTACTTCCTCGCGGCAGCGGCGATCACCGGCGGTCGGGTCCGCGTGCTCGGCTTGGGTCGAGGTGCCCTGCAAGGCGACGTCGCCTTCGCCGAGGTGCTCGATCAGATGGGGTGCAGCGTCACCTTCGGCGACGACTTCGTCGAGGTCAGTGGTCGGGCCCATCGGGGGGTCGACGTCGACCTGAGCGACATCTCCGACACCGCACCGACGTTGGCGGTCGTCGCCGCCTTCGCCGACTCGCCGACCCGGGTCGATGGCATCGGTTTCATCCGCGAGAAGGAGAGCGACCGGGTCGCCGGTCCGGTCACCGAACTCCGACGCGCCGGGGTCGACGCCGAAGAGTTCGACGACGGCTTCGTCATCCGGCCCGACGGCCGTCCCGGCCCCGCCACGTTCGACACCTACGACGATCATCGGATGGCCATGGCGCTGTCCCTCGTCGGTCTCGTGGTGCCCGGCGTGGCGGTTCGTGATCCGGGCTGTGTCGCCAAGACGTTCCCCGGCTTCTTCTCGGCATTGGAACAGCTGCGGTGAGCGGGCAGGATGTCGCCATGCGCGTGATCGCCATCGACGGCCCCGCCGGGTCGGGGAAGTCCACGGTCGCCCGAGCGTTGGCCGCCCATCTCGGCCTGAAGTACCTCGACACCGGTGCGATGTATCGCGCGGTCGCCTTTGCGGTCCTTCGAGCCGGAGGCGACCCCGAAGACGCCGAGGCGACGGCGGCGATCGCCCGCCGAATCGACCTCGACGTCGGGCTCGACTCGGTCATGGTCGACGGTGTCGACGCCACCGTCGAGATCCGCGGTCCCGAGGTGAGCCGGGCCGTCTCGGTCGTCGCTGCGAACCCCGATGTCCGCAAGGAACTGGTGTCCCGCCAACGCGAGTGGGCGCATCGTCAAGGCGGCGGCGTGCTGGAAGGCCGCGACATCGGCACGGTCGTCTTCCCCGACGCCGAGCTCAAGGTGTACCTCACCGCCGATGCCGCCGAACGCGCCCGGCGGCGAGCCAAAGAGGTCACCGACCTCGACTACGAAGCGGTCGCCGCCGACATCGCTCGCCGCGACGCGGTCGACACCACCCGGGCCGTCGATCCGCTCGTCGAAGCGGCCGACGCGACCGTGGTCGACACGACCGGGCTCGATGTCGAGCAGGTCGTCGCTCGCATCACCGACCTTCTCGACGCCGACCACGGATCCGAGGCAGGCTGAGGCGATGACCGCAGCGAAGTACGGCGCCCAGGACGGCGACGCCGAGCAACGTTCTCGCCAGACCCTGCCCGGTCGAATCCTGTACTGGATCCTGTGGCGCGTCTTCTACGCCGCGATTCTCGTGATGTTCCGCCTTCGGGTGGAAGGCCGCGAGAACCTCCCGGACGGCCCCTTCATCCTGAGCGGCATCCACCGGTCCTTCATCGACACGCCCATCATCGGCATGGTGACCTCTCGCCGGCTTCGTTTCATGGGCAAGGAGAGCCTCTGGAAGTCCAAGCCGCTCGGCGCGTTCTTGACCGTGATGGGCGGATTCCCGGTCGAGCGCGGCACCGCGGACCGCACCGCGTTGCGGGCGGCCGAGGACGTCTTGTCCCTCGGTGAGCCGCTCGTGATGTTCCCCGAAGGCACCCGTCAAGAAGGGGCTCGCATCAACCGCGAGCAGATGCTCGACGGGCCGTCGTTCGTGTCCGCCCGCTCGGGCGTGCCGATCGTCCCGGTCGGGATCGGCGGGAGCGCCAAGGCACTGCCGCTCGGGGCCAAGATTCCCCGCCCGCGCAAGATCGTTGCGGTGATCGGCGATCCGATCTATCCGCCGCCCCGCGGCGAAGGGCGGGTCCCTCGTCGCGTCGTCACCGACCTCACCGACCAGCTCACCGACGAGCTCGGCGACCTGTACATCGAGGCGCGGGTGTTGGCCGGCGACGAAGCGCCTCCCGCCGGCTGAACAATCAGCCGAGGTCGGGCAGCTCGTCCTCGCCGATCAGATACGGCAGACCGGCCGCGTGGGAACGGCTGACGTCGACGATCGCCCGCTCACGCAACGCTCGCCGGCCGAGCAACATCCGGAACCCCATGGCGTCGCGGCGGGTCAGGGTGAACTGCACCGCCCACCGGCGATCGCCGATCGCGATGATCGTCTCGATGACCGGTCGAAGCTCGCTCTTGCCGCTGCTGCTCCGCACCCGCCGTTCGTCGATCATCGGCGCCTGAACCCGCTGGGATCCCGACGAGGTGCGTTGGTGGGGTCGGAGGGTGAACTCGACCCACGGTTCGCCGTCTCGTTCGATGCGTTCCAGCTTGGAGGCGTGGAGCGCGCTGGTCGCCGCGCCCGTGTCGATCTTGGCCTTGATGGGGGTGGGGCAGTCGAGACCGGCCACCACGACCCATTCCCGCCACCCGACGACGAGCGGCGCTCGGCGCCGCCCGGTCACGAGGTCGGCCCGGCGAGGGTCTCGAGCACGTCGGACGCGCCGATGCTCCGGTCGTCGAGCTGGGCGCGGTCGGTGCCGCCCAGGGTGACGAGGGTGGCCGCATCGATCGCACCGAGCAGCTCCCGCAGATTGCGCGGCGGAGGGAAGTACTCGTCTTCCTCGGTGACTGAGATCTCCTCGACGCCGCGAGTCGGGGCGAGACGGTCGATGACCGACCGGACGAGGTCTTCGGGGGCCGAGGCGCCGGCGGTGACGCCGACGGTCGCGGGCAACCGGTCCGGGAGTTCGTCGGGGCCGTTGATGCGGTAGACCTCGGGGCAGCCCGCCTCCTTCGCCAAACCGGCGAGGGCGTTGGTGTTGGAGGAGTTCGCCGAACCGATCACGACCATCGCGTCGCATCGCGGTGCGATCTCCATGAGCGCCGACTGGCGGTTGGTGGTGGCGAAGCAGAGGTCGGAGCGGCCGGGCTGCCACAGGTCGGGGAACCGGTCGCGCGTCGCCTCGAGCACACCGGCCCATTCGCGGTGCGAGAGGGTCGTCTGGGCGAGGACCGCGACCGGCTGCTCGAGTTCGGGCAGGGCGTCGACCTCTTCGCGGGATTCGACGCGATGGATGACGTCGGGGGCGACGGCCATCGTTCCGACCGCCTCCTCGTGGCCTTCGTGACCGATGTAGACGATCTGGTAGCCCTTCTTCGCCCGGGTCTTCACCTCGTGGTGGACCTTGGTGACGAGGGGGCAGACGGCATCGACGACATACCCGCCTTGTTCGCGGGCCGCAGCGACGACCTCGGGTGCGGAGCCGTGGGCCGACAACATGATCGGTCGGCCGGCCGGCACCTCGGCGATGTCGTCGACGAACACGACGCCGGCTTCTTCGAAGCGACGCACGACGATCTGGTTGTGCACGATCTCGTGGTAGCAGTACACGGGCGGCTCGAAGGCTCGAACCATCCAGGCCAGTGCCTTGATCGCCATCTCCACCCCGGCACAAAAGCCCCGTGGTGCGGCGAGCAACACCTGCTCGACCCCGTCGACGGGTTCGAGCACGACATCGGAGGGAGCGGTCATGATCCGCAATCTACCGCTCGGGGGAGGGGTGGAGACCCCGGCCGAGGTCGGTACGATATGGGGTCGTTCTGTGCTCGCGCCCAACCCCGGGCCGGCGAGCCCGCCCAGGAGTTTCCGATGTCGAAGATCTGCCAAGTCACCGGGAAGAAGCCCCACTTCGGCAAGCAGCTGTCGCACTCGCACCGCCGCTCGAGCCGCCGGTGGGATCCCAACGTTCAGACCAAGCGCTACTACCTCGCGAGCGAGAAGCGCTGGATCAAGCTGAACGTCTCCACCAAGGGCATCAAGACGATCGACAAGCGTGGCATCGAGGCCGTCGTGGCCGACATGCGTCGCAACGGGCAGAAGGTCTGAGGTTCGTCATGGCGAGCGACAAGCGTCCCATCATCAAGCTGCGTTCCACCGCGGGCACGGGCTACACGTACGTGACCACGAAGAACAAGACGAACACGCGTGAGCGGATCGAGATCAAGAAGTACGACCCGGTCATCCGCCAGCACGTCATCTTCAAAGAAGAGCGCTGAGCCTCTGATCACCTCGGCGGCGGCGCTGATCTAGCCTGGGGCTGGTGACCGTGGCGGCCGATCGTCCGATTGCGATGTTCGACTCCGGGTTCGGAGGTCTGACCGTCGCGCGTGCGTTGATCGACCTGGCGCCTGGTGAGGATCTCGTCTACTTCGGCGACACCGGGCGGTATCCCTACGGGCCGCGTCCGCACCACGAGGTGCGAGCCTTCGCCCATCAGATCACCGACTGGATGGTCGAGCACTTCGACCCGAAGTTGGTCGTCGTCGCCTGCAACACCGCCACCGCCGTCGCCCTCGACGAGCTCCAGGCCCGCATCGACGTCCCGGTGATCGGTGTCGTCGAGCCCGGCCTGCGAGCGGTGCTGTCGGTCACCGACACCGACCGAGTCGGGGTGATCGGCACCGTCGGCACCGTCGGAAGCGGCGCCTACCAACAAGCCGCCGCCCTGGCCGCGCCTCACGTCGAGCTCACCTGTACCGCCTGCCCCGGGTTCGTCGAGTTCGTCGAGCGAGGCGAGACCGATTCCGAACAGGTGCACGTGCTCGCCCAGCGCCTGCTCGCTCCGGTCATCGACGCCAAGGTCGATGCGCTGCTGCTCGGCTGCACCCACTATCCGTTCCTGGCCCGCACGATCGGCGACGTCATGGGCCGCGACGTCGTCTTGGTGTCGTCGGCTGACGAGACCGCGTTCGCGGTCGCCGATGTACTCACCGCCACGGGCGCGGCGGCCGACGGCGACCGGACCGGAACCCACACGTTCGTCTCGAGCGGCGATGTCGAGACCTTCGCTCGACTCGGCCGGCATCTGCTCGGCCCCGAGCTCGATCATGTGCACGCCCACCGCTGGGAGAACCGATGACGTTCACGCTCACCGTGCTCGGCTCGTCTGGCTCCTATGCGAGTGCGGACAACCCCTGCACCGGCTACCTCCTCCGGAGCCCCGAGGTCAACGTCCTGCTCGATTGCGGACCGGGCACGCTCGGGCCGCTGCAGTCGGCGATCGACCTCACCGAGCTCGATGCGATCGTCCTCACCCACTGCCACCCCGATCACTGGCTCGAGTTGCCGGTGATCCGCAACGTCTTCAGCTATTTCGTCCCCGCCAACAACCTGCCGGTCTTCGGCACGGCGGAGACCCGGGCCATGTACGACGCGATCGTCGTCGCCGGGCGCGACGACGCCATGACCTGGACCACCATCGACCCGTCCTCTGAGCTCACGATCGGCGACCAGTCCTGGTCGTTCACGCTCAGCGACCACCCGGTCGAGACGCTCGGCCCGCGCGTCGTCGCCGACGGCAAGCGGTTCGTGTTCACCTCCGACAGCGGCGACGGGTGGCGGTTCGAGGACGACGGCTCGGCGATCGATCTGGCGATGATGGATGCCAGCCATCTCTCGGAGTTCGAGGGCCAGGGCATTCCGCACATGAGTGCTCGGGAGGCGGCGGTCAAGGCCCGAGCGGCCGGAATCTCGCGCCTGGTCTTGACCCATCTCGTCCCCGGATCCGATGTCGAAGCGCACCGCGCCGAGGCCGAAGCCGCCTACGGTGGCCCCGTCGAGGTCGCCCTTCCGGGCGTGACCTTCACCCTCTGACCCACCCTTCGACCCGGGAGCTCTCCGTGTCCACCCGTTACGACGGCCGTCAGGCCGACGAACTGCGCCCGTTCTCGTTCACCCGAGACTTCACCACCATGACCATGGGGTCGTGCCTCGTCACCTTCGGGGAGACCCGGGTCCTGTGCACGGCCTCGGTCGAGGACGACGTCCCCCGCTGGATGAAGGGCAAGGGCGAGGGCTGGGTCACCGCCGAGTACTCGATGCTGCCGGGCTCCTCGCCCGAGCGCATCAACCGCGAGCGCAAGGGCGCCAAGGGGCGAACCCAGGAGATCGAGCGACTGATCGGACGCTCGCTGCGCGCGGTCACCGACATGAAGGCCCTCGGCGAGACGTCGATCCGTCTCGACTGTGATGTGCTGCAGGCCGACGGCGGGACCCGCACCGCGTCGATCTGTGGCGCCTACGTCGCCCTGCACGACGCGTGTGAGCGACTCGTCATGGCCGAGCACATCCCGGCCAACCCGCTCACCACCGAGTGTGTGGCGATCTCGGTCGGCATCGTCGATGGTCAGCCGGTGCTCGATCTGCCGTACCCCGAGGACTCCACCGCCGACGTCGACTTCAACGTGATCATGGACGGCAACGGCCAGCTCATCGAGGTGCAAGGCACCGCCGAGGGCAACACGTTCAGCCGCGCCGAGCTCGACGCCCTCCTCGATCTCGCCGAAGGCGGCGTCGCCACGATCGTCGACGCCCAGCGCACCGTCCTCGCTGAGGCCCCCACGCCGCGCACGCCCGGCCGCTGATGGCCGAGCTGCCCCGGCTCGTGTGCGCGAGCGCCAACCCCGACAAGGTCGCGGAGATCGCTCTCGTCCTCGATGGGCTGGTCGATCTCGAACCACGGCCGGCCGGGCTCGGCGACGTCGTCGAGGACGCCCCTGACCTGGAGGGGAACGCCCGACTGAAGGCGGTCGCCGTGTGCGCCGCCGCCGGCGCCGCGGCGGTCAGCGACGACACCGGCCTGGAGGTCGACGCCCTCGACGGCGCCCCCGGGGTGATCTCTGCTCGCTACGCCGGTGAAGACGCCACCTACGAGGACAACGTCACCAAGCTGCTCGACGAGTTGCGTCGGGTCGGCGCTGACACTCCTGCACAACGCACCGCTCGATTCCGCACCGCGGTGATGGTGGTGTGGCCCGACGGCGAGGAGCTGCTGGTCGAGGGGGCGGTCGAGGGGTGGATCGCGCTCGAACCCTCCGGCGACGGCGGCTTCGGCTACGACCCGGTCTTCGTTCCCGCCGAACGCGACGGGCGAACGTTCGCCCAGATGGGCGACGAGAAGCACGAGATCTCCCATCGGGGCCGCGCCTTCCGGGCGCTGGCGGCCGCCCTCGCCGACCGAGGCTGATCCCAGCGTGTTCGAGGGGCGGCAGCGGGGCTGGGCGCTGGCCGCGCTCGGCATGTTGCTCGTCTCGACCGACTCGTTCTTCGTCCGGCTCGCCGACGTCGACGGGTGGACGATGGCCTTCCTGGTCTCGATTCTGTCGTTCCCGCTCCAGCTCGCGCTGCAGCGGTTGCTCGACGGTGGTGATCCGCTCGCTCGGTTTCGGGAATCGCCGCGTGGCTTGGCCACGGTGGGACTGCTGTCGGGCATCAGCCAGGTGTGTTTCGTCACCGCGGTCACCCGCACCGACGTCGCGAACGTCGTGGTGATCGTGGCGTCGTCGCCGATCATGGCGGCGGTCGTGGGCCGGGTGTTCTTCGGCGAGCGGACCTCTCGGCGGACCTGGGTCGCGATCTTGATCACCGTCGTCGGTGTCGTGATCGTCGTGTCGTCGTCGATCGGTGAACCGAACCTCACCGGCGATCTGCTGGCGATGGTCGCCGTGCTCGCCTTCTCGATCAACATGAACGTGTGGCGGCGGTACAAGAGCCAGAGCCGCTTCGTCGGGCTGGCGATCGCCGCGTTCGTCACCATCTCGATCACCGTCTGGTTCGCTGACCCGTTCGGCCACGGCGCGACCGTCTATCTGGCCGCGGTGGGGATGGGCCTGGTGTTCAATCCGCTCGGACGGCTGTGCCACACCTCCGCGCCCCGGTACGCGCCGGCGTCCGAGGTCGCCCTGTTCACGCCGGTCGAGACACTTGCCGCCACGGCCTGGGCGTGGATCGCCTTCAGCGAGCAGCCCCCAGCCCAGACGTTCATCGGTGGCGCGGTGATCCTCGGTGGCCTGTTGTACGGCACCACCCGACGCCGCGAACCGGCCCCGGCGGGGCAGGGCGCTGGCTAGGGTCCCCGCATGCCCAAGGTCTTCGTCCATGGCAATCCCGAGTGCGCCGCCGTCTGGGACCTCCTCGTCGACGCGCTCGCCGAACGGGGCGTCGACGACGTGATCCGACTGTCACCGCCGGGGTTCGGCGCGCCGCGACCCGACGGCTTCGACGCCACGATGGACGGGTACCGCGACTGGTTGATCGGCGAACTCGAGGCGATCGATGGTCCGATCGATCTCATCGGCCACGACTGGGGCGCCGGCCATGTGGGTGGGGTCGCCGCCCATCGCCCTGATCTGATCCGGTCGTTCACGGTCGACGTCGCGGGGCTCTTCCATCCCGACTACGTGTGGCACGACATGGCCCAGGCGTGGCAGACGCCCGAGGTCGGCGAAGAGGTCATCGGCGGGCTGGTCGGCGCACCTCGCGATCAACGGGTTGCCATGTACGAGAGCTTCGGAATGGCCGGATCGATCGCCGAGGCTCACGCCGACGCCGCCGATGCGGTGATGGGGGAGTGCATCCTCAGCCTGTACCGCAGTGCGATCCAGCCGGCGATGGCCGAGCTCGGCACCCGACTCAGCGCCGCCGAACCCCGCCCGTCCCTGATCATCATCGCCGAGAACGACGGCTACGTGGCCGGCTCGATGGCCGAGGAGGTCGCGGCCGACCTCGGTTCCGAGCTCGTGCGGCTCGCCGATCAGGCCCATTGGTGGATGGTGACCGCACCCGAACCCGCGGCCGACGCCATGGTCGCGTTCTGGGCCTCCCTCGGCTGAACACGCGCCTGTCTGCGCTCATCTCACACCCGACACGTGCCGATGTGAGGCATGTGTCGCAACGCATCCTCACACTCCTGTTCATCGCCCTCCTGGCTGCCTCGTGCGGAGGTGGTGAGTCCACCGAGGTGGGCGGCCCCGCGGCCCCACGAGCGCTCCCGGCCCCCGACGTCGAGGAGTCGTCGGATCCGGCCACCGAGGACGATGGCATCGAGCGGGTGTCCGGCTCCGCTCAATCCCCAGACGACCCATGCCGTGTGCTCGAGCAGGGACTCACCGGCCCCGGCGGCCAGGCGTTGTACGACGCCGGCTCGGAGGGCCCGGAGGCGCAGGCTGCCCGTCTGGCCGAGGCGTTCAATGGCTTCGGTGCGGCGGCGCTCACCCACACCGAGACGCTCGCAGCGTTCGACGGCAGCGCCGGGAGCGTCGCTGGCTACATGGAGGCGCTCGACGCGCTCGACGAGCTCACCCTGGAGCGCTGTGGGTTCCCCGGTGGCGCGGCGATGTTCACCACACTCGGCGCGATGGCGCTCGTGAAGTTCGGGTGCGTCGACGCGGTCATCAGCGGCGACGAGCCAGAGTCGGTCGGTGAGGGGTGTGGACCGCCGAGCCAGGTGTTCCCCGACGTGCTGCCGTGCTTCGAGGCGACGGGCGCGTCATGGATGGCCGTCGCCGAGGGAGGCGAAGCCCCATGGGACGTCGTCGACTGTGACAGCGGCGGGTCCGTGATGTGGGATCACGACGAGGCGGCATGG
>CAZEML010000069.1:0-18449 GCA_964513285.1 uncultured Candidatus Nemicrothrix sp.
GAAGTCAGCTTCTTCGACGTCACCTGCTTCCGATCCCTGGCCGAGAACGTCGCGGAGTCCATCACCAAGGGCACCCGCGTCGTCGTGGCCGGCACGCTTTCCCAGCGCAGCTGGGAGACCCAGGACGGCGACAAGCGGTCCAAGGTCGAGATCGTGGCCGACGAGGTCGCCCCGAGCTTGCGGTGGGCGTCGGCCGACGTGCGCCGCAACGAGTTCAAGGGTGGCGGCGGCGGTGCGCCGATGGGTGGCGGTGGCGGCGGTGGCCGTCCCGTGCCCAACCAGGCGCCCCCGGCCTACGACATGGACGAAGAACCCTTCTAGCCCGCGCTGGAAGACCCGAAACATCAACGAACGAACGAAGAAGAAAGAGTCATGGCGAAAGTCAAGAAGCGCGGCAAGGGCGGTCCGAAGAACCAGGACCGCGGTCGCAAGAAGAAGGTCAGTGTCCTCACGTCCGAGCAGATCGACTATGTCGACTGGAAGGACGTCAACCTGCTCCGCCGGTTCGTGTCGGAGCGGTCCAAGATCCGTGCCCGTCGCGTCAGCGGCAACAGCACCCAGCAGCAGAAGCTGGTCGCGGACGCCATCAAGGTGGCCCGCGAGATGGCGTTGATCCCCTACGCCACCCGCATCACCAGCCAGCGCAGCAACCGTGGCCGCGACGGCGATCGTGGCGATCGCGGTCCGCGTGGCGAGCGCGGTGATCGCGACGGCGCGCCGCGTCCGAGCGGTCCGCCGCCGAGCGGCGACGAGGCCAACGACGAGGTCGTCTCCAACGAGGAGGCCGTCGCCGAGGTCGAGGGTGTCACCATCAACGCCGCCGACGAGGGGAGCGAGTGATGAAGGTCATTCTGCGCTCCGACGTTTCTGGTCTCGGCCGCAAGGGCGAGGTCATGGACGTCGCCGACGGCTACTTCCGCAACTTCCTCGCCCCCAAGGGTCTGGCCATGAAGGCCACCGCTGGGGCCGAGCAGCAGGCGGAGTCGATGCGTCGCGCGGCGTCGTTGCGCGATGCGGCCACCAAGGCCGACGCCGAAGAGATCGCCACCAAGCTGGTGCCGATGCAGTTCACCATCGCGGCCAAGGCCGGCGACGGTGGCCGCCTCTTCGGTTCGGTCAGCGCCGCCGACATCGTGTCGGCGGTCGACGAGCAGGCCGGCGTGTCGATCGAGGCTCGTACCCTCGATCTCGACTCGCCGCTCAAGGATCTGGGCGAGCACATGGTCATGGCCAAGCTGCACGCCGAGGTCGCCTTCCCGATCACCGTTTCGGTCGTCGAGGAGTAGGTCGACGGTGGATTCGCTGTGGATGACCCGAGTGGTTGTCCACAGCGAATCCCGTTGACATTCCGCGGTATCCACCGCTGATCCACTGGTACCCCACAGGCCGAGAAGGGCACGATCCTCCGATGGTGATGAGCGAGTTCGAAGCGGCGGCCGCTCAACGGGTACCACCCCACAATCTCGAAGCCGAGGAGTCGCTTCTCGGTGCGATGTTGCTCTCGCGCGATGCCATCGCCGACGCGGTCGAGCACACCGAAGCCGCCCACTTCTACCGTCCGGCGAACGCTCACGTGTTCGACGCGATCTCCGGGCTGTACGCGAGCGGCGATCCCGCCGACCCGGTCACCGTCGCCGCCGAACTCGAGCGCCTCGGTGTGCTCGAGATGGTCGGTGGGCTCGACGGTCTGATCAGCCTCCAGATCAACACCCCGGCCACGTCCAACGCCGGCAAGTACGCCCAGATCGTCGCCGAGCGCTACACCCTGCGCCGACTGATCGAGACCGCCAACGAGATCGCCGACATCGGTTACTCGCGGCCCGAAGACGTCACCCGGGCCGTCGACGAAGCCGAGAACATGATGTTCCAGGTCGCCCAGGGCCGGGTGGCCGACACGATGGGCGAGATCCGTGATCTGCTCGACGCCACCCTCGACCGGCTCGAACAGCTCTACGAGGCCGGCGAAGGGGTCACCGGTACGCCGTCGGGCTTCATCGATCTCGACGAACTCCTGTCGGGCCTCCAGCCCAACGCCCTGCTCATCGTCGGCGCCCGCCCCGCCATGGGCAAGACGGCGTTCGCGCTCAACATCGCCGCCCATGCGGCGGTCCGTGAACAGAAGCCCGTGCTCATCTTCAGCTTGGAGATGGGCCATCTCGAGCTGACCCAGCGCATGCTCTGCAGTGAAGCCAACGTCGACGCCAAGAACATGCGTGACGGCAAGCTCACCGAGGACGACTGGACTCGCATCTCCAACGGCATCGGCCGTCTCGCCGAGGCGCCGATGTGGATCGACGACAACCCCAACCTCACGATCATGGAGATCCGGGCCAAGGCCCGACGACTCAAGAGCCGCGCCGGTGGTCTCGGGCTGATCGTCGTCGACTATCTCCAGCTGATGACCGGCCGAGCCGGCGCAGAGAGCCGCCAGGTCGAGGTGTCGGAGATCTCCCGTGGTCTGAAGATCCTCGCCCGTGAACTCGAGTGCCCGGTGCTCGGTCTGTCCCAGCTGTCCCGAACCCTCGAGATGCGCCAGGACAAGCGGCCGATGCTCGCCGACCTCCGTGAGTCGGGCGCGATCGAGCAGGACGCCGACGTCGTGATGTTCCTGTACCGCGACGAGGTCTACAACCCCGGCACCGACTCCGAGGGCATGGCCGAGGTGATCGTCGCCAAACACCGAAACGGCCCGACCGGCACGATCAACCTCGGATTCGTGCCCCGGTTCACGTCGTTCCGAAACCTCACGCGACGCGACGTCTGATCATGGTGCTCGCCGAGATCACCCTGCAGGAGTGGCTCACCGCGGCGGGGATCTGTGTCGGGGCGATCGTGATCGCCACGATCGCCGGGCGCGTCGTCAACTCGCTCCTTCGTCGCCGCACCGATGGCGCAACCCTCGCGATCGCGTTCGTCGCCCGCCTCGTGCGTTGGACCATCGTGCTGGTCGGCCTCGTGTACGCCGCGGGTCAGGTCGGCGTGGAGATCGGTCCGCTCGTCGGCGCGCTGGGCATCACCGGCCTCGCGGTCGCCCTCGCTCTGCAGCCCGTGTTGCAGAACCTCTTCGCCGGGGTGGTGCTGCAGACCGAGCGACCGATCGACTGTGGCGAAGAGGTCGAGACGATGAACCACAAGGGCACGGTGCTCGACGTCACGAGCCGCGCCACGATCGTGCAGACCTACGACGGGGAGGTCGTGCACATCCCCAACTCGGCGGTCCTCGACGACGCCATCGTCAACCACACGCGCAACGGGGTTCGGCGCTCGACCGTCGTGGTCGGTGTCGCCTATGCGTCCGATGTCGAGGCGGCCTGCGCGGTGCTCGCCGCGGCCGCAGCCGGCGTCGATCGGGTGCACGCCCATCCCGCCCCCCAGGCGTTGGCCAAGGACTTCGGGTCGTCGTCGATCGACATCGACGTCGACTACTGGCACGACCCGCCCGAGGCGGTCCGTCGGGAGCTGCGATCCGAGATGGTCGCGACCTTGCATCGGGCGTTGCGCGATGCCGGCTTCGAGATCCCGTTCCCGCAGCGCGATGTCTGGATGCGTTCGTCGAACGATCCGGGCTGAACGCCCCGTCAGGTGAACAGCGACGGCGTGCCGAACAGGTGGCCCTGCGCGAGGTCGACACCGCACGCCTTCGCGGCCCGGAACTGCTCCTCGCGCTCGATCATCTCGACGCCGACGAGGTAGCCCTGGTCGAGGAGATCGTGGGTCGTCCGCTCGAGCACGGACCGGCCGAGCGGGTGGTCACACATGTCGGTGATCGCCGCGTCGAGCTTCACCACCGACCCGTGCGGAAGCCAGTCGCGTCCGGGGCGAGTCTGCGACGCTTCGCCGCGGTGGTCGTCGAGCGCGATGGTCGCACCCTCGTCGACGATGGGGGCGAGCGCAGCCGCCGCGGCCCGACAGGCGTCGGGTCCGAGGCGGTCGGGGATCTCGAAGATCAGCTCGGTCGGCTCCACCGCGAAGTCGGCACACATGCGGTGAAGATCGTCGATGAGGTTCGGGTCCTCGAGCCGGGTGCGATGCATGTTGAGCGAGAGGCGTCCGCCGCTGGCGCGGCTCGCCGACCCGGCCCACGACGCGATCGACATCTCGAGGGCTCGTTGGGTGCACGCATCGATGACGCCGGTCTCCTCGGCGATCGGGAGCGCCATCGCCGCGGCCCAGAGCTCACCGGGCGCTCGGCGCCAGCGCACGAGGGCTTCGGTCGCGACCGTCGCGCCGGTCGCCGTCGACCGCATCGACTGTCCGTGAATCTCGAGCCGATCCCATCCGGCCACGAACTCGGCGTAGATGTCGGTCGGCCGGGACGCGAGCTTCGCCTCCAGGTGGCGGCGGCGGGTCAACGGCATGGAAGAGGTTTCGGGCGAACCGCGCCGCACAAAAGAGTCGAGCCCAAGGAAGGTCCGGTGGACCCATCAGGAAGTGACGGACGTATACGGTCGTCGTCATGGATCGGGCCCTGACGGTGATCCTCGGGTTCGTGGTCGCGGGCACCGTGTTGCTGCTCGGCGTCGCGCTCGTCCTGACGATCCGGAGCGCCGACGACGAACCGTTCGAGGTGTCGTTCACCCCGCTCGAGACCGACTTCCCGGCGGTCGAACACGATCCGGCTGCCGCGGCAGATCTCCTCGACGCGTGGGCCGCGTGGCGGAGCGGCACGTTCGTGACCGTCGGAACCTGGACCCGCACCGTCGATGGCCGTCCCGACGATCCGCTCGTCGGCGACGTCTCACTCGTGCAGGACCCACCCCGTCGCCAGGTTGTTCGCCTCGGTTCGCTCGTGACCGACATCGACGACCCGGAACGGTTCGAGAGTCTCGTGGTCGCCGAGCTCGGCCTGGTCGGTGGCTATGTGCTCGGCGAGGACCGCCTCTACGACGTCGCCCGAGTCAACGAGGCGTGCTTTCACGCCGAACTGACGTCACCGGCCCTCGCGTCGCCGTGGGGTCGATGGGCGGAGTACTGCTTCGACGGCGAGTCCGGCGCCATGATCTCGGCCCGGGTGCGGCGTCAATCGGCGATCGACATCGAGCAGAGCGTCGTCGTCACGACCGAGGTGTCCGCCACCGACTTCGCCTCGTCCTGAGTGGTGGTTGCTGAGAGGGGCAGGAGCGGGACGAGTGCGCCAGCACCCTGGAAAAGCGCTGGTGGCGATGCGTTGGAGGGAGTTGTCCCGCCCCCGCCTTCCTCTCTGTGCGAGCGGCGGTGCCGCCCACGCTCCTCCATCGGAGACCGATCCGTGCAGTTGAGCTGGCCCTCGAAACAAAACCGGGTTCATCGAAATCTGTGGACGACGAGCGCTCCGGTTGGCTCGATCCCACGCCGCAGGGGATGATTCGGGCGTGTTCCTCGGAGAAGATCTGTTCGCCTGGCTGACCCTGGCCCTCGGTGCCGCGATGGTCGCCGGAAACGGCCTCGCCCTGTTCCGACCGCCCGAAGCCAAGCGCAACGACGACGACCTCGAACGGGCGCCGGTCGGTCGAGCGATCATCTACATGATCATCGGCACCGTCGCCGCCATCTGGGGGCTCGCAACCCTCTTGGCCTGACGGCGGCCCCGGCCCAGGGGAAGGGGCTGAGGGGAGAGGGGGCAGGAGCCAGACGAGTGCGCCAGCACCCTGGAAAAGCGCTGGTGGCGATGCGTTGGAGGGAGTCCGACCCCCACCCTTCCTCTCAGTGACCGCCGGGGGCGAATCCGACGGTCGCCTGGAGTATCGACATCTGACCGCCCGGCTTGATGAGAAATTCAGCCCTGCCAGCGAGGCAGGCGTCTCTCGAGGAACGCGGCCATCGCCTCGCGGTAATCGTCCTCGGTGGCCATCTGATCGAGGCGGTCCTGGGCATCGCGAACGGACCGGCCCGGATCGTCGTGGGTGGCGTCGATCGCGAGCTGGCGTTTCGTCGCGCGGAGGCTGTGAGGGCTGACCTCCGCCACGAGCGCCGCGGCGAGTTCGAGGGCGGCGCCGAGGGTGTCGTCGTCGACGAGGCGAGTGACGAGACCCATCCGGTCGGCTTCGTCGCTGGTGAACCGGCGGCTGGTCAGCAGCAGATCGGCCGCTCGCCCGTGACCGATCAGGCGGGGGAGGAGCCACGAGAGTCCGTACTCCGCGGGCAGGTTGAGCTTCCCGTGGGCGGTGGTCCACGTCGAGCCGGTCTGGGCGACCCGGAGGTCACACCAACACGCCAACGCCAGCCCGACCCCGGCGGCGGCACCGTTCACCGCCGCGATCGTCACGACGTCGAGCCCGAAGAAGAACGCGAAGTCGGCATCGAACGCCGGGTCGACGCCGTGGCCGGGGGTCGCGATGTCGTCGGGCGTGCCGGCGTCATACCCACCCCGTTCCACATGGGTTTCGAGCGCCTTGGAGTCCGCACCGGGGCAGAACGTCTTGCCGTCGGGGTCACCCGTGATCACGACGACGCGGATCGTGGGGTCGTCCTCGGCTCGCTGCAGCAGGTGACGGAGCTCGGTGTGCATCCGCCCGGTCCACGAGTTGCGGCGCTCCGGTCGGCTCAGCGTGATGACGGCGATGCCGTCGGGGTCGCCCACCGTCCACCGGGTCGTCTTGAGCTCCATCACTATTCGAGGGTGGCGTAGGAGGTCGACCGGTCGTCGGCCCGGTCGCCGAGGGTGTCGGCGACGCTGGCGGCGAGGTCGGCGAGGAACTGGTCGGCCACCGGGGCGTTGCCGTTGCTGACCGTGGCGTGCAGCGAGTCGGGGTCGTTCTGGCGGTCGAGGTACCAGCCGCGTCGGCCGAGCGCATCGCCGACCGCGAAGACGTCGAGGCGGTCCTCCCAGCCGTCGGCGACCCGGATCGCCATCAGCTGCGCTTCGGGCTCGCCGACCAGATCGAGCCCATCGATCGCCCGCACCCCCGCCTGGAGCTTGCGGGCGGTGTCGATCGTCGTCCGGGTGAGGCGTTCGTAGCCGTCGATGCCCAGTCGCTGCATCACCGCCCATGCCGCCGCCATCGGTGCGCCCGAGCGGGTGCCCTGCATGCTCGGCGACGCGTAGAAGCCGCCCTTCCACGCATCGAAGGTGTAGGTCTGGAAGCGGCGCGACGCCTTGTCGCGGTGGAGGATGATCGACGCCCCCTTCGGGGCGTAGCCGAGCTTGTGCACGTCGAGGCTGATCGTCGTGACCCCGTCGACCCGGAAGTCCCATGGCCGTACGGGCTCGCCCAGCCGCTCCATGAAGGGCAGCACGAACCCGCCCATGCAGGCATCGACGTGCATGTTGGCGTCGACCTCACCGGCGAGCGCGGCGAGCTCGGGGATCGGGTCGATCACGCCGTGGGGGTACTGCGGGGCCGACCCGACGACCAGCACCGTGCGCTCGGAGATGGCGTCGGCGGTGGCGTCGACGTCGCAGCGGTAGTCGTCGCCGACCGGGACGATCACCGTCTCGAGCCCGAAGTAGTGGGCGGCTTTGTGGAAGGCGGCGTGCGCGGTGTCGGAGAGCACGATCTCGCCGCCGTCGAGGCCCCGCTCGGCGCGGGCACGCTCTCGTGCGGCCTTGACCGCCATCAGGATCGACTCGGTGCCGCCCGACGTCATGAAGCCGGCGGCGTCCGGGCCGTGGAGCAACTCGGCCATCGAGCCGACGACCTCGCGTTGGATCTGGCCGAGCGACGGGATCGCCAAGGTGTTGAGCGCGTTCTCGTGGAGGTACATCGCCGCGGCGGCCTCCGCGACCGCGTGCACCTCAGGGCCGCCGTCGTACACCAGGCCGAACGTGCGACCGTCCTGCCAGCGGGCGTCGTCACCGCGCAGACCTTCGAGGGCGTCGAGCACCTCGTCGTGGCTTCGTCCGGTATCGGGAAGGCTCATGGGCAGACCGTAGAACACGCGGACTCGGGGAGCGATCGGAGCGGTACCGTGACCGTTCGTGTTCCGCCGCGTCGCCGCCCTCCTTCTCGCCGTCGTCGGTGTCGTGCCGTTCGTGGCGGGTGCCGCCGTCGCCCAGGAGTCGGCGCCCGACCTGGTCGGCGACGTCGCTACCGTCGTCGAGGTCGACCCCGCGAGTGCGTCCTTCACCGTCACCCATCGCTACGTGTTCACCAACACGGCGACCGACCAGGCGTTCAGCGGGTTCTTCGAGACCCTGCCGGTCGACGCGAGCGATGTCGCCGCGTCGTGGGAGCAAGGCGCCCTGCCCGCGGTCAACATCCCCGACGGCGCCGGCTTCGCGGAGTGGTTGGTGAGCTTCGACGAGCCCCTGGCCCCAGGCGAGCAGATCGAGGTCGAGTTGACGTGGACCTCCGGTGGGTTGCTCGGCGACCTCGACTCCTTCGATCGGGTGTCTCCTGACCTCGTCGCGATCGCCCCGTTCGCGGTCGGTCACCGCGGCGCGGTCACCCTCGACGTGATCGTCCCGGGCTCGTGGGATGTCGCCCTCGCCGACGGCTACGTCGTCGAGGAGCGCGACGAACAGGTGGTCTTCACCAGCCAGCTCGGCGAGGAGGCTGCGTACGTCGCCCAGCCGTTGGTGCTCGAAGCTCCGGATCGCTTCACCGAGACGACCGTCGACGCCGGGCCGGTGACCATCACCGTCGCCACCGCCGCGGGCACCTCTGGTTGGCTCGGCAGCGATCTCGCTCCGCTCGTCGAGGGCCTGTCGGAGTGGATTCCCCTCGCCCCACCGACCGATCTCGTCTTCCGCCAGGGCTACACCGGCGGTGAGGCGCTCCGCCGCGATGGCGACGCGTTCGTCCTCCCACTCGATCCGTCGGCGGCGGTCGCGACCCGTGCGGTCGCGGCGGCCTGGCTCGACGCGCTCGACTTCAGCGACCCTGATCTCGGCGACGACCTCGCCGCCGCCCTGGCGGACCGGGTCGCTCGCGCCGAAGGTCTCGTCGCCACCCCCAACGTCGGGCCGTGGAGCACGGCGACGGCGGCGTTGGTCTCGGTCAGCGACGAGACCACGATGCGCACGATCATCGCGGCCTTGGAGAGCGGCGTACCCGCCTACGCAGGCGTCGACGACACCTTCTCCGACGCACCGATCGACTGGCGCCGATTCACCGATGTCGCCGAACACGTCGGCGGGATCGCCTCCGCCGGCGATGCCATGCGTCTGTCGGCCGACCCCGACCAGCTGGTCGAGCTCGACGCCCGAGCCGCCGCGCTGGTCGACTATCGAGCGCTCGAAGCGCGGTCGGCGCCGTGGTCGCTCCCGCCGCTCTTGCGCGACGCGATGGCGGCGTGGGAGTTCGACGTGTTCCGCGGCGAACAAGCCTCGGTGTCGGACCTGATCGTCGCCCGCGACGAGATGATCGCCGCCGCGGAGCTGGTCGAGCTCGACATCGGTGATCAGGTGCAGCACGAGTTCGAGCGGTCGGCGACGTCGATGGACGAAGCCTGGACGTTGCTCGTCGAGCAACGAGAGGCGCTCGAGTCGGTGTCCGAGGCGCTGCGCCTCGACACAGGCGACCGGGGGATCTTGTCGACGCTCGGCATGGCCGGCCGCGACGCCGGTGCGCAGCGGGCCGAGATGCAGGCCGCCTGGGCGGCCGGCGACTTCACCGACGCGGCGGAGCGCGGCGAACATCTCGTCGAGGACTACGAGGGCTCGGTCGGCCGCGGCACCCTGCGACTGCTCGGCCCCCTCGCGCTGATCGTGCTCGTACTCGCCCTGATCCAACGGATCCGCCAGCGGCGAGGCGAGACGCCTCAGCCGGTCGAGGCGTAGCGGTCGCGCAGCACGCCCTTTTGCACCTTGCCCATCGCGTTGCGGGGCAAGGCGTCGATCACCTCGACTCGGCGAGGATGTTTGAACCGGGCGAGTGCCGTGTCGAGATGCGGCCGGATCGCCGCTTCGTCGAGCGCGGGTCCGTCGCAGACGAGCACCGCGACGACGCGTTCGCCGAAGTCGCGATCGGGGACGCCGATCACGGCTGACTCGACGACCCCGTCGATCTCGTCGAGGACGAGTTCGATCTCCTTGGGGTAGATGTTCTCGCCGCCACTGATGATCATGTCGCTCGCCCGGCCCTGCAGCGTGATGCGGCCGTCGGCGGCCATGCTCGCCACGTCGCCGGTGATGAACCAGCCATCGCTGGTGTGGGCGTCGGCGGTGGCGTCGGGTCGCCGCCAGTACTCCCGCATCACCTGACCGCTGCGGATGGCCAAGACGCCGATCTCGCCCGACGGGAGCGGATCGCCCGCGCCGTCGACGACCCGGGCGTCGACACCGGGGAGCGGATACCCGACGGTGCCGGCGATGCGGTCGCCGTCGTAGGGGTTTGATGTGGTGATCCCGGTCTCGGACATGCCGTACCGCTCACAGATCGTGTGCCCGCTGCGCTCGGTGAAGTCCGCGAACGCCTGCTCGGTGAGCGGGGCCGACCCACAGGTGAAGAGCCGCATGCCGCGGCACGTCTCGGGAGTGAGACGGGGCGAGCCGCAGAGGCGGCCGTAGTGGGTTGGGACGCCCATGAAGACCGTGCCGCCGGCGAGTCCGTCGATGACCTGGTCGACGTCGAAGCGGCGCAGGAACGTGACGGGGATGGCGGACAACATCGCGCAGTGCAGCGCCACGAACAGGCCGTGGACGTGGAAGAGGGGCAGACCGTGCACGAGGTGGTCGTCGGGGCCGAAGCGCCAGGTGTCGTGCAGTGCTCGGGCGTTGCGGCGGAGCGCGTCGTGGGTGAGTGCCGCGCCCTTGGGCCGGCCGGTCGTGCCCGAGGTGTAGAGGATGGCGGCGAGGTCGTCGTCGGCCCGAACGATCGGTGTCTCGAGGGGAGCGACGGTCGCGGCCCGCAAGGGGAGCGTGCCATCGCCGTCGGCATCGAGGGTCAGCCAGGCCGGATCGGCGGCGAGCGCCGGGTCGACGACCACGACCGTCGGCTCGGCGTCGTCGACGAAGTAGCCGACCTCGTCGGCGGTGAAGGCCGGGTTGAGCGGGACGTGCGCGGTCCCGGCCCACAAGCACGCGACGTAGAGCGCCACCGCGTCGGGCGACTTCTCGACCTGCACGACCACCCGGTCACCCGGCGCGGCGCCCGCCTCGATCAGCGCGGCAGCGAAGACCCGGACCCGGTCGTAGAACGAGCCGTAGGTCCACGAGCGCTCGGACTCGATCAGGAACGGCGCGTCGGCGCGGGTGGCCGCCGCGTCGAAGAAGTCGACGGCGAGGTTGCGGTTCCCCGCCGCCACGTCAGCCCTGGAACAGCAGGATCGACGTGTAGACCAGCGACGGCTTCTCGCTGCCCTTGACGTGGATCGACGACTCGAACGTCAGCTTGGTGCCGGCCTTGTGGGCTTCGGCCCCGACGAGACGGGAGCGGGCGTGGAGGGTCGACCCCGACGGCACCGGCGAACGGAACTGGAGCCCCCCGGAGCCGAAGTTCACGACGTTCTTCATCCCGCTGAGCTCGACGGGGATCTTGATCAGCTTCGGCATGAGGCTGAGGGTGAGGAAGCCGTGGGCGATCGGGCCGCCGAAGGGGCTCTCTCGCTCGCAGCGTTCGACGTCGACGTGGATCCACTGGTGGTCGCCGGTGAGGTCCGCGAACTGGTTGATCATCTCCTGGGTGACGGTGACCTCGTCTCCCCAGTCGCCGAACTCCTCGGAGGCGGCGGCGTTGATGGCGTCGATGTCGTCGAAAGCGATGGCACTCATGGCCGGCAGCGTAGGACGTGGGCCCGCGTCGACGCACTTCGGTGGACGCACGCTCGGGATGGTGCGCGACGTGAACGATCGTTAACATCGCCGCCATGGGAACGCCCTCGATGACCCGCACCGACGATGTCTTCGTGATCGACATCGGCGACGACGAGAACATGACCTCGGTGGCCTGGGTGGCCGCCATGAACGCGCTGCTCGACGAGGTCGAGGCGGCCGACGGACCCAAGGCCCTGGTCACCACCTCGTCCGCGCCGAAGCACTACTCGAACGGTCTCGACACGCCCTGGATGGCCGAGGCGGCCGGCGGTGACGTGATCGCGTACGTCGATTCCTGCTTCGACCTGGTGCACCGGGTCATGCTGCTCGGCGCGCCCACCGGCGCCGCGGTCACCGGCCATGCGTTCGGCCTCGGCGCCTTCCTCGTGCTCGCCCACGACCAGGCGGTGATGCGAGAGGACCGCGGCTTCTGGAACCTGCCGGAGGTTCACCTCGCGATGAACTTCCCGCCCGGCCTGATGAACGTGGCCCGCTCTCGGATCGCGGCCCCGGAGCTGTCGCGAGCCGTCGTCGTCGGGCATCGCTACGGCGGTCCCGAGGCGGCCGCGGTCGGCATCGTCGACGAAGCGCTCCCACTGGATGGCCTGACCGACGCGGCCATCGCTCGGGTTGCGCCGCTCGCCAGCACGGCGGGCGGCAACCTCCACACGATCAAGCGCCAGCTCTATCCGATGATCGCGGAGCTCGTCGACGCCTGACCTGGCTCCGGCGACGTTGGTCGGGCACCGTCGATCATGCGAGCAGCGCCACGTACGCCGCGAGGGCGATGCTGCCGCCTCTGGTGTCGCCCGTCAGGCTCGGCGCCATTTTGTTCATGACGTAGGACACCGTCATCTGCGTGTCGGGGTCGATGATCGCCAGCGAACCACCCCAGCCTCCCCAGAAGAAGGCGTTGGGAGAGGGCAGTGGGATCATCTCGCTCGAGAGCCCGAACCCGAGTCCGTAGCGCAGCGGCACACCCTCGCCCAGAACGAGGTCGGGTCCGGCGTACTGCTCCTCGGCGATGCGGGTCACCGTCTCGGGAGCCATGAGCGTGATGCCGTCGAGGGTGCCCCCACAGGCGAGCGCGGCGTGGACGCGGCCGACCGAACGGGCATTGCCGAAGCCGCCGGCGGCCGGGATCTCTGCCGCGCGCCATGCCCGAGTCGTTGGTTCGGTGCCGTTGACCGGCGCGCTCATGAACGTCTTCATCGCAACGGAGTCCATGTCGGCACCGTCGGGAACCGCTGGCTCGCCGGGAGGAACCAGTTCGCCACAGCGCTCGTCGTGCTCGGGCCCGAACCCGATGTGGAAGTCGGCGCCGAGCGGCTCGGCCACCTCCTCCCGGAAGAACGTGCCGAGCGATCGGCCGTCGACCCGACGCACGATCTCGCCCATGAGGTAGCCGTGGGTGATGGCGTGGTACCCCGACGCGGTGCCGGGTTCCCACCACGGCGCCATGGCGGCGAGGATCTCGCAGCAGCGATCCCAGTCGTAGAGCTCCTCGGTGGTGACCGCCGGATCGAAACCCGACAGGCCCGAGGTGTGGGCCATGATCTGCGCCACGGTGACGTCGGCCTTGCCGTTGGCCGCGAACTCGGGCCAGTACTGCGCCACTGGCCTCGCAGGATCGACGAGGCCGCGGTCGACCAGCATCATCAACGACAGGGCGCACATCGTCTTGGTCGTCGAATAGACGTTGACGATCGTGTCCTGTTCCCATGGCCGGCCGTCGGGTGCGGCGGCACCGGCCCACAGGTCGACGACCGGCTCGCCGGCGACGGTCACGTAGACCGACGCCCCGAGCTCCAAGCCCTGATCGAAGTTGGCGGCGAAGGCGTCTCGGACGCCTTCCCAGCCAGGGGTGAGCGTGCCGTGAACGTCCATCGTCATCGCTTCTTCGGTGTGTGGATCAGCCCCGCGGGACGTCGATCCAGGGGATCTCCTTGTCGACCCGGGGCTCGCCGGGCAGGCCGAGCACCTGTTCGCCGAGGATGTTCTTCATCACCTCGGTGGTGCCGCCCTCGATCGAGTTGGCCCGGGCCCGCAGGAACGCGTAGCCCACGCCGGCGCCCGAGCCGGTGAGGTCGACCTCGCCGGGCCGGCGGAACGTGTAGTCGTAGTCGATCTGGCCGTCCATGCCCTGGAGGTCGACGGCCTTCTCGAAGATCGCCTGGTTGAGGGTGGCCATCATCGACTTGCCGACCGAACCCTCCGGGCCGGGGTTACCGGCCTTGGCGGCCTGCGACGCGCGCATGTTGGTGAGCCGCAGCGCCTCGGCCTTGATCCAGAGCTTCATGACCTCGTCGCGGTTCTGGGGGGTGCGCACCCACTCGGGGGCCTTCTCCCAGACCGCGGTGAGGCCGGCGATGGCGCCGCCGCCTCGCTTGGGCCCACCCGAACCTCCGCCGCTACCGCCGATCGCGGTGCGCTCGTTCATCAGGGTGGTGAGCGCGGCGCGCCAGCCCTCGCCCTCGGCGCCGACGCGGTAGTCGTCGTGCACGCGGACGTCGGTCATGTAGACCTCGTTGAACTCGGCCTCACCGGTGATCTGGCGCAGCGGCCGCACCTCGACGCCGGGAGCCTTCATGTCGAGGGCGAAGTAGGTCATGCCCCGGTGCTTGGGCACGTTGGGGTCGGTGCGGGTGACGAGCATGCCGAAGTCGGCGATGTGGGCGAGCGTGTTCCAGACCTTCTGGCCGTTGACGACCCACTCGTCGCCGTCCTTGACCGCCTTGGTGCCGAGGCCGGCGAAGTCCGAGCCGGCGCCGGGCTCGGAGAACAGCTGACACCACTTCTCCTCGCCGGTGAACATCGGGCGGAGGAAGCGCTTCTTCACCTCTTCTGATCCGTGGGTGACGATGGTCGGCCCGGCCAACATGATGAAGAACATCGAGGCGTCCATCGGCGCGGCGCCCGCTTCCGCGAGCCGCTGGTTGACGACCTTCTGCAGCTGGGGCCGGGCGCCGAGCCCGCCGTGGCCTTCGGGGTACTGCACCCACGCGAGGCCCGCGTCGAACTGGTGGCCACGAAATTCTTCGTACCCCTCGCTCGCGGGGTCGTGTTCGGCGAGGAGGGTGTCGAGGGCGGCCTCGACCTTCTGCAGTTCGGCGTCACTCATGGCTGACAGTCTGGCTGACCGATTCCCGATCAGGCCAGCTCAGGCGGTCGCTCAGGTCGGGCCGGGGTCGGCCGCCTCGGCGGCTGCGTCGGTGGCGTGGCGCCGCAACACCCGGGCGAGGAAGGCCGCCATCTGTTCGCGGGTGACCGAATCGTCCGGTGAGTAGGTGGTCGGCGAGGTCCCGACCGTCACCTCGATGGCGTAGATGAGCGAGATGTCGGCGAACGCGAAGCTCCCCGCATCGACGTCGTCGAACGGATGGGTGTCGATCGACACGGGATCGATGCCGGGGAACAGCAGGCGCCAGACCCGGGCGAGAAAGGCCGCCATCTGTTCGCGGGTGACCGGGTCGTCCGGGGAGTAGGTGGTCTCGCTGGTGCCGTTGGTGATGCCGAGCTCGAAGAGCAGGCGGATGTCGTCGAAGGCGAAGCTGTCCTCGTCGACGTCGGTGAAGGGCATCGCCTCAGTCGGCGCCGCATCGGGATGCAGCAGGCGCCAGATCCGGGCGAGGAAGGCCGCCATCTGCTCGCGGGTGACGAACGAGTCGGGGGAGTACGTCGTGGGCGACGTCCCCACGGTGATCTCGAGGTCGAACAACAGGCCGACGTCGGCGCGGGCGAACGAGGTCGGCCGCAGATCGGTGAACGGCTCGGGCGCGGCATGCGCCGAGCAGTTGCGGTCGATCAGTTCGGCGATGATCTCCTGCAGCGCGGTCCGCACCGCGGTCGCGGTCTCGGCGGGGATCGGGTCGGGTACGGCGTCGAGGAAGTCGGTCACGACCGCCCCGGAGTCGCCGAGCGCGGCACCGCTGTGGTTCATCAGCTCGATCACCGCGGTGGCGTCGGCGACGAGTTCCGCGTCGTCGTCTCCGGCGGCGAGCATCGGCGCGGTGTCGTCGGACGCGAGCGCGATGACCGCGTCGCCGATCGCGTCGATCTGCAGCTGGAGCTTGGCGACATTGATCGTCGAGCCGAACCGGTTGTCGCCGGTGGCGCACGGGCCGGCGGCGTCTCGGACCGCGACGACCGGCACCCCGTGGGCACGCATCGAGCGCAGGTTGGGATCGTCGGCGGGGTCGTCGGCGAAGTCCCACCAGCGCAGGTCGTCGGGCTGGCCGGCCGTTGGAACCAGGTCGCTCCACGCCCGGTCGCCGTTGTTGACCACGAGCGTGTCGTTGCGCAGGGTGAGGGTCGCGGCCTCGCCGAGCGGGCCGAGATGGACGGCCGCGACGATCGTGTCCATCAGGGTGTCGCGGTCGGCATCGGCCCCCGCCGAGTCGAGCAGGGTGGCGAGCGCCGTTCCGTCCTCGTCGGTGTCGTCGACGAGTGCGAAGAGCACCGTCCGCCGCGGTCCGGCGGCCGCGATGTCGTCGAGGACCTCCAGCAGCGCGATCGCCGGTGCACCGTTGCGGGTCGCGCTCAGGCAGGACTCCAGCTCCGCGTCGCACTGCGACGTCGACTGCCGGTGGGCGACGACGAGGACGGCCTCACCGGCGAGGTCGGTGCCGTCGATCTTGGCCAACAGGCCTTCGGGTTCGACGAAGACCTCCGGTGCGAGCGGGTCGACGCCGGTGGTGTGGAGCAGGAGCTGATCGGTCGCGAACGTGAGGCCGTCGATCGGGTCGAGCACGAGCAGCGCGTCGCGTGCCAGCGGATCGAGCTCGTCGGGATCCTCGACCGGGGCGTTCTCGGGATCGCCGGCGGTGAGTGCCTCGCCGACACAGTTGGACGACACGACGACCTCACCCGGATCGATCACGTTGCCGTCGAAGGTGACCTCGGTCTGGGGCTGGCCGGCCTGCTTGAGTTCGAAGATCCGAGCGTCGTCGAAGCCCCGACTGTCCCAGTACTCCAGATGGAGGTGAGCGAACCCCGGCGTGTTGCCGGTGTCGCCGAGCAGGGCGATCGTCTCGCCCTGGGTCACCGCGTCACCCACCGCAGGAATGACCGAGTCGTCGACGAGATGGATGTACCGGGCGGCGTAGTCCCCGTAGTCGATGTCGAGATACGTGCCGGCGTTCACCTGCCAGCCGATGAAGGTGACCGTGCCGTCGGCCTGCGCGAACAACGGCTGCCCGAGGTCGTGCTGGCGGTTCTCGCCGAAGTTCAGCGACGTGCGGTTGAAGTCGAGGTTCCAGTCGTTCTGCCCGTGGCCGGGCCGCGTCTGCCCCGACCATTCGGTACCGCACGCGAACGGCGCGGCGATGTCCTCGAACAGGGTCTCGTCGTGTTCGAGCAGCAGCGGTGGACCGTCGCTGGTCGGGTCGAGGCCGTGGCCTCCCGAGTGGGCGAGCGCGGACGGGGTCGAGGCGTGCGCGGTGCCGGCGATTGCGACCACCGTCGCGATGCGAACAGGGACAGATCGGAGAAAGGACATGTCAGCCACCTGCCCGCAGCGATGGCGAGCGTAGAGGGTCGCTGGTTCGCGCGTACCGCGGGCAGATACGTTCTCGGTCCATGACGTCTCTGCCTGCATTCATCGATGCCCATCGGATCGCCTTCGCCGAGATCAACGGCTTGGTCGACGGGCTCGACGCCGACCGGCTGGCGACCCAGTCACTCTGCCCCGACTGGGACGTGCGAGCGTGCATCGGTCACGTGATGGGGGTCGAGAAGGCGCTCACCGGTTGGACGCCCGATCCCGAGAACCTGTTCGACTTCGGCGTGGCCCTCGAGTTCGCCGCCGGACTCGACGGGCTCGAGCCCGCCGCGGTCGCCGCCGCGGTGCGCGACGTGACCGAGGCCCGTGCCGCCGATCTCGAATCGCTCGACCCGGCGATCGTCGACACGCCGTCGATGACCCCGGTCGGCCCCCAGGCCTACGGCAACTTCCTGCAGATCCGGGTCTTCGACATGTGGGTGCACGCCCGCGACATCGCCCTCCCGCTCGGCATCGAGCTGCCCGACGGCGGCCCCGCCGCGGAGATGGCTCTCAACGAGGTCCACCGGTCGATGGGCTACATCGCCGGCAAGAAGATCGGTCTCGAAGACGGCATGTCGATGACGATCGAGATCACCGGTGGCGCCCCCCGATCGATCCACGTCGCCGTCGACGGTCGTGCCGGCCTGGTCGATTCCCTCGATGCCCCCGACGTCACCGTCACCGCCGACGTCGAGACCTTCGTGATGCTCGCCTGTGGCCGCATCGACCCCCAGGAACGGATCGACGCGGGCCGGATCTCCTGGACCGGCGCCGACGAGTGGGGCGACAAGGCCGCCCGCAGCCTCCGCTTCACGATGTAGTCACCGCGCCTCGCGGCGCACGGTGTGATCGTCGCCTCGCGCCCGTCAGGCGATGAGCATCACCGCGCCGAGGGCGGCGAACAACACGCCGCCGGCCCGGGCGATCCACGTCATCACCGACCCGCGGAGGTGACGGCCGAACTCTCCCGCTGCCGATCCGAGCCCCACGTGGTACAGCGCCGAGGCGACGCCGGCGCCGATGACGAACGTGCCGATCGCGGTGAGGTCGTCGGCGAACGGCAATGCCGCGATGATCGCGATCCAGGCGCCGAAGACGGTCGGGGTCAGCACGGTGAGCAGGAAGAAGGCGCGGGCCGGCCGCTGAATCGCCCCGGCGACGGTCTCGACCGCGGTCGGCCGCACCAGCATCGCGACGCCCAGCCCGATCAGGACGACGGCCGACACGACCTGC
>CAZEML010000070.1:0-18235 GCA_964513285.1 uncultured Candidatus Nemicrothrix sp.
CGCTCTCCGCCGACCCCGATCGCCAGCTCGTGGGCGACGACGAGACCGCCTGGACCCCGGACGGCATCTCGAACCTCGAGGACGGCTGCTACGCCAAGCTGATCGACCTCGACAAGAAGGCCGAACCGATCATCGCCGCCGCCATGTCGATGCCCGGCACCCTGATCGAGAACGTGCCGTCGCTCGCCGGCAAGGCGATCGCCGACACCGACCCGCAGGAGTTCGACCTCACCGACGGTTCGATCACCGAGAACACCCGGTTCGCCTACCCGCTCGACGCCAACCCCAACGTGCGCGACGGCGCGGCGGGTCCGCACCCCGAGACGATCGTGTTGCTCACCGCCGACGCGTTCGGCGTGCTGCCGCCCGTTTCGATCCTCGACGAGGACGAGACGATGTACCACTTCGTCATGGGCTTCACCTCCAAGCTCGCCGGCACCGAAGTCGGCGTGACCGAACCGGAGCCGTCGTTCTCGTCGTGCTTCGGTGCGCCGTTCATGTCCCAGAAGCCCAAGGTGTACGCCGAACTCCTCGCCAAGCGCATGAAGGAGAACGACACCCGCTGCATCATGCTCAACACCGGCTGGACGGGCGGCCCGTACGGCAAGGGCGAGCGCATGTCGCTCAAGGACACCCGCGCCCTCCTCGATGCCGCCCTCGAGGGCGAGTTCGACGGCATGGAGCTGCAGACCGAGCCGACCCTGGGGGTGAAGATGCCCACCACGTGTGCGGCGGTCGACGACACGATCCTCAACCCGCGTGACACGTGGGAGGACGCCGACGCCTACGACGAGGCAGCCGCTCGACTGCGCGACATGTTCCGCGACAACTTCGAGCAGCAGAACTACGCCGACCTCGGCATCCAGCCGGCGATGTAGTCCCGCCCGGCGTCAGGCCGGGCACGAAGATCAGGTGGGCTCGCCCTTCGGCGCACCCAACACGTCGGCGGTCATCTCCAGGTGCCCGAGGTGCTGCGCGAGCTCCTCGTAGGCGTGGATCAGTGCGGCCCCGACCGTCCAGCCCCCGTCGAGTGGGGTCTGGGTCTGGGGCGGATGGATCGCGACCTCGGTCGCGGTCGCCATCTGTGGGGCGAGCTCCTCGAGCAGTGCCATCAGCCGGGCGGCGGCGGCATGCAGGTCGGCGACCGACCCGGTGGCGAGGAACTCGTCGTCGCGGACCCGCTCGCTCGGCCGTCCGCACACGATGTGCGCACACCAGAACTCCGCCGCGGCGAACGCATGGGTGACGAGCTGATAGGGCGTCGACACGCCGTCGAGCTCGGGCCGGGTGTTGATGCGCTCGTCGCCGATGCGGTCGACGGCGGCGAGGGTGCCGTCGATGGTGCGCCGGCAGAAGCGGAGGAAGTCGTCGGTGAGGATCATGGGTGTGCTGCTCAGGTCGGGAACCAGAGGACGAGATAGGCGGCTCGGATCCCGAGCCCCATCAGCCACAGGCTGCCGAGACCGTAGAGAAGGTACGGGCGGTCCCGCATCTCGTTTCGGTACTGGAAGATGATCCCGCACGACAAGAACGCGGCGAGCCCGTAGAGCAAGGGTTCGCCGGGCTCGATCTCGTCTTGGGCTTGAGCGATCACGCCGAAGAGCACGTGCAGGGCCACCAGCGCTTGGGCGACCCCGATCGAGATCCACAGCGCCCGGTGACGCCACGCCTCTTGCAGGTGAGCGACGAGCGCCCAGCCCCCGACGAGGCCGTTGGCGATCATCCACGGGTAGATCGACCACTCGTACAGATCGACGATCACGACGCGCCCTCCTCACCGGTCCAGCCGGTCGAGACCGCCCAGGCCTCGGACCCGCGATGGATGATGTCCATCACCGGATCCTTGATGTCGTAGTAGCCGTCGGCGTCGTCGGGGTAGAGCTCGGCGAGGTGACGCTTCAGCTGCCCGTACGCATCGCGCACGACCGAGTCGGCCCGGAGATAGTCCCGGAACAGCAGGGCGTAGCGCTGGTTGCGGCGCCCCACGGCCCGGATGTGGATGTTGGCCCGCCGATCGCCGGACCGTTCCTGCACGTACCGCTTGGCGAGCTCGTCGGGTTCGTCGCAGCCGACGAGCAGATCGGAGGTGATGTCGGGTCGCCCGACGAATCCGGCGGCGGTCAATGACTCGACGACACCACCATCGAGGTCGGTGACGGTGATCTGGACATCGATGACGTCCTTGGCGGCGAGCCCGGGGATCGCGGTCGAGCCGATGTGATCGATCCGCACGGCAGCGTCGCCGACGACTTCGGCCAGGTCGCGCCGCAGCGCGTCGAACTGCTCCGGCCAACTCGGATCCGGCTCGACGATCTCGATGAGCGCCACGGTTCAGCCCGCAGCGGGCCCGTCGAGGACGGCGTAGATGTCGTCGAGGTACGGCTCGCCGGCCTGGCCGGCGCCGTACTGGACGTACCACTCCTGCCCGAACGCCATGGCGAAGGCATCATCGGGGAGCTTGAGGAAGATGGAGTCCTCGGTGATCTGGGAGGCGTGGGCGATCATCGCCGCCCGCTTCTCGGCGATCACACCGGTGACGTCGATCGCGTGGGTGATGTCGGCGGCGGGCGTGCCGAGATCCTGCTCGAGGAACTCCTGACGTTCGGCCTCGACCTCGTCATCGGACATGCCGGCGTCCTCGGCCATCTCGGCCCAGGCCGGGTCGTCGCCGAACGACTTCATCTGTTCGCGGTTCATCGTCGACTCGAAGACGTGTGGCGTGCCGGCCAGCTCGGCGGCCCGCTTGCCGACGCGATGGACCTGGATGTGATCGGGGTGGTTGTAGCCACCGATCGGGTCGTAGATGGTGACGATCGACGCGTCTTCTTCGCGCAGGATCTGGGCGAGGCGCTCGGCGGCCTCCTCGACGTCGGCCTGCCAGAAGCAGTCGGGGTCGGCGTTGGTGTCGGTGCCCTCCATCCCGGAGTCCTTGTAGCCGAGGAACTCGAGACGACCGACGGAGAGTTCGTCGGCGGCCGCGGCGAGCTCGCGGGCCCGCACGTCGGCCAACGTCTCGCCGTCGGGGATGATGTCGGGGTCGGCTTCGCCGACGGCACCATCGGTCGCGCACACCAGCACGATGCGGTGACCACGGCGCGCGCCGATCACCATCGTGCCGCCGGTCGCGATCGCCTCGTCGTCGGGATGAGCGTGAAAGAAGACCGCGGTCGCCATCTACGCGACGCTACCGCCCTCGCGCAGCGCAGCGATCTCGTCGGCGGAGTAGCCGACATCGGCGAGGAGCTCGTCGGTGTGCTGCCCGGCATGGGCGGGCGGCCGCTGGATCTCGGCCTCGGTGCGGGAGAACCGAGGGGCGGGCCCGGGCTGCACGACGCCGTTGCGTTCGACGAACGTGCCCCGGGCGACGTTGTGCGGATGCTGCGGAGCTTCGGCCATCGACAGCACCGGCGCGAAGCAGATGTCGGTGTGCTCCATGATCTCGCACCACTCGTCGCGGGTCTTCTCCTTGAACCGGGCGGTGAGCTCGTCCTTGAGCTCGGGCCACATCGACCGGCTCATCTGCTGATCCCACTTCTCGTCCGTGAGCTCCATCTTCTCGCGCAGCACGGCGTAGAACTGCGGCTCGATCGAACCGATCGACACGTACTGGCCGTCGCTGCATTCGTAGACGTCGTAGAAGTGGGCGCCGGTGTCGAGCAGGTTGGTGCCTCGCTCGTCGTCCCAGATGCCCATCGCCCGGAACCCGTGGAAGAAGGTCATCAGGGAGGCGGCGCCGTCGACCATGGCGGTGTCGACGACCTGGCCTTCACCGGACTGACGGGCTTCGAGGATGGCGCACACCATCCCGAACGCGAGGTACATGCCGCCGCCGCCGAAGTCGCCGACGAGGTTGAGCGGCGGCACCGGGGCCTCACCCTTGCGCCCCATCGATTCGAGGGCGCCGGCGAGGGCGATGTAGTTGATGTCGTGACCGGCGGCCTGGGAGTACGGACCGTCCTGGCCCCAGCCGGTCATGCGGCCGTAGACGAGGCGGGGGTTGCGGGCCAGACAGTCGTCGGGGCCGACGCCGAGGCGTTCGGTGACGCCGGGTCGGAACCCCTCGATCAGGCCGTCGGCGGACTCGACGAGCTTCATCACCGCTTCGAGGCCTTCGGGCGACTTCATGTCGATGCCGATCGAGCGGCGGCCTCGCAGCATGACGTCGGCGGGCGGGACCTCGGGATCGCCGCCGCGCACCGCAGCCGAGCGCTCGACGCGGATCACGTCGGCGCCCATGTCGGCCAGCATCATGGCGCAGAACGGGCCCGGCCCGATCCCCGCGAGCTCGATGATGCGTACGCCAGAAAGGGGTCCCATGGGTGTCTGCTCCCGTCCTCGAACCCGTGTGTTCGAACGCGGAGGACCCTAGCCCCGGGGGTCTGACACCGACGAAGTCGATCGACCCCGCTCGGGCCGCAGATGCAGCGCTACTCGAATGTGCGGGCGGTGAGGGCGGTCATCGCCTCGATGAGCGGGGGCCACACCTGATACACGAAGTCGTGCGACATGCCTTCGATCTCGAGGTACTCCGCGCTCGGGATGAGTTCGGCGGTGCGCCGGCCGTGCTCGGGCGGGAGCAGCGAGTCGTTCTCGCCGTGGACGACCAGGGTCGGTACGTCGAGCGCCTGCAACCCCTCGATGCGCGAGGGCGAACCCATCGCCGCGTTGAACTGCCGCATGCCGCCGCCCGGCACGAACGCCCGGTTGTGGAGCTCGGTGAAGAACTCGCGGAGCGGGTCGATGTCGTACCAGTCGGGGTTGGACCACAGCTTGCGATGACGGAGGTCGGCTTCGACCTGTTCTTCGACCGTGGCTTCGGACGGCGCGGTGAGCGCTTCGAGCACCTCTGGCGTGGCGGTCGGGAGACCTTCCTCGCCGGGGGTCGACGCGAGCGACACCAGCGCCCGGACCCGCTCGGGATGATCGATGGCGAGCTGCTGCGCCACCATGCCGCCGAGCGACAGGCCGAGGACGACCGTGGTCTCGACCCCGACGGCGTCGAGCACGGCGACCGTGTCGTTCGCCATGTCGCTGAGGGTGTAGCTGTCCGTCTCGTCGGTGGCGGTCGACAAGCCGGCGTCGCGGTTGTCCATGCGGATGACGAAGAACCCGCGGTCGACGAGGGCGAGGCAGAACTCCTCGGGATAAATGATGAGCTGGTTGCCCATGCCGGGCAGGCAGATCACGACCGGATCCTCCTGGATCCCGAACGTCTCGTAGTAGAGCTCGATGGCCCCGTTCATCGCAGTCGGCATGGCGCCACCCTAGGGTCAGCAACGTGAAGATCCAGGAACGCCGGTTCGGCAAGCTCACCACCCAGGAACTGCACGACATCCTGCGGCTGCGGATCGACGTCTTCGTCGTCGAACAGGACTGTCCCTACCCCGAGCTCGACGGCCGCGACACCGAGCCGGGAACCCGCCACGTCTGGATGGCCGACGATGTCGGCGTCGTCGCCTATCTGCGGGTGCTCGACGACGGCGACGCGACCCGCATCGGCCGGGTCGCCACCCGTGACGACGCCCGTTCGGGCGGGTTCGCCGGTGCCCTGCTCGATCACGTCCTCGACACCACCGACGGCCCGTGGGTGCTCGACGCCCAGACCTATCTCGTCGGCTGGTACCGCAAGCGAGGCTTCGACGACGACGGCGACGAGTTCGTCGAGGACGGCATCCCCCACCTCCCGATGCGGCGCGAGGGCAGCGAAGACTGATGCGACTCCGGCGGGCGACGGCGCTGTTCGTCTTCGCCGTCGCCGCCGCGTCGTGCGGTGGCGCCCAGCCCCGGACCCTCAGCTGCCCCGAGGACGGCGCCGAGATCCGCAACGCCCTTCGATCCGGGCTGCCCACCTACGACTACAACCCCGCGGTCGATCTCAACGACCTCGTCCATCGAGGCGATGTCGTGGTGTCCGGTGTCCTGCGAACCGCGGTGCGCGAATCTGTGGACGACGTCGACTGGACCGTGCTGGAGGTGAGCGACGTACGGGTGCTCGCCGGGGAAGTAGCGCAGCCGATCACCACCTTCTCGACCGAATCGGTGTGGGCGGTACGGGGCGAGATCGATCCGCTGGGGGCGACGGTCACCTTCGAGGAGTTGCGGTTCTTCGCCGTGCTCGAACGGTTCGAGCCGGCGATCGGTGGCTATTGGATCGATGTGCAGGGCCTGCACGTCACGTGTGACCCGGCGAGCGGACGACTCCACCACATCATCGAGCCGCTCCCGGATCCGGCCCGCGGGTCGACGTTGAACACCCTGGTGGCCACCCTCAGCTGAGCCAGCCCGCCACCGGCTCATCGCTCCAGAGCTGGACCTCGACGTAGAGCTCGAAGGGACGGTTCGCGTACCCCTCGTACGCGTCGCCCGGGTCGATCGGCAGGCCGTACTCGGCAACGACCGAGTCGAGCTCGGAGAGACGGAACACCTCACCGTGGTACGGCTTCGGCTCGTACGCCAGGCCGTAGTCGGGCAGCAATCCCATCGCGGTGAAGCTGTCCGGGTAGGTGAAGCTCGTGTGGGCCTCGGGCAGGGCCGCGAGGGGCAGCACGATCGCGTCGATGTCGGCCGCCGATCCTTCGAACCAGGGCGACGAGCCGAGCACGAAGTAGTGCGGGGATTCACGCAACGGCTGCCCGCCCCGGGCGACGAAGCGCTCGCGCATCACGACTTCGGTCCGGCGCCGCAGGTCCATGTACCGGCGACCGAAGACCCGCTCGTTGTCACCCGCGCTGCGCTCCTCGGCCAAGGCGGCGATCACCTCGTCCAGCTCGACCCCGTCGAGGTCCGAGAGATTGAGGAACGGCTGCCGGGCTCGACGGTGGTAGTGCCGGACCTCGGACGGGATCTCGTGGGTGTGCGGAACCGACACCGGTGAAGTCTGGCAGCTGCGCCTAGGCGCGGCCCGCGATCCGCCGGTCGGCTACGGTGAGGCGAAACATCGTTCCCAAGCCTTGGCGGAGGCACTGCTCATGCGACCGATCAAACTCTTCATCCTGCTCGTTGCCCTGGCGACGTTCGCCGCGGCCTGTGGCGGCGACGGCGACGACACGGCCAGCACCGACGACACCGGCGACGCGACGTCGGACGCCGACGCGACCGCGGATACCGATGAGGCCGACGAGGCAGCCGCCGAACCAGCGGAGCCCGACTGTGCCCCGACCAGCGGCACCTTCGAGAGCATCGACGGCGCCGTCACCCTGACCGCCACCGATGCGATCGCCGGACGGATCCTCGACGGCCAGGCGTACTCGATCTATCTCGCCGACCGTGCCCTGTCCGAGGACGAGCTGGGCATCATCTCGGTCCCAGAGCCCGGCGCGGGCGAGGTCGTCGTGGCGTTGGCGATCACCACGTTCAACGCGGAGGGCCCGGAGGACCCGGTCGTGGCCGGCGAGGTCGTCGAGTACACGAGCGACTTCGGCGTCCGGACCTTCGTCGTCACCGCCGATCTGGGCGACGACATCCTCGGGAACTCCACCGAGGCGAGCGGCACGGTCACGATCACCTCGGTCGGGTCGTCGATCTGTGGCGAGGTCACCTACCAGGACAACGAGAAGACGCTGACCGCGGTGTTCGCCGCACCCGTCAAGGACGTCTGACCGAGGCTCAGTCCGCGGGCCCTGCCGAATCGGCGCCAGCCTCTGACCCACCGAACCGGATCACTCGCGTCGGATCGATGCGGAGTCGCACCGTCTCGCCGACCGGCGGAGCGGTCGAGAGCGCGAACCGAAGCGAGTCGCCGTCGGCGGTGCGGAGCCGGACATCGTGGTCGACCCCGCGGAAGTGCACCCGCTCCACGACCGCCTCGACCGCGCCGTCCGGGTCGACGGTCGCCGCATCGGGTCGCCACACCTCGATCTCCGCATCGACGCGCACCACGTTGGTGTGACCGAGGACCCGGGCGACGGCGAGGGAGCGTGGCGCGGCCCACACCTCGGCGGGCGGCCCGACCTGATGGAGACGGCCGGAGTCCATCACCCCGATCCGGTCGCCGAGGGCGAAGGCTTCGTCGTGGTCGTGGGTGACGTGGATCGCGGCGGTGCCCGCCGCCTCGAGGACCGCCGGGAGTTCGGCGATCAGGCGATCCCGCAGGTGCCGATCGAGCGAACCGAGCGGTTCGTCGAGTAGGAGCACGCGCGGTCCGGGTGCCAACGCACGCGCGAGCGCGACCCGTTGCGCCTCTCCGCCCGAGAGGGTGGCGACCGCCCGCCGCTCGTAGCCCGCGAGCCCGACGAGTTCGAGCAGCTCTCCGACCCGGGCCGACCGCTGCGCCGCATCGACACCGGCCATCCGGAGGCCGAACTCGACGTTCTGGCCGACATCTCGATGCGGAAACAGCGCGTGGTCCTGGAACATCAGTCCGAAGGGTCGAGCTTCGGGCGGCGCGGAACCGATCGGCTCCCCGTCGAGGGTGATCGAGCCGGCCGCGAGCGGTTCGAGGCCGGCGATCGCCCGCAACAACGACGACTTGCCGCATCCGCTCGGGCCGAGCAGCGCGACCGTCTCCCCCGCGGCCAGGTCGAGGTCGACCGCGTTGACCGCCCGGAGATCACCGAACCGCACGTCGACCTCACGCAACGACAGCATCAGAACACCCCCTCGTCGGTTCGCCGAGCCGATTCGATCACGAGAACCGCAGCCGCGACCAACACCATCAAGACGACCGACAACGCCATCGCCTGTCCCCGGAGCAGATCGCCCGGGGTCGACAGCAACCGGAACAGCGCGACCGGGGCGGTCAGGCTCTCCGGGCGCCGAGGAAGGAATGACGTCGCCCCGAACTCACCGAGCGACACCGCGAAGGCGAAGCCGGCCCCGACGACCAGCCCGCGGAGACCGATCGGCAGGTCGATCTCCCGTCGGGCGCGAGCCGGGCTCGCGCCGAGCACGGCCGCCGCCTCGTGCAGGACCGGATCGATCGACCGCAGCACCGGCACCATCGTGCGCACCACGAACGGCACGCCGACGAGGGCATGGGCGATCGGGATGATCCACCACGACGTCCGCAGATCGAGCGGCGGCTCGTCGAGGGCGATGAGCATCCCGAACCCGATCGTCACGGCCGAGGTTCCCAACGGCAGGGTCAGGCCGAGATCGAAGACCCGGCCCAGCCCGCGACGACCGTGGACGACGACCAGCGAGGCGAGGCCGCCGACCAGGACCGCCATCGCGGTGGCGGCCACCGCGAACACCACCGAGTTCCAGAGGGCTGTCGTCGCCGGTGCGGGGAGCTGACGGGCGCGCTCTGCGAGGGCGGCGTAGTGGTCGAAGCCGTACCCGCCACCGGTCGAGAACGACCGCTCGACGAGCACGGTGACCGGCCCACCGAGCAGCACGAGCCCGACCAGGACGTTCCCCGTCCGCCACACCGGGCTGATCGGCCGACGGCTGGCGCGCACGAGCCGGGTGGTGACGGGACGACGCCGTTCGAGCCGGGTCGACACGACGACGAGCGCGAGCACGGCGACGAGCTGCACGACCGCCAGCGCGGCCGCGGTCTCGAGGTCAGTGCGGGTCACGGCCTGGCGGTAGATCTCGGTCTCGAGGGTGGCGCGGCGCGGCCCGCCCAGGATCAGCACCACCCCGAACGACGTGAACGAGAAGAGGAAGACGATCGACGCGGCCGACGCGATGGCCGGCCGCAGCCGCGGCAGGGTGACCTCACGGAACACCGCCCACGGCCGTGCGCCCAGCACCCGGGCCGCTTCTTCGACCCGGTGATCGAGTCCCGACCAGAAGCCGCCGACCGCTCGGACCACGACGGCGTAGTTGAAGAAGACGTGAGCGATCAGGATCGCCCAGACCGTGTGGCGCAGCCGAAGCCCACCATCGTCGAGCCCGGTGACCGAGAACACCTCGGTGAACGCACCGGCGACGACCACGGTCGGCAGCACGAACGGCACCGTCACCAGGGCTCGGATCAATCGCTGCCGGCCGGCGGGGAGCCGAGCGACGACCGAGGCGGCCGGAAGACCGACGGCCAGGGTCAGCGCGGTGCTGGCGACGGCTTGCCAGAGCGTGAACCAGGCGATGTCGCGCTGTCGCGACGACGCGGCGAGGTCGAAGAAGGTGTCGCCCCCTCCCCCGCCCAGCCCTCGCCACAGCACGGTGACGATCGGGTAGAAGAAGAAGGCGCCGATGAAGACGGCCGGCACGCCGATCAGCACCCCACGGGTACCGATGGCGGCCGGCCGGTTCATGTCAGCTCGGGTACTGGGCTCAGCCCAGGACGATCTCGACCCAGCGTTCGACCCAGGCGTCGCGGTTCGCCTCGATGTCGGCGGGGGCGATGATCTGCGGATCGCTGGGCACCTCGGTGTGCTCGACGAACTCCGCCGGCAAGGCCGCGGCCTCGAGGGCGGGGAAGACGAACATGTTCAGCGGCACGTCCTCTTGGAACGTCGGGGTGAGCATGAAGTCCACCAGCGCTTCGGCGGCGGCCCGGTTCTCGGTGCCGGCGAGGATGCCGGCGAACTCGATCTGCCGGAAGCACGAGTCGAGCAGCACGCCGGTCGGGGCGGTGTCGACCGGCGGGTCGGCGAAGATCACCTCGGCGGGCGGGCTCGAGGCGTAGGACACGACGATCGAGCGATCGCCGCCACCGGCGGTGAACTCGCCGTAGTAGGCGTCTTCCCAGCCGGCGGTCACGCTGACGCCGTTGGCGACGAGGTCCGACCAGTACTGCTCCCAGTCATCGGTGCCGTTGATCGTGGCGAGGAGGAAGGCGAGGCCGGGCGACGACGACTCCGGGGACTGGACGACGACCTGATCAGCGAAGATCGGATCGGTGAGATCCTCGAGCGAGGTCGGCGCGTCGGCGCCTTCGGGCAGGGCGTCGATCCAGTAGTTGACGCACACGTCGCCGAAGTCGATCGGGGTGACGCGGTACTGGTCGTCGAGCTTCAACTCGTCGAACACACCATCGAGGTTGGTCGATTCGTAGGCCTCGAAGAGTTCGGCGTCGAGGCCTCGCTGCAGGAACGTGTTGTCGATCCCGAACATGACGTCGGCGAGGGGCGAATCCTTGGTGAGGATCGCCTCGCTGACCATCTGGCCGGCGTCGCCGACCTGGAGCAGCTCGACCGAGATGCCGGTCTCGGCGGTGAACGCCTCGAACACGAAGTCGTTGACGAAGAACGAGTCGTGGGTCATCAAGGTCACCGAGCCGGCGTCCTCGACGATGTCCTCGTCGGCCATGTCGTCATCGGTGGCGTCGTCGGCCGCCTCATCGGTGCCGTCGTCGGCGTCATCGGCCATCTCGTCGTCGGCGGCATCGCCGGCTTCGTCGCTCGCGGCGTCGCCGGTGTCCGCGACGGTCTCCGCAGGGTCGTCGTCGCCGCACGCAGCAGCGAACAGGCCCAGCACGAAAAGGGACAGGAACAGTTTCTTCATGACTTCCTCCGCCGGCATTACCCGGATCAGGTTCGGTCGGGTCGTCGACGGACATGGTCGACCTCTCAGC
Organism: uncultured Candidatus Nemicrothrix sp.; assembly: GCA_964513285.1. Taxonomy (GTDB): domain Bacteria; phylum Actinomycetota; class Acidimicrobiia; order Acidimicrobiales; family Aldehydirespiratoraceae; genus UBA11606. The sequence goes on from CAZEML010000070.1 coordinate 11,462, forward strand.
CCGGCTCCCCGAGCTCCCCGGATGTGGTTGTGCCGTCAGGCTAGCGAGCGCCGATCGGGCTCGCGTGACGAATCGCCCGACCCGTGATCAGGCGACCGCGGCGAGCGCGTCGACCATCTGGTCGACCTGGGACTCGGTGGCGACCAACGGCGGGCAGAACCCGACCACGTCGGACATCGGTCGAACGATGACGTTGTGTTCGAGCACCTCCCAGCGGATGTCGATCGGTGTGCGCCCCGCCGGGGGATGCACCGCCCACATGAAGCCGGCGCCCCGCAGGCCGGGGAACAGGCCGTCGTCGACCAGCGCCTGAAGGCCGGATCGAAGCCGCTCACCGAGCACGGAGGCCCGCTCGAGCAACCCCTCCTCCTCGGTGACTTCGATGCAGGCGAGGGCCGCCGCGCATGCGAGGTGATGGCCGGAGTAGGTGAAGCCGTGGGAGAGCTTCCAGTCCTCGTTGCTCTCGAGCATGCCGAGCGCCTTGTCGCCGACGATCACGCCACCGAGCGGCACGTAACCCGAGGTGACGGCCTTGGCGAAGGTGATCATGTCGGGTTGCACGCCCAGGGCCTGGCAGCCGAACCACTCGCCGAGCCGACCGAAGCCACAGATGACCTCGTCGGAGATGTAGAGCGCGCCGTGCTCGGTGCACAGGCGGCGGACCGCTTCGAGGTAGCCGGCCGGCGGCGGGATGATGCCGCCCGCGCCCTGGACCGGCTCGGTGAGCACCGCCGCGATCTCCGCGCCACGCTCGGCGAACACCGACGCCAGCGCTTCCACATCGTCGCCGGGGACATGGATGTGACCCGGCACGAGCTCACCCCAACCGGCCCGGTACTCGGGGAAGCCCTGGGCGCTCGTCCCTCCGTAGGCGGTGCCGTGGTAACCGTTGCTGCGGGAGATGACGAGCGTCTTCTCGGGATGACCGGCCTGCACCTGCGCCGCACGAGCGAGCTTGATCGCGGTGTCGACCGACTCCGACCCCGACTGGGCGAAGAAGACCTTGCTGCCCGGCATCGGGGACCGTTCGGCGATCGCGGCCGCGGCCTGTTCGGCGGGGTCGTTGGTGAAGGGGTCGAAGATGTGGTGGGCGTGGATCGTGTCGAGCTGCGCCTTGATCGCCTCGGTGACCTTTGGATGGCCGTACCCGACGTTGCAGTACCAGAGCGACGCCATGCCATCGAGGATCTCGCGGCCGTCCTTCAAGGTCAGGACCGCACCCTTGCCGGACGCGACGTTGAGGAAGGGCCCGGTGTCCTTGGCCGGCGGGGTGAACGGATGCAACAAGCGGCTCATGGCCACACTGTTGCACAGATTCGCTGGACCGCAGACGGCCTCATCGAGCCGTCCCGGCTCAACGACCGGAGGCCGGTTGGCTGCGCTGGAGTTCGGCGATCACTCGATCTCGCTCGGCCTCCAGCGCGGCCTTCCGAGCCCGGAGCTGCCGGAGACGATTCTCGATGTCGGCCCCCTTCGGCTCCCCCGCGGCTCGCCACTTCTCGGCCAGCGCCTCGAGCGCCGCTTGGCGGGTTCGCAGGTCGGTCCAGAGGCTCGTGAGGTGCGCGCCGCGGAAGTCGTCGCCCGGGGTGAACGTCACCCGGAACATCAACTCGTCGATCTCGTCGAGCAGGATCGACGCCCGATGACGATCCTCGGGCAGGAACCCGCTGAGGGCCTCCTCGATCTCGAGGTCGTGGGTGACCTCGATCAACTCCTGGAGCGTCACGTGGAGCCCGGACGCGAGCTGGGCCTCCCAACTCCCCGGCCGACCGGACTCGAGGGCGGCAAGCCGCTGGCGCATCCACTCCCGTCCGGCGAGGGTCTCGCCCCAACGGCGGTGACCATCGGTTCGCGGCGGTGCTGCGGTCAGGCCCCGCATTCCCGGGATCATCTCGATCTGGTCGAGGTACCACCGCAGGTTGGCGGTGGCATCACCGCGGTGCTCGGGCCGGAGGTTCTCGAGGGTTTCGAGCAGCTTCTTCGGGTTGTTCTTGTGCTCCATCAACGCTCGCGTCGCGGTGAACAACTCCGAGTACTGGTTGGTCGTGTCCGGATCGAACTCGCCGAGCAGGTTCAGCGCCAGAAGCGCTCGCTCGGCGTACTTCGCGAACGAGCGGGTGGCCTTCGCCGGGCTCTCATAGCCGGCGTGCAGCGTGTGGACGTGGTGCATCAGCATCAGGATCTGGTCGTTGAGCATCGAGCGGATCTGCTGCTCGGTGATGCCCTTCAACGCCTTCCCGCCGAGCTTGAAGTCCTCCGAACGCATGAGTGCGGTCGGGTCGAGCTTGTTGCCGTCGGCGTCCTTTTGGGTCTGCATCCGGATGACGATGATCTCCAGGTTCGCCATGTCGGAGTACGTCTCGATGCCATCGCGCAGGGCCTGGTTCATCAACAGCTCCCACTGCGACATCAGCTCACGACGCCGAGGGGTGTCACCCCCTTCGGAGTCGATGGCATGGCCGAGCTGTTCGAGCTGGCGCATCCGATCGGCGTAGAGCTCGTCGCGGGCTCGCAGCTCGACCTCACTCTCGTGCGGAGAACGACCAGGACGGCGCCGTTCGCGCTCGATGTAGGTCGCCAGCGCCTCGTCGGACTCGGTCAGCGACCGCTTCGCCCATTCGAACATCGCGTTCATCCGGTCGAGGTCCTGCCCGGTGAGCCCGTCCTTCTTGTTGCTCTCGAACGTTCGGCGACGATCGGGGTCCATGTGCAGCATGGCGGCGGCCAGGGAGTTGGCTTCGACCGCGTCGACGTGGGTGAGTGCGAACTCGTGCTCGGAGCCGTCGGGGCGTGCGACCCGGAACGTCTCGATCACCCGGCCCGCGAACGTCTCCCGCGCTTCGATCATCGACGGGATCCGCAACATCACGTTGCCGTACTCGTTGACGTCGAACGCCCGAGCCGTCGTTGGACCGAGGCCACCGTCGGTACGCCCGCGCATCATCTCGTGCAGCACGACCTCTCGCGCCGCGCGCCGGAGGAACTCCGATGACCACGACCGATCGACATCGGAGGTCGCACCGGCCGAACCGGGCGCGATCTCGTCGCCGGCCGCCTTGCGCACGGCCTCGGTGTACCGGCTTTCCAGTTCTCGGATCGCAAGGTCGCGCAGTTCGAGATCGCCAAGGCTGGCGAGGTCGACGTCCTTGGCCAGGTCGGTACCGGTGAGACGATCGACGAGTTCGGCGCGATCGGCGGTCGAGACGTCGAGCGCTTCGCTCGTGAACGCCATCGCCACCGTCGCTTCGGTGTTGGGGTCGGCGACCAGGTCGAGCTCGGCCTGCTTCTCTCGTTGCAGCGACGCCCGGTCGGCTGGGGCCGCCTCGCTGATGAGCCGGTCGTAGTGCTCGGTGATGCGCTCGCGGGCGAGGAGCCGGGCGCGGGTGCCGATCGAGTTGACCAGCCGGTTGCGGAGATCGTTGACCCGCAACATGACCGGCTTCATCGAGTCGCCGCGGATGGAGTACACCCGTTGCAGCTGCTCCCACGTGAGATCGCCGAGCCGGAGCGCCTCGAAGATCGAGTCGCCGGTCTCGGTGGTGAGCGGCTTGTCGCCGAGCACACCATCGAAAGTCGACTCGGCTTCGCTGTTGAGCCGGCGATCCATCGCGACCGCTTCAGTCGGGATCTGATCACGAAGTCGGGCGAAGCCCTTGCTGTCGAGCATCGACCGGCTGATGCCCCGGTTCATCGCCGCACCCAAGAGGGCCGACAGCACGTCGGTCTCTGAGAGGTTGTGCCCCGAGGCAGCCTGGACGATGAGCTGGGATGCCGCGTCACCGGGGATCCCGAGCGTCTCGGAGACGACCTCGAGGGCGATGCGCTTGTTGTCCGGGTCGGCGAGCAGGCGACTCAGTGGCCCACCCGTCGACATCCGATCGACACCGGCCCGGGCCAGACGATCGGTCCCGGCCCGGCTGAGCAGACCGGCGACGTTGTTGATGAGCGACTCGGCGGCGACGGTCTCCAGCGACTTCTTGCCATCGGCACCCGCGTAGCTGAGTCCGACATCGAGCGCGAACCCGAGGCCCTGCTCGGTGAGGACCCGCACCGCGGTCGCCCACCGGGCACCGGCGACGCCGAGGCGTCCGACCCATGTGGCGATGCGCAACGACGCGTACTCCGGCAACGCCACCGACAACATGACCTCGCCGATGTTTCGGGCCGAGATCACGTCGAGGGCGCTGGCGCCCGGCAGCTTGATCTGGGTCTCCCGCGCCACCATCGTGTCGTTGGTGGGCATCTGGTAGATCAGGTTTCCTCGGCGGTCCCGGCTGATGTAGCCGTACTCCTCCAGCAAGTCCCGCAGATACTGCGACTCGATGTAGCTGCCGTTCGGCAGTTGCTGCATCTCGGTCGGCCATTCGTTGGGGTCCTTGGTGCGAGCGGCAACGGTCAGCGCGAGGACGGCGATGTCGGCGTCGTCGTTCATCTCCTTGATGCGGCTCTGGACGATCTGCATGTTGTCCTCGCCGACCCCTCGCATTCGCCAGTAGGTGCCGAGGCCGGTGTTGGCGCTGGCCCAGTAGAGCCGCCACCAGTTGCCGTCGTCTTGCCCTGCCTCAGAACCGAGACGGTCCTTCAGGCCGAGGTAATCGGACAGGAACCAGGTGTTGACGTCGGTCTGGCGCTGGCGGATCGCGCTCGAGGTGGCGAGGAACAGTTCACTCATCGAGGCGTGTCCGTACCCGAGGTAGTCGAGGCTCCGGTAGTTCTCCTTCAACCGGTCGCGGATCTCCGCTGCCTGGGTGTCGCGGCTGTCGTCGTTGCGCCACGACGCCCACTCGAGCTTCTCGGCGACCCACGTCAAACGGTCGAAGGCCACCTTGCGCCGACGGGTCGTGGAGATCGGCGCCTGAGTGTCGGAGTCGTAGACCGTCGCCTGCTCCGCCACGGCGATGTAGGTGTTGACCCGGATCGTCCGATCGGTGTCGCGCATCCACTCGCGGGTCTCGTAGCTCGCGTCGGTTTCGTTGTACTCCCGGGTGCGCTGACGTCGCGTGTCGCGGACACTCGACGCGAGGCTGTCCAGGGTCGCCGGCGCGTTGAACGCGGTCGGCCCGAGGCGGGAGCGAGCGATCATCACCGCTTCGGTGAACAGCGCCGGGATCTCCATCTCGGTGCGAGCCATGGCGAGGGTCTGGGCCCGGACGCGGTCGTCCGCGTCGTCCATGATCACCCGCTCGACCGAGGAGAACGCTTCGCTGCGTGCGTTGCGCGACCGGGCGATGAACGGCGCCTCGAGGGTGGCCAGCCGATCGGCGCGCTCCTCGGGTGCGACCGAGGCGAGTTCGACCGCGAGCAGTTCGGCGTTCGCGGTGCGGAGCGCGTTACGGGTCCGGGTGACCTCCTGTCGAGCTCGAGTGAGCAGGGTCTCTTCTCGTTCGTCCTTTCCGGTCCACTTGTCATGGACCCAGTCCGACCACGACTCGTTGTCCTCAGCCGACTGCCGGGCGGTCAGCCGCGAGACCGCAGCGCGATAGTCCCGTTCGGCGGTCGCCTGGTTGGTGCGGGCCCGTTCGAGCGCGGCCTGCTTGGCCGCCTCCATCGCCTCGTCGTGCTGTGACATGGCGCGTTCGAGTTCCGCGTCGGTCTCCGCCGTCGGCCGAGGCCCGGACGGCGTCTCGTTCGGGGTGGTCGGAGGCGGCCCGGAGGCCGGGCTGTCGGTCTCGATCTCGGAGGCAGTCGCGGCCTCGTCCTCTTCCCGGCGACGAGCCTGCGTCTGCTGGGCGAGCAGTGCGCCGCCAGCGGCCGACGCCGCCGCGCCGAGCCCGGCGAGCACGGGATTGGTTTCGTCGGGGTCGACCACGACAGTTTCGCCGCCCGGATCGACGGTCGGCGGTTGCGCGCCCGGGTCGGTTCCGCCATCGGTTCCGGGGACCGACGACGGCGTGCTCCCGCCCCCTCCGGTGTCGGTCGACGGGGTCGGCGTCGACGGCGGGGTACCGCCGCCACCGGTCGACGGGGTCGGGGCCGGAACCGATGACGGCGTGGCGCCACCGGTCGTCGGGGTGGGCGTCGGGAACACCGGGCCGAGCCCGAAGTCGCAGTCGGTCGTGGTGACGGCGTCGGTGGCCAGTGCGGTCCGGGGCCCGAAGATGTCGGGCATCGACTGGTAGCGGGTGTTCTCGGGGAGGAACGGCTGACCCGTCGGATGCTCGAAGAAGATCGTGGTCAGATCGGCGTTCGACTCGACGAGATCGCCGGGCAGGAAGAACACGGCGTGGGTCTGGCCGTCGACGACGGTCATCAGACCGCCACCGGTGTTCGGCGCACCGAAGCTCAGGCCCCCGGCTCCGTAGGCGTCGGTCTGGCCGCCCGGCGAGCAGCTGGAGAAGTTGAAGTTCGTGAACAGGTTGCCGCGTTGGTAGTAGTCGCCGGGGAACGCCGGGTCGGCCTGGTAGGTCATGCCGACGCTCGGGTTGTTGACGTTGACGACGAAGTTGAGGTCCATGCCCGAGCACGTCGCCGGATCGGTCAGGTCGGCGTCGACGACGACGCCGATCCCGATGAGGGTGTCGGTGACCGTGCCGGTCGGCGCGGCTGGCGCGAAGACGACGTCAGCCATCGGGCCGTACTTGTCGACGACGGACCGTTGCGGATCGGCGAGGGGGTCGGTGAGCGTCAGCACCGTGGTCCCGGCGTGGGTGACGGCTGGGATCGGTCCGAGATTGTCGGCCATTCCGACCTCGGCGAGCGGCACGCCGTAGAACGACGTGTACGGAACCGGCGTGACGCCGGGAAGGGCGAACTTTCCGGGCGCGTTCGGATCGT
>CAZEML010000071.1:0-7297 GCA_964513285.1 uncultured Candidatus Nemicrothrix sp.
CTTGCCGACGACGAATCGGCGATCGCGCCCGAGATCGCCGACGGGGTGCAGGTCGCCTACCTCGATCCGGCCGCCTCGTGGGCGGCGTCGGTCGGCGCCGTCGCGGGCGGTCGCCGACTCGTCCCCGCGATCACGACCCGTGTCCGCCTGCTGTTCGACGAGACCAAGGGCGACCTGCGCCACGAGGCCGAGTGGGAAGCCGTCGTCGCCCCGCTCGGCGCGGACGTCGACGGTGGGGACTTTGTCGCCGTCGACTACGACGACCGCGATCTCCGCAGCAGCGCTCCCGACGGTGCGGTCTACGTCCTCCCTGAGGGCAAGGTCCACACCAAGACGTTCTTCAACAACGCCCAGAAGGCGCTGAAAGATCACCTCTACCGATCCGAGACGCTCGACCTCTGGCGCAACGACGAGCTGAAGCTCTACTCCCGCGTCGACGAGACCGAGGCCGAGTTCCGGGCCCGTTGTGAAAAGGCCGCGGACGACAAGCTCGACGAGGAGGCCGAGCAGCTCCGGGCATCGATGGCCAAGAAGGAGGATCGGGTTCGCGCCGCGATCGCCAAGGCGGAAGACCGCATCCGCGAGCTCGAGGACGACGCCGGCGACCGCAAGCGCAACGAGATGCTCAGTGGCGCGATCGATGTCATCGGTGGGCTGTTCGGCGGGAAACGAAGCGCCCGCAGCATCCTCGGCGGCGTGCGCCGGGCGTCGTCGAAGCGTCGGACCTCCGCCAACGCCGCCAACCGGGTGGAGACGGCGAAGAACCGGCTGAACGAGAAGCTCGACGAACTCGACGAGCTCGCGGCGGCGCTCACCGACGCCCTCGAGGAGGCCGCGGACGAGTGGGACGAAGCCGCTGCCGCGATCGAACCGTTCGAGGTCGGCCTCGAGAAAACCGACATCACGGTCGAGGATCTGACGCTCGTCTGGATCCCCACGAACTGAACGCCGTCCGTGAGGACGAATCGACACAGAGTTGTCATCGGCCGTTCTTCATGACGACCACGCTGTGTGTCAGACTTCGGCTGTTGGCGGGTTCCGCACGTTGTGCCAAGCCGCCCACGATCGGCGATTCCGTGACGTCTCTAGGTCCAACGACCTAGAGACCCGTGTGGGGCGAGAACGATACGCTCTGCGTGCAGCGGGAACACACCTTGGCGGCGAGATGACCACGACTGAAACCCAACGACCTGAAGAGCGGACGTTCACGTCAAGCGCCGCTGAGCGTGTTCGGCTGTACCCGACCGGCGAGGCGCTCCCCGCGCTCGATCAGACCGTCCGTCCGGCGCTCAACCCCTCCAAGCTCACCCTGGTGTTCGCCGACCTCTTGGTCGTGTCGCTGGCGTTCGTCGTCGGGACCTGGCTGAACGAGCTCGTCAACCCCGCAGACCCGACCACGCCGCGCGAGTACATGGGCTTGTTCCTGCTTTCGCTGCCGGCCTGGCCGATCATCTTCACCCAGCAGATGCTCTACCGGTCCCGCTTCCTCGGCCGCCGGGTCGACGAGACGAGCCGCGTCATCCGCGCCGTGGTCTTCGGCATGCTCGCGACTGCGGCGATCTCGGTTTTCGTCAAGGTCTCGATCGGGCGGTCGTGGGTCCTCATCGTCACGATCCTGCTCCTGTCACTCGTCGTCAGCGAACGACTCATCGCACGCGCCATGTTCGACCGCGCTCGACGTCGCGGCACCTTGCTCCGCCCGGTTCTCATCGCTGGCCGCAACGCCGAGGGTCGTCTCGTCCGCTCCGTGATCGACGACAGTCCCCAGCTCGGCTATCGCTTCGAGGGCTTCATCGAGGACCTTCTCCAGGCCCAGCCCGGCGAGTCACCCCTCGCGGTGCTCGGGGATCCCAAACGCATCATCGATCTCGCCGACCGCATGGGCGTGAACAGCGTGATCGTTGCGGCGACCGCGATCGACGTCGGCAGCTCCAACCGCTTGATCCGTGCCCTGACTGAACACGGGATCCATGTCGAGATCTCCTCGACCCTGTGTGACATCGCGTCGAGCCGCATCACTGTGCGCCCCGTCGGCCGCGTCCCGATGATGTACATCGAGCCGGTCCAACGAAACGGATGGCGACAGGTCGCCAAGCGGACGTTCGACCTCGCGATCGCCGTCCCGATGTTCGTGTTGTCGCTCCCAATCCTGTTGCCGGCGATGGCGCTGGTGAAGATCACCGATCCGGGCCCGGCGCTGTTCCGTCAGGCGCGAGTCGGGCGCGACGGCGAACTGTTCGAGATGATCAAGGTGCGCACCATGGTCGTCAACGCCGAGGCCAAGCTGGCGGAGATCGCACATCTCAACGAGACCACGGGCGTCCTCTTCAAGGTCAAGAACGACCCGCGGATCACGACGGTCGGGCGGATCCTCCGCAAGCTCTCGATCGACGAGCTTCCGCAGCTGGTCAACGTGATCAAGGGCGAGATGAGCCTCGTCGGCCCCCGCCCCGCGTTGCGCTCCGAGGCCGAGCAGTGGGACGAAGAGCTCCACAACCGACTCCGCGTCCAGCCCGGCATCACCGGCATGTGGCAGGTCGCCGGCCGTGGCGACGACGACGATCACGACGCCACCTATGCCCAGCTCGACCTCTACTACGTCGACAACTGGAGCCTGGTGACCGATCTGGTCATCCTCGCCCGCACCGTGCCGGTGGTCCTCACCAGCCGCGGTCAGGCCTGATCTCGGCCCAGCCCGGCGATCCTCGCCGCCACCCCCGCGTCACATGGCCGTGGGCCGCGCAACCCGCCTAGCGTGGGCGCATGGAGCCGATCGATCCGCGCCCACTCGACATCCTCGACGGGGAGTTCTACGTCGACGGTGACACCTATGCGAAGTACGCCTGGCTTCGTGAGCACGAACCCTGCCACTGGGACGCGGTCAACGAGCTCTGGGTCATCTCTCGCTACACCGACATCGTCGAGATCGAGAAGAACAAGCACGTCTTCATCAACTCCGACAAGGAGAAGGGCGGCTATCGCCCGAACATCCCCGCGGACGCCTCGATCATCGGGTGCGACGATCCCCTCCACCTGGCCCGCCGAAACCTGGTGTCTCGACGCTTCACTCCCCGCCAGGTCAGCAAGTGGGACGACGAGGTCCGCGACACGGTCGACGCCCTCCTCGACCCGGTGCTCGAACGCGGCCACGGGGAGATCGTGGCCGAGCTGGCCGCTCCCCTCCCGGCCCAGATGATCGGCCTGCTGCTCGGCTTCCCCGACGAGATGTGGCCCAAACTGCAGCACTGGTCCGAGACCACGATCGCCCTCGGCGGTGGGCCCCGCTACCACGAGGAAGAAGGCATCATCTCCGCGATGGACTTCGCGGGCGCGTGCGCCGAGCTCTACGAGTCCAAGAAGGCCGAGGTCGCGGCCGGCTGCCCCGCCGACGACGTCATGACCAAGTGGATCAACGTGGAGGCCGAGACCGGAGGTGAGGTCGGCGGCCAACCGTTCGGCCTCGACCAGATCATCTCGGATTGTCTCCTGCTCCTCGATGGCGGGGCCGAGACCACCCGCACCGTGATCGCCCGTACCCTGCTCGCCCTCGCCGACCACCCGGACCAGTGGCAGCTTCTGAAGGACGGTGCCGACATCGAGGTCGCAGCCGAGGAGTTCATCCGCTTCGTGACGCCGATCCACAACTTCTGCCGGGTCGCCACCGAGGACGTCGAACTCCACGGTCAGACGATCCGGGCCGGCCAACAGGTGCTGCTGGCGTACGGCGCCGCCAACCGCGACCCGGAGCACTTCGAGAACCCCGAAGCGTTCGACATCACCCGCAGCCCCAACCACCACATCTCGTTCGGGTTCGGGACCCACTTCTGTCTGGGCGCGTCGCTCGCCCGACTCGAGATCCGCACCTTCTTCGAGCGCCTGCGGCAGCGGGTCGATCGCATCGAACGGCTCGACCCCGCCCCGATCGAGATGCCGAACGCGTTCGTGTTCGGCATGAAGGAAGCGCACCTGTCCTTTGTCTGAGCAGCCTGCAGCGGGCGCCGCGACGACCTCGCTGCTCGATCACGTCCCCGACGACACATCGCCCGACACCCTGCTGTTCGCGTTCCTCGAGTGGGCCGAGGAGCGCGGGCTCGAGCTCTACCCCCACCAAGAGGAGGCGATCGTCTCGATCTTCGGTGGCGACAACGTGGTGCTCGCGACCCCGACCGGGTCGGGCAAGTCGCTCGTGGCACTCGCCGGCGCGTTCGCCATGGTCGCCCAGGGGAAGCGGGCGGTGTACACCGCGCCGATCAAGGCGCTGGTGTCGGAGAAGTTCTTCGAGATGGTCGCCGCCCTGGGGGCGGACAACGTCGGCATGGTCACCGGCGACGCCGCGGTGAACGCCGACGCACCGGTGATCGTCTGCACGGCGGAGATCCTCGCCAACCGGTCGCTTCGCGAGGGCGCCGACGCCGATGTCGACCTCGTCGTGATGGACGAGTTCCACTACTACGGCGATCGCGACCGCGGCTGGGCCTGGCAGGTGCCGCTGCTCGAACTCCCCCGCCCCAACTTCTTGTTGATGTCGGCGACGCTGGGCGACACCGCCGACCTCCGCGACGACCTGAGCACGCGGACCGGTCGAGAGTCCGTGCTCGTGTCGGGCGCAGAGCGGCCGGTGCCGCTCGACTTCGAGTACCGGGAGACCACCCTGCTCGACACGATCGGTGAATTGCTCGACGACGGCAAGCAGCCGATCTACATCGTGCACTTCACCCAGAAGGAGGCCAGCGCCCGCGCCCAGAGCCTCACCAGCCTCGACGTCCTGACCAAGGACGAGAAGGCGGCGGTGAAGGCGGCGGTGGGTGGATTCCGCTTCGACACCCCGGTCGGCAAGGATCTCAAACGGTTCGTGCTCGCCGGGATCGGCGTGCATCACGCCGGGTTGCTGCCGAAGTACCGGCTGCTCGTCGAGAAGCTCGCCCAGCAGGGGCTCCTGAAGCTGATCTGTGGCACCGACACCCTCGGCGTCGGCGTCAACGTTCCGATCCGCACCGTGCTCTTCACCCAGCTCTGCAAGTACGACGGCCGTCGGGTCCGGGTCTTGTCGGTCCGGGAGTTCCAGCAGATCGCGGGGCGGGCCGGACGACGCGGCTTCGACACCGCCGGCTCGGTCGTGGTTCAGGCACCCGAGCACGTGGTCGAGAACAAGAAGGCGGAGGCCAAGGCGGCCACCGACCCCAAAAAGAAGAAGAAGCTGGTCAAGCGCAAGCCGCCGGAGCGGGGCTACGCCCACTGGGATGGCGACACGCTCGCCCGACTCAGCGGCGGCCAGCCCGAGACGCTGCACAGCAGCTTCGCGGTGAGCCACGCCATGATGCTCAACGTCTTGGACCGCTCGGGCGACGGGTGCGCCGCCATGCGGAGCCTGCTGGTCGACAATCACGAGACCCGCAAGAACCAACGTGGCCACATCCGGCGCTCGATCGCGGTCTACCGCTCGCTGATCGAGGCCGGGGTGCTCGAGGCGCTCGACGAACCCGATGAGCGGGGGCGGCCGGTGCGGATCAACCTCGACCTGCAGGACGACTTCCGGCTCAACCAGCCGCTGTCGCTGTTCGCGCTGGAGGCGATCGAGGCGCTCGACCGTGACGCCCCCGACTTCGCCTGGCAACTGCTCAGCGTCATCGAGTCGGTGCTCGACAACCCGATGGTGGTGTTGCTCGCCCAACTCGACAAGGCCAAGGAGGCGCTCATCACCGAACTCAAGCGCGATGGCGTCGAGTACGAGCAGCGAATGGAGCAGCTCGAGAAGGTCACCTGGCCCAAACCCGAAGCGGACTTCCTCGAGCCGGCCTTCGAGGTGTTCGCCCGCCACCATCCCTGGGTCGGGCGTGATCGGGTCCAGCCCAAATCGGTCGTGCGCGACATGCTCGAGCACGCCGAGACCTTCAACCAGTACATCGCCCGCTACGGCCTGAAGCGGTCCGAGGGGGCGGTGCTGCGCTACCTGACCGACTGCTACAAGGCGATGATGCAGACCGTGCCGGTCGACGTCGAGAGCGAGGAGTTCGACGACCTCACCGAATGGCTGGGCGAGATGATCCGCCGCGTCGACTCGAGCCTGCTCGACGAGTGGGAGAAGCTCCGCAACCCCGACGACGACACCGCGCCGCTCGAACCGGCGCCGATCGCCGCCTTCACGGCCAACACCTGGGCGTTCACCGTGCTGGTGCGCAACGAACTGTTCCGGGTCGTGACCGAGCTCGCCCACCACCGCGAGGGAGAACTCGCCGACGACATGGCGGCGTACTGGGCCGAGCACGACCACATCCACATCGATGCCGACGCCCGTTCGGCCCAGTGGTTCGAGGTCGACCTCGACACCGGTCTGGCCACGCAGACCATCTGTGACCCGGCCGGCTTCAACGAATGGGTCCTCGACGCCGAGATCGACCTCGAGGCGTCCGACGCCGAAGAGCGGGCGGTCGTGATCCCGGTCAGCGTCCGGCGGCGCTGAGCCAGCACCCGGTCACAAAACGCGAACACTGCGGCACGGGGGCCGCAGTGTCAGCATGATCGTTGCCGCCTCGACGGCCGCAGCGAAGAGGGGACGCCGAAGCGTCGACGCTCACTCCTCTTCGGAGATCTCGTCCTCGCCGTCGATCTTGTCGACCGCGCTCTTGACGGCGTCCGGCACTCGACCGCCGCTGACGTCATCGACCTTGTCGACGACGGCTTCGGCCGCGTTGCCGACCACGTCACGGGTCTTGTCGACGGCGTCGCCGGCCACATCCATCGCCTTGTCGGCAGCGTCGGTGACGGCGTCCTTGGCCTTGTCGGCGAAGTCCTTGATTCCCATTGCACTTCCTCCATCGGGGGTTCGTCGGAGCTCCCGGTGAGCACCGTCTTCCCGACGCTTCTGACGATGCAGAAGTCGCGGACTCTCGAAACTAGTGTCTCGCCGGGCTTCGGCGAAAGGGTGAGACATGGGTTCCATCGACGGCTATTCGGTTCTGGTGACGGGCGGAGGGAGCGGAATCGGCGAAGCGTCGGCCGCCAAACTCGCGGCCGACGGCGCCAACGTGACGATCTGTGGGCGCACCGAGGACAAGCTGCTCGCGGCGGTGGAGCGCATCCGGTCCGGCGCCGCGGACGGGGTCACCGTGACCCATGTCGTCGCCGATGTCACCGACGAGGCGTCCGTGCAGGCCGCCGTCGCGGCCGCGACCGAGGTCACCGGCCGCCTCGACGGGCTGTTCGCCTGCGCCGGCGGCTCGACCGGGGTCGGCCCGCTCGCGACCTCCGAGGTCGACACCATCCGATCGACGATGGAGCTCAACTACATCGGCACGTT
>CAZEML010000071.1:7321-18194 GCA_964513285.1 uncultured Candidatus Nemicrothrix sp.
GCGGCTCGATCATCGGGTGTTCGTCCCACGCCGGCTCGGACCCGTTCCGTTGCCTCGGCGCCTACGGCGCCGCGAAGGCGGGACTCGACCACCTGTGCCGGATCGCTGCGGATGAGATGGGGCAGTTCGGTGTGCGGGTCAACTCGATCCAGCCCGGCATCGTCGGGACGGAGCTGATGACCCCGATCACCGGCGGCGGTGCCCTGCTCGACGACTACATGCCCTTGATCCCGCTCGGCCGGATCGGTGACCCCGCCGACATCGCGGAGATGGTGCGCTTCTTGATCGGCCCCGAGTCGGCCTGGCTCACCGGCCAGAACATCGCGGTCGACGGCGGCCAGAACCTCCGACGCGGCGCCGACTACGGCGAGATGCTTCGCGAGTTCGGTATGGACCCGATGGCCCCGATCCTCGGCGACACCGAGGCGTAGGCCTCGCTACCCGCGGCGGACCGCCCGGATCAGTTCGGGCGGCAACAGGAACGACCCGTCGGCCTGGGGCGGGAACGGGATCTCCGCGAGCACCGCATCGGTGCCGAGGGCGCCGTACAGATGCGGGAAGTACTCGTCGGTCCCGGTGCCGGGTTCCCACACCAGGGCGTTGTCGATCAGGAGTGCGTCGACCACGACCGCCACGAGATCGTCGCGCCCGCGGTAGAAGCGGTTCGCCGGGGTGAGCACCTGGTGGAGGCCCGAGAGATGGATGAAGCCGTCGGCGTCGAACTCGGCGGGGAGATAGACCCCGCTCGCCTGGGCCGCGTGCCACCGCTCGCGCTCAGCGAGGTGAACGAGCCGGGGCACCGTCACGTCCCACCCGGCCCGGACGCGTGCGACGAGCGCCGCCCGTTCGTCGTCGGGGAGGAACGCGGCGACGGCCGCTCGTTCGCTCATCGCCGCCATCTCGATCTCGGTCACGCCGAGCAGATCGCGTGCGAGTTCGAACTCCCGCCGCGACGAGGTCGTGGTGATCGACCGATCGTCGGGGTTGAGCCCGACCCGGAACCCGGCGTCGGCGAGCATCCGAGCCGGATGGCCGTCGACCGGTTGGCCGAGGCATGCGTTGGAGGTGAGGCAGACCTCCAGCGGCAGGCCGGCGTCGCGGAGGGCTGACGCGGTGGGCCCGAGGGCGGTGATCCGCCCGTCGCTCACCTCGCAGTCATCGATGATCCGCCACCCGTGACCGATGCGGTCCGGGGCACACGTGAGGGCGCTGGCGATCTGGTGCGGGCCGTCCATCTCGCCGGCGTGGATCGTGACCCGCAGGCCGGCGGCCTGGGCTCGGGCGATCGGGCCGGCATGACGCTCGGCGGGAAAGCCGGGTTCGATCCCGGCGACGTCGATCGCGACGACTCGTCCGCCGGCTGCGATCGCGGCGTCGACCGCGGCATCGGAGATCGCCGCGGGCTGGTCGCGCATCAGACACACGATGAGACGCGCCTCGAGCCCGGTCGTCGTGGCCGCCTCGTCGAGACCGCGGGTGACGGCGTCGATCACCTCGGCGGCCGTCATCCCACCCGCGGTGTGCAGGAGCGGCGCGAAGCGCAGCTCGGCGTGGACGACGCCATCGGCCGCCAGGTCCTCGACCGCCTCGGCCGCGACCCGACGAAGCGAGTCGGGCGTCTGGAGCGCGGCGTTGACGAGATCGAAACGCGAGAACGCTTCGTCGAGCGGCATGCCCGGTTGGATCGTCATCCACGCGGCGAGCGCATCGGCGTCGTCGGCCGGGGCCGGAACGCCGGCAGCGCGGCAGAGGTCGAGCACGGTCGCGGGCCGGACCCCGCCATCGAGATGGTCGTGCAGGACGACCAGCGGACCGTGGGTCACGACGTCGCGCGCCCCTGGGATTCGAGCACCTCAGCGATGCCGGGGTACTCCTCGATCGGCTCGAGACCACGATCGATGTACATCAGGCCGAGGGTGATGCTGATGAACGCGAACACGAAGTTCGTGCCGCTGCGGGCGAGGAAGAACAGGTTGAAGCCGGAGTTGTTGAACAGCCAGACGTCCCAGATCGCCGAGACGATCTCGTAGAAGACGATGATCCACGAGGCGTTCGCCATCGTGCGGCGGTAGCGGGGATCCTCGAGGACCGCAGGCGCCAACCGGATCACCATCGGCACGGCCCAGGCGAGCAACGGCCGGCCGATCAGGATGGTGACGGCGACGGCGATGCCGATCAGGAACTTCGTCGCGAACCCGATGCCGAAGTAGACCGCCTCAGAGCTGATGCCGAAGTCGACGAGCTCCTGCTCGACCGCGATCGTGATGCCGGCCCGGATGAGCAGGTAGATCGTGACGCCGGGGAGCCACCACCCGATGGTGAGGCCACGGCGTCGACGTCCGAGGGCCGCCTTGATCGACCAGCCGGTGGCGGCGATCACGGCCGGGATGATGCCCCACACGTTGAAGAGCACGAAGAACAACAGGACCGGCATGAGCTGGTCGAGGTTCGAGCCTCCGCTGAGGCCGGCCGGTGTGGTGGGGCGGGCGTCGGTCATCGGCAGAGTTCGAACCACTCGTCGACGAGCGACGCCTCGCCGAACACGTCGAGTGCGTCGACGGGGCCGCGACCCCACATGGCGAGCATCAGATCGGCGCCCGAACCACGGGCAGCGGCGTCGCCCTTCGCGTGCTCCTGGGTGACGACGATCGCATCGTCGACGATGGCGACGGTCCACTCGCCATCGCCATCGGTGCGGTGGAGGTGCAGCGATCCAGCCGGGCGCTCCTCGCGGCGGTGGACGAACTCGGTGAACCGTTCGTCGACGGCGTCGGCGGCTTCATCGCCGTCGATCTCGCTCTCGACCCCGGCGGCCTGTTCGGCATCGACCCGGTGCACGAGATTCTCGAGGTGATACCTGCGGTGGTAGTAGTCGCTGCTCTGGGTCGTGCCCCACGACCACATGGGCGTTCCGGCCGGAAGCGCTCGCATCGCGGTGTCGACACGATCGAGGGCGGCCCTGGCCGCCACTTCTTCCTCGCCGGCTTCGGGGCGAGGCGGAAACTGCTCTCGACCAGGGAAGCCATCGGGCTTGGTCTCCGCACAGATCGCCAGCATGTGCCAGACGTTGGTGATGTGGCTGAGGAGCTTGGCCGCGTCCCAACCCGGGCACGCCGGCACGGGGGCGTCGAGGTGATCGAGACACAGCGCGATCATCCGCTCGCCGTCGACACGGGCACGATCCAACCGGAAGGTCACGTCCATTTGCCCAGTCTGGCCGACGGGAACGATCATCGTGCACCGCAGGAGGGTTTCAGTGCGCACCATCGTGATCAGTGGGTCGGCTTCGGGAATCGGGGCCGCGACCCGTTCCATGCTCGAAGCCGAGGGGCATCGAGTCATCGGGATCGACCTTCGCGACGCTGAGGTCGTCGCCGACCTCTCGACCGATGAGGGCCGCGCCGCTGCGGTGGCCGAGACGCTCGACCGGTGTGACGGCGTGCTCGACGGTCTGGTGCCGGGCGCGGGCCTCGGACCGCCCGTCGATGCGGGTCTCATCGCCGAGGTCAACTACTTCGGGAGCAAGGCGCTGCTCGAGGGGCTCCGACCGGCGCTGGCGGCCGGTGACCGCCCGGCGGTCGTGCAGATCGGCTCGAACTCCACCACGCTCACGCCCAACCTGCCCGACGCCCTCGTCGACGCCTTCTTGACCGGTGATCGCGAGGCGATCGCCGCGATCCTGGCCGAGACCGGGCCGCCGTTCGACGCCGCGGTCGCCTACGGCTCGTCCAAGACCGCGATCACCCGATGGTGCCGCCGTCAGGCGATCACCGACGCCTGGGTGGGTGCGGGCATCCGCCTCAACGTGATCGCGCCGGGTGCCGTGCAAACACCGCTCCTGCAGGGCGGCGACGACGACCCGACCTATGGCCCGCTCACGAGCCAGCTTCCCGTCCCGACCGGGCGGGGCGAGCCGGCGGACATCGCGGCATGGATCGTGTTCATGCTGTCGCCCGCGGCGCGTTTCGCGTGCGGCTCGGTCGTGTTCGTCGACGGCGGCAGCGATGCCGTCGTCCGCACCGACGACTGGCCTCGAACGTTCTCGATGTGAGCCGCCGGCGCTGACGGCCGACCGATCAGATCACGTCGGCGAGCTGCAGCGCGAGCACATAGTGCGCGCCGGCGCCCACGACGACCAGCACGTGCCAGATCTCGTGGTAGCCGAACACGTCGGTCCACGGATCGGGCCACTGCGAGCCGACGATGATGGCGCCGACCGTGTAGGCCACCCCGCCACCGAGCAGGATCCCGAGCTCGGCTCCCGTCAAGGCGTCGAGCAGCCACGGGAGGAAGAGCAGGAACGAACCGCCGAAGGTGAGATAGACGGTGTTGACCAGACCGCGCGGCGGATGGAACGGCAGGTACTCGAGCACGATGCCGGCCGCCGACCCGACCCAGGCGAAGGCGAGGAGGGTCCACATCCGACCACCGTCCATCGCCAACATGGCGATCGGGGTGGCCGAGGTCGCGAACATCACGAAGATCGCCGAGTGATCGAGGCGCACGAGGCCCTCGACCCGCTCGATCGGCCAGTCCCGGAGGTGGGTGATGGCACTCACGCCGAGCATCACCAGCGCGCCGATCGCGAACACACCGATCGCGACCTTGGCTCGCGCACCGTCGGCCGCGATGACCGCGACGATGCCGATCGGGATGCACGCCAGCGCGGCCCAGCGGTGGAGTACGCCTCGGTACCGCGGCCGGGGTCGCCGCAGGAGGCGGCGCGCCGCTGCCGACAGTCCATCGGCTCGGGGATCGTCGAGCAGCGGGCCCTTCATCGGGAGCCAGGATACGGGCCGTAGCATCGTGAACCGTGACGGTGCTCAGACAACACCTCGTGTGCGACGACGACGAACTCGCCGCTCTCCGGCAGCCGCGCACCGACATCGTCGCCGAGAGCCTCGACGGACCCGATCGGTGGAGCCTCGACGAGGGTCCGTTTCGTGAGTACCGCCGTGAACTGACCGCCGAAGCGCGGGCCGACGGGCGCCACGACGTCGAGGAGACGACGACCTATCAGCTCGCCATCCCGGTGTGGGGCTGGCTGTTCGCCTGGCCGATCCGGCGGGCGATGACCCGCCGTCAGGAGACGTTCTCGTACTGGTGGGCGCCGCCTGATCGCTTGTCGGCCCATGCCACCACCGTCCTCGGACTGCTGTGTGCGGTCCAGATCGTCGACGGCTACCTCGGAACGGTCCTCACCCAGACACTGTCCTTCGCCGCCGACGAGTTCGAACGGGGCAACACCGCCCAGGGGTTCGTGTTCGGCGCCGTGCGCTTCGGGGTACTCGTCACCCTCATCGCCTCGGTCGTCGCCGATCGACGGGGCCGCCGACCGCTGCTGCTCTTCACCGGCGTCTCCAGCTGTGTCTTGACCGTGCTCGGCGGTCTCTCCCCCAACATCTATGTCCTCGGTGGCACCCAGCTGGTCGCCAGAGGGCTCTCGACCGCCCTGGGGATCATCATCGCGATCATGGCGGTCGAGGAGATGCCGACGCGCAGCCGGGCATGGGCGGCCTCCGTACTCACGATGAGCGCCGGCCTCGGCTCGGGCATGGCGGTGTGGATCCTCCCCGTCGCCGACCTCGACCTTCGCGGCTGGCGGGCGATCTATCTCGCTGCTGGGCTCGGCATCCTCGTGGTCGGATGGGCGGCCCGCCGGTTGCCCGAGACCCGACGCTTCGCCGAGCAGACCGGCGAGGAGGTCGAACTCGACGCCGCCGACCGCGAACGCCGAACCCGTCGGTTCGCCCTCCTCGGCGTGAGCCTCTTCCTCCTCGCGATGTTCGCGGCGCCGGCGAGCGGATTCCAGAACGAGTTCCTCCGTGAGGAACGCAACTTCACCGGCACCGACATCACCATCTTCACGCTCGTCACCTCCACCCCGATCGGGATCGGGGTGCTCGTCGGTGGCTACCTCGCGGAGTCGTGGGGACGACGCCCAGTCGCCGCGATCGGGCTTGTCGCCGCAGCGATCGGTACCGTGCTGTCGTTCATCGTCGCCGGACCGGCCATGTGGGCGGCCAAGCTCGTCGGCAACATCGTGGGTGCCATCGCGGTCCCGGCGATGGCCGTGTACGGGCCGGAGCTCTTCGGGACCCACAACCGCAGCCGAGCCAACGCCCTCATCGTCACCGTCGGTGTCGTGGGCAGCGCCGTCGGCCTCGTGGCCGTCGGTGCGTTGTCGGACCTCTGGGACAACCTCGGCGCGCCGATCGCACTCATGGGCCTTGGGCCGCTCATCGTGGCCGCCCTCGTGCTCCTCCGCTTCCCCGAAACCGCGGGGCTCGATCTGGAGGAACTCAACCCCGAGGACGTCGGAGGTGCCCCGGGTTGAGCACGACCGTTCGGTAGCGTCGGCCCTCATGGAACGGCGTCACTTCCTCCTCGGAGCCTCCGCGTTGGGGCTGACGGCCTGCGCCTACCCCGAGCGTGAGCTCCTCGACGAGTTCGCCGACGGCAGCATCCCGCTCCAGCCCGGCGCGCCGCGCACCACCACGACGACCACGACCACGACCCAGAGCACCGACGCCGCCGCCGAGACCACGGCCCCCGAGGAGACGCTCGCCCTCGAGGACGAACTGCCCGTCGACATCCCCGACGCCGACCGGCCCGGCCTGGCCTTCGTCGCCGAGGCCGTCGTCCCGCTCGTCGCCGTCTCGTCGAACCCGGCGTTGGACGACACCGTCCACGAGTTCGCCAACCCGATCGCCAGCGGTGGCCCCCTCGTCTTCCTCGTCGAGCAGCTCCCCGACCTGAACCGGATGGAAGTGCTGCTGCCCACCCGTCCGAACGGCAGCTTCGGGTGGATCGACGGCAACGACATCCGCCTCACCCGCCACAACTACGCGATCGAAGTCCGCCTCGACGAGTTCCTCCTCACCGTCTTCGAGCGCGAGCTCCCGATCTTTCAGACCACGGTCGGCGTCGCCCGCGAGAACGCCCCGACCCCGCTCGGGCGCTACTACACGACCGAGCTGCTCCGGCCGCCCGAACCCGACTCCGTCTACGGCGCCTTCGCCTACGGACTCTCCGGATTCAGCGACACCTTCCAGACCTTCGCCGGCGGCGAGGGCCAGCTCGGCATCCACGGCACCAACGACCCGGACTCGATCGGCACCAATGTGTCGTCGGGCTGCATCCGCATGCACAACGACGACATCACCCAGATGGTCGAAGCGATCGGCCTACCCGTCGGTGTGCCCGTCGACGTGATCTGACACCTCGACCGGCGCTGCCGCGTCGGAACCCGGAGGCTCCTCGGTGTCGGCCGGCCCGGGTGGGGTCGGGCGAACGCGGGGGTGAAGGACCGAGAACAGACCGAGGGCGAGCGCGAGGATCCCGATCGGGACGATGGCGTCGCCTTCTCCGGTGTAGGTCGGGTACAGCACGAACACCGAGAGCAGCGCGGTCCAGGCCCAGAGGATGAGCACCGCCCGCCGGTGGCCATGGCCGAGGTTCATCAGCCGGTGATGCAGATGCTCCTTGTCCGCGGTGGCGAAGCTGCGCCCGCGGACCGTGCGGCGAAGCACGGCCCAGATCGTGTCGAGGACCGGCACGCCGAGGATGACGAGCGGAATGAAGATCGGGGCGAAGAAGAAGAACGACTGACCGGAGAACTCCGCGGTCGCTCGGCCCCCGACGCTCATGGTCGACGCGGCCATCAGCAGCCCGAGGAGCAGGGCCCCGCCGTCGCCCATGAAGATGCGGGCCGGGTGCACGTTGTGGGGAAGGAAGCCGATGCAGACGCCCAGGGTGATGACCGCCCACAGTGCGCCCGGGTTGGCGGGATCGAGCACGTCTTCGTTGCCGAGCCGCAGCGCGTAGAGCAAGAACGTGCCCGACGCGATGGCGACGATGCCGGCCGCGAGGCCGTCGAGCCCGTCGATGAAGTTGACGATGTTGGCCATCCCGACGACCCACAGCACCGTCACGAAGAACGACCAGTCGGTCGAGAGGAACAGCACGTCGAAGAACGGCACTCGGAACACGAGGATCGACACGCCGGTCAGCGACAACAGGCTGCCGGCGAGCACCATGCCGGCCATCTTCGCCGGAGCGGTGATCTCCCGGATGTCGTCGACGAAGCCGACACTCCACATCACGAACGCAGCGACGACCACACCGAGCAGTTCGGTGCGCGCCGCGACGACGTCCTCGAACTCGGGATGGATGAACGCGACGACCGCGGCCGCCACGACGCCGACGATCATCGCCGCGCCACCCGCAGTCGGGGTCGGACGGGTGTGGACGCGGCGTTCGTCCGGTGCGACGACCGCGCCCATGCGCGGCGACAGCCAGATGACGATCGGGATGAGAACGAAGGTGACGAGAGCGGCGGTCCCGCCGACGATCAGGTACGCCGAGAGTGACGGCATCGCCCGAGCCCCCGCCGCCGCTCGATCAGGCCCCGAGCTCCGGGTAGGGCTGGAAGCGGGCGCACAGCGCCTCGGCTTCCTGCTTGACCGAAGCCACTGCGGCCGGATCTTCGCGGTCGCGCAACGCCCGGGCGATCAGCTCGGCGATGGTCGCCATCTCGGCCACACCCATGCCCTGGGTGGTCACCGCCGGCGTGCCGATCCGAACCCCGGAGGTCACGAACGGCGACCGAGGATCGTCGGGCACCGTGTTCTTGTTGAGGCTGATGCCGGCGTCGTCGAGCACGGCCTGGGCGACCTTGCCGGTGAGGTCGTCGTCGAAGGTCCGCAGGTCGACCAACAACAGGTGGTTGTCGGTGCCACCCGAGCACAGCCGGAAACCGTGGCCGGCGAGCGCTTCGGCGAGCGCCTGGGCGTTGGCGACCACGGCCGACGCGTAGTCCTTGAACGACGGGTCGAGCACCTCGCCGAAGGCGA
Source organism: uncultured Candidatus Nemicrothrix sp. (assembly GCA_964513285.1). Lineage (GTDB taxonomy): Bacteria > Actinomycetota > Acidimicrobiia > Acidimicrobiales > Aldehydirespiratoraceae > UBA11606. The sequence goes on from CAZEML010000071.1 coordinate 16,177, forward strand.
CGGCCTTGGCGGCGATCGCGTGCTCGAGGGGTCCGCCCTGCAGGCCGGGGAACATCGCCTTGTCGATCGCGGCGGCGTGCTCGGCCCGGCTCAGGATGCAGCCACCACGCGGACCACGAAGGGTCTTGTGGGTGGTGAAGGTCATGACGTCGACGTACGGCATCGGGTTGGGATGCACCCCACCGGCGATCAGGCCGGCGATGTGAGCGGCGTCGAACATGAGCATCGCGCCGACCTCGTCGGCGATCTCGCGGAACGGTGCCGGGTCGATGATGCGCGGGTAGGCGGTGGCGCCGGCGACGATGAGCTTCGGCGAATGGGCGCGGGCCTTCTCGCGCACCTCGTCCATGTCGAGGCGCTCGTCGCTCGCGGTGACGCCATAGCTGACGAAGTTGTACTGCAGGCCCGAGAAGTTGACCGGCGAACCGTGGGTCAGGTGACCGCCGTGATCGAGGCTGAGCCCGAGGATCGTGTCGCCGGGCTCGAGCAGGGCCTGGTAGACGCCCATGTTGGCGATGGCACCGGCGTGGGGCTGCACGTTGGCGTGATCGGCGCCGAAGATCTCACAGATCCGCTGGCGAGCGAGGTCCTCGAGCTGGTCGACGACCATGTTGCCGCCGTAGTAGCGCTTGCCCGGGTAGCCCTCGGAGTACTTGTTGGTGAGCACCGAACCGGTGGCCGCCATGACCGCCGGCGACGCGAAGTTCTCGCTCGCGATGAGCTGGATCGTGGAGTTCTGACGAATCTCCTCGTCGCGGATCAGCTTGAGGGCGGGATCGTCGGCACTGCTCGGCCACGGCATGGTTTCACCTCCAGAAACGTGAACGTCGGAAGCGTACTGGGGTGGGCCGGGTTCGGCCGGTCCGGGTGGCCGAAAGAACGACTGAACGTTCGTTCAGGCCGCTAGGCGCCCTCGCCGCCGAGCGCATCGAGCTTGGCGACCCGCCCGGTGTGGCGACCGCCCTCGAACTCGGCGGCGAGGTAGGCATCGACACAGTCCTTGGCGACCTCGGGGCCGGTGAGGCGTTCGCCGATGCAGATCACGTTCGCGTCGTTGTGCTGCTTGGTGAGACGGGCGCTCGTGACGTCGTGCACAGTGGCGGCACGGATGCCCTCGATCTTGTTGGCCGCCATCGCGATGCCGATGCCGCTGCCGCAGACGCACAGGCCGGCGTCGGCGTCGCCGTCGCGCACGGCACGGCCGACCGCAGCGCCGAAGTCGGGGTAGTCGACCCGCTCATCGGAGTGCGTGCCGCAGTCGACGACCTCGTGCCCCGCCGCTCGAACATGCTCGGCGAGCGCCTCCTTGAGATGGAACCCGGCGTGATCAGAACCAACAGCGATGCGCACGGCCCGATCCTAGATCGGACGAGGGCGGCTCAGGACCGCTTTCGGGCCACGACCGCGCGGTCTCGACCCGCGAGATCCTGATGCACGGACGCCTGCCAGCCGTCGGTCTGGAAGCGAGCGGCGATCGGCGCCGTCTGGTCCGGCGCCATCTCCAGCACGACGACGCCATCGGCCGTCAGCCACTCGTCGGCCCCGCGGACGATCGTCTGCAGGTCCTCGTCGCCGACCGGCCCGGCCCGCAACGCGCTCGCCGGTTCCCAGTCGCCCACGACCTCCGGCAACACCTCGTCATCGCCGATGTAGGGCGGGTTGGAGATCAACACGTCGATCGCGCCGCGGACGCTGTCGGGCAGCGCATCGAACCACGACCCCTCGTGCAGGCTCACCCGCCCCGCCGCTCGGCCGAGCCCGGCGAGGTTCGCACGAGCGACGGCGAGCGCATCGGCCGACGCATCGGTCGCCAGCACGCGGGCGGCGGCACACTCCGAGGCGACTGCGAGCCCGATCGCGCCCGAGCCGGTACCGAGATCGGCGACGACCACGTCCCGGCCCTGACCGGACCGAGCGACGACCTCATCGATGGCCAGCCCGGCGACGCCCTCGGTCTCCGGGCGCGGGATCAGCACCCGCTGGGCGACCATCAGATCGAGGTGGCGAAACGCCCATCG
>CAZEML010000072.1:0-8492 GCA_964513285.1 uncultured Candidatus Nemicrothrix sp.
GCCGTGACGACGACCGGTCGCGACGTCGATCCGATGGCGACCGGCGTCCTGATCGCGATCTCGCCGGGCCCGCACAATGGGGCCGAATCGCCCGTCGCGGCGCTGGCAACATGGACTACGACGACCCGGAGACGATCGCGAAGCGCGAGGAGCGCCGGTCGCGCCCCCGTCCGGCCAAGGACGAAGCCCCCGAGGATCCCCGCCCACGACGCTCCGGAGCGCGACCCGGCGCCGCCGACCTCGAGCGCGCCGCCGCGAAGGCCGTGCAGCGAGGCCGCTCCGGGAGCAACGAGCCGAGGGAGCGGCGCCGTCTGCCGGCCCGACCTCATGCGGTGAAGGATCCTGCGGTGGCGTTGCGCAAGCTCGTCGGCGAGCAGCGCGCCAAGACCCTCAACCGTCGGCTGAACGAGGCCGCCAAGGCATTCGAGGGCGAACGGTTCGGTGATTCCCGGACCCAGCTCGGCCCCATCGTGAAGGAGGCGCCCGAGCTCCCCGAGGGTCGCGAGCTGATGGGACTCACGCTCTACCGCCTGGGCAAATGGAAGGACGCGGTCGAGCACCTCGAGGCGTTCCGTGAGCTGTCGGGTTCGACCGAACAGCACCCGGTCCTCGCCGACTGCCATCGTGCGCTCGAGCATTGGGCTGACGTCGACGTCTTGTGGGAGGAACTCGGCGAGGCTTCGCCGAGCGCCGAACTGGTCGTGGAGGGACGCATCGTCGTCGCCGGCGCCAAAGCCGATCAAGGGGACCTGACCTCCGCGATCCGGCTCCTCGAGCAGAACTGGCGTCCCCCCAAGCGCCCCCAGGGCCACCATCTGCGCCGGGCCTATGCCCTCGCCGACCTCTACGACCGGGCGGGGCGCACCCCGCGGGCGCGGGAGCTGTTCTCCTGGGTCGCCGGTCATGCCCCGGATCTGGCCGACGTCCAGGCGCGGGTCAAGGCGCTCGGCTGACTGTCACAGGGCGCCGGTAGCGTCCTCATCACTCGACTTCCCCGCGAGCCAGCGAGCGGCCCCGCTCGCGCCACCGGAATGGAAGTCGAATCATGCACCCCACGACCAACCTCGTCGTCTTGCGCGGCACCTTGTCGAGCGACCCTCGCCACCGCGCACTGCCCTCAGGCGATGAGCTCCTCAGCTACGAGATCACGACCGAGACCGCCGACGGCCGATTGAGTGTGCCGGTCGCGTGGTTCTCGCCGAAGCGACCGCCCGCGGTGCGGGCCGGCGACGAGGTGGTCGCGGTCGGGCTGGTGCGCCGACGTTTCTTCCGGGCCGGGGGAGCGACGATCAGCCGCACCGAGGTGGTCGCCGACGTGGTCGCTCGGGCCGACACCAGGACCGCCGATCGGGCGCTCGAAGGGCTGCGATCGGCCTTGGCCGACGACACCACGCACCCGGCCGCCGGTTCCCCGTCTGGGGGTTCACCACAGTCACCGCGGGCGCGTTAGGGTCGCCCGAAGTGCCACCCGGCAGGCAAGGGGTTCAAACGACGTGACCGACATCGCAGATCGCAGTGCTGAGATTCGAGAGGTTGAGCGGATCATCATCCGCTTCGCAGGGGACTCCGGTGACGGCATGCAGCTCACCGGCGACCGCTTCACCTCCGCAAGCGCATTGTTCGGCAACGACCTGGCGACCCTGCCCGAGTTCCCCGCCGAGATCCGGGCACCAGCCGGCACCTTGGCGGGCGTCTCGGCGTTCCAGATCCACATCTCCGATCACGACATCACCACGCCGGGCGACGCCCCCAACGTGTTGGTGGCGATGAATCCCGCCGCGCTCAAGGCCGACATCGACAAGCTCGAGTCCGGCGGCACGGTGATCGTCAACAGCGACGCCTTCGAGGACCGCAACCTGGCGAAGGCCGGCTACGACGCCAACCCGCTCGAGGACGGGTCGCTCGACGGGTACACCCTCGTGACCGCGCCGATGACCTCGCTCACCAAGGAGGCGTGCAAGGACCTCGGGGTCAAGCCCCGCGACGCGGAACGGTCCAAGAACTTCTTCGCCCTCGGCCTCGTGTCGTGGCTGTACTCCCGGCCCGAGGAACCCACGATGCTGTGGATCCAGGAGAAGTTCAAAGGACGCGATCTCGTCATCGCCGCGAACGAAGCGGCGTACCGGGCCGGCAACGCCTTCGGCGAGACCGCGGAGCTGTCGGCCAGCCGGATGACGGTGCGCCCCGCCGAACTGCCGCCGGGTGAATACACCAACATCAACGGCAACACCGCGCTCAGCTGGGGCCTGATCGCGGCGAGTCAGCAGGCCGGCCTGCCGCTGTTCCTCGGCTCGTACCCGATCACGCCGGCGAGCGACATCCTCCACGAGTTGTCCAAGCACAAGAACTTCGGCGTACGCACGTTCCAAGCCGAGGACGAGATCGCCGCCGTCGGCTCCGCGCTCGGCGCGAGCTACGGCGGCCACATCGGCATCACAACCACCAGCGGCCCCGGCGTCGCCCTCAAGGGCGAAACGCTCGGGCTGGCGGTCAGCCTCGAACTCCCGCTCGTCGTGATCGACATCCAGCGGGGCGGCCCCTCGACCGGTCTTCCCACCAAAACCGAAGCGGCCGACCTCATGATGGCGATGTATGGCCGTCACGGTGAAGCGCCCATGCCGATCGTCGCGGCCAGCTCACCGTCGGATTGTTTCGACGCCGCGATCGAGGCGGTCCGCATCGCGGTCGAGTACCGCACGCCGGTGATGTTGCTGAGCGACGGCTATCTCGCCAACGGCACCGAACCGTGGCGTCTGCCCGACCTCGACGACCTGCCGTCGATCACCGCGGAGTTCGCCTCGGAGGTGAACGGACTCGATGACGAGGGGCGTGAGGTCTACTGGCCCTACGTCCGCAACGACGACCTCGCCCGCCCGTGGGCGATCCCGGGCACCGAAGGACTCATGCACCGCATCGGTGGTATCGAGAAGCAGGACGGCACCGGCAACATCAGCTACGCCCCCGAGAACCACGAGTTCATGGTGCGGCTGCGTGAGGAGCGGATCCTCAAGATCGCCGAGAAGCTTCCCCCGCTCGAGGTCAGCGGCGACGAAGACGCCGACATCCTCGTCGTCGGCTGGGGATCGACCTGGGGTGCGATCACCAGCGCCACCGGTCGACTGCGCCGGTCCGGTACGAAGGTGGCCAGCGTCCACCTTCGGCACCTGTATCCCTTCGCCGCGAACCTGGGGGAGATCCTCGGGCGCTATGAGCACGTCGTCGTGCCAGAGATGAACCTCGGGCAGCTCACCAAGCTCCTCCGGGCGGAGTTCCTGGTCGACGCCAAGGTCATCTCCAAGGTGTCGGGCCAGCCCTTCACCGCCGCCGAACTCGTCACCAAGATCCAGGAGGTCGCCCGATGAGCAGCGCACCCGTCACCGTCAAGAAGGACTGGTCGAGCGACCAAGAGGTCCGGTGGTGCCCCGGCTGTGGCGACTACTCGATCCTGACCGCGATGCAGTTGCTGATGCCCGAACTCGATGTCCGTCGTGAGGACACCGTGTTCATCTCCGGCATCGGTTGTGCCGCCCGCTTCCCGTACTACATGAACACCTACGGGATGCACTCGATCCACGGCCGTTCGCCGGCGATCGCGACCGGTCTGGCGATGGCCCGTCCCGACCTCGACGTGTGGGTGGTCGGCGGCGACGGCGACATGTTGTCGATCGGCGGCAACCATCTGATCCACGCCCTGCGTCGCAACGTGAACCTGACGATCCTGTTGTTCAACAACCAGATCTACGGCCTGACCAAGGGCCAGTACTCCCCGACGAGCGAGGTCGGCAAGGTCACCAAGTCGACCCCGATGGGGTCGATCGACCAGCCGTTCAACCCGATCTCGGTGGCGCTGGGCGCGGAGGCGACGTTCGTCGCTCGCACCCACGACATGGACCGCGGTCACATGCAGGACATGTTCCGCCGGGCCCACGCACACCAGGGGAGCGCGATCGTCGAGGTGTTCCAGAACTGCAACGTCTTCAACGACGGCGCGTTCGGGGCCATCACCAAGAAGGACGCTCGTGCCTCGATGCTGATCAACCTGACCCACGGCGAACCGGTTCGGTTCGGCGCGGAAGGAGAGCGGGGCGTCGTGATCGACGACGGCATCGCTCGCATCGTCGACGTGTCCGAGGTGGGTGTCGAGAACCTGCACGTCCACGACGAGACCGCCGAGGATCCGTCGGTCGCGTTCGCGCTGAGCCGACTCGCGGATGACCGCGAATCGCCGACCCCCGTCGGCGTGTTCCGCTCTGTGGGTCGCGGCGAGTACGCCCAGGCCGCAAGCGCCCAGATCGCGGCTGCGCAAGAGCAGCGAGGTCCCGGCGATCTACACGGCTTGCTCCGTAGCTTGCCGACATGGAACGTCAGCTGAGCGGCTGGGCGCTCGATCTCGACGGCGTCATCTGGCGCGGCACCGAGACGGTCCCCGGCTCGCCGGAGGCCGTCGCGCAGCTGCGCGACGCCGGCGTACCGATCGCGTTCGTCACGAATTCGGCACAGCGCACCCCCGCACAGGTGGCCGCAAAGCTCGCGAGCCACGGGATCGACGACGCCGAGGGCGAAGTGATCACCGCGGCGATGGCGGCGGCCACCATGGTCAACGCGGGGGAGCGCGTGCTCGCGATCGGCACCGATGGCGTTCGGGCCGCGCTGACCGAAGCCGCCGTCGAACTGGTCGAACACGGTCCGGCCGACGTCGTCGTGATGGGGATCGATCAGGCCTTCGACTACGACGCGATGACCCGCGCCATGCGGGCCATCGACGCCGGTGCGCGCTTCATCGCCACCAACACCGACAGCACGTTCCCCACCGCCGACGGGCTCGTGCCCGGCAACGGTGCGCTGGTCGCATCGGTTGCGACGGCGACCGGCCGCGATCCCGAGGTGGCGGGCAAGCCCCACGACCCGATCGCGGCGCTCGTTCGCGAACGGTTGGGACCTTCGGGCCTCATGGTGGGGGACCGGCCCGAGACCGACGGACTGTTCGCGGAGGCGGTCGGGTACGACTTCGGTTTGGTGTTCTCCGGGGTCACCAAACCGGCCGATCTTCCCGTCGAGCCCGACCCCGCCTACTCGGCGGACGATCTCGCCGCTATGGTCAAGGCGGTGCTGGACGACTGAACGCCGCGTGGTTCGGTCAAGCACTCGCCGTGGCCGGAGGATGCGGGATCCGACGCTCTCGGTGACGACCTGGCGAGAAGGTACGCTCAAGGCGATGCGGAGGATGCAACAGCCGGTAGTTGGTGCCCTGGTGGCGGCCATGCTGGCCGTGACCGGCTTCGCCGCGTTCCAGGTCGACGACCGAGTCGTATCCAGTGTCGAGAGCTCCGTGAGTTCGCTGTGGATCCCCGCTCCCACCACCGGCGAGATCGTCGAGCTCGACCCTCTGACGGGTGATGTCAAGAGCCGCGTGGAAGTCGGCCGGGCGGGCGCGAATCTCGAGGTCAGCCAGAGCGAGACCGCGGTGATCGTGATCGACCGATCCGCACGGGTTGTCTCGAGCGTCGATCCCGCCAGCCAAGCGGTCACCAGGACCCGATCGATCGACGGCCGGATCACGGACACCGACGTCGGGCCCGAGTCCATCGCGCTCGCCACGCTCGACAACGTGCGTGTCGTCGGCCTCGATGTCCGGTCCGATCTGCAAAGCCCGCCGCTGATCCGACCGACCGACGTCGTGGCCGATGGGCTCGGCGCAGCCGTGGTGGTCGACGAAGAACTCGTGATCATTGGCGCCGACGGTGCCGCGACCCGGACCCTTCAGCGAGCCGAGCGGCTGGTCCGCCTCGGGGACACGCTGGCGCTGATCGATGGCTTGACGATTCAGGACCTCGCTGGTGAGACGATCGGATGCTTGCCCGGCCCGGTGGCCGCGGAGGCACCGATCGTCGGCGACGCATCCGGACTCATCGCCGCCGTGAACGATGCATCGGTTTACGTCGTCGACACGGCGGTCGGTACCTGTGCTGAGGCCTTCCTCGCCGCCGAGCCGGGGGGACTCGGCGCTCCGGTGGTCGCGGGCCGCTACGTCTACATCCCCGAGAGCGCGGCCGGCGTTGTCCACGTGGTCGATACCCGCACCCAGCGTGTCACGATGCATCCCGTCGCCGCCGGCGCCGAGGATCTTCGGCTCGTCGCCCACGACGAACTTGTCGCCGTGTTCGATCAGGGATCGTCATTCGTCGCCTTGCTCGATCCAGCCGGCGTCGTGCGAGTCGTCGACACGTCCGAGGGCGACGGTGTCCGTTTCGAGGCCGTGCTCGGCGATGACGGCGCCGCGGCGCTCGACGGCGCGGAGGTCGATGCCCCCGATGCCGGTCTGGCTTCGTTCGACGCCGCGGTCCTGGCCGCTCAGCTTCGGAACCCGGTCGAGGAGGAACCCGACGAAGAAGTGCCGGCTGAGACGGAACCGGCCTTGAGTCTGGTCGCGAATTTCGCGTTCAGCGCGAGCACGGTCGCGGTTGGCGAGCCTGTGCAGTTCGTCGATGAGTCGCTGGGGAATCCGGTCGCGTGGTTCTGGGACTTCGGTGACGGCACCACCGCACAGGGCTCGTCGGCCGAGAAAGCGTGGGACGAGCCGGGCACCTACGCCGTGACCTTGACGGTGGCTGCGGGTGATGTCGAGGACAGCATCAGCCTCGCGATCACGGTGGTCGACGCCGACACCGCGGTTGCGCCGAACGCCGACTTCGTAGCCTCGAGCCGCGTGGTGGCGGTCGGCTCTCAGGTGTCGTTCGCCGATCGCAGTTCGGGAGAACCAACGACCTGGTTCTGGGAGTTCGGTGACGGCGCGACCGCCGGCGGGCCCAACGTCTCGCACGCGTGGAGCCAGCCCGGCGAGTACATCGTTGCGCTCACCGTCACCAACGAACAGGGGTCCGATGCCGCGCAGCTGGTGATCGAAGTCGTCGTCGATCTCGAACCTCCCGAGGTCGTCGCCGAGGTCGTCTCGGACATCCTCGAAGCTGGGAGTCCGATCGCCTTCACGGCGACATCCACGACCGACGAAGCGGTCTTCGTCTGGTCGTTCGGCGATGGCGCCACGGCAACCGGGGCTGACGTGAGCCATGTCTACTCCACGCCGGGTGACTACACCGTCGAGGTGATCGGCTCGAATGAGGCCGGCGACGACTCGGTTACCTTGCCGATCAGCGTCGACCCGGCGACGATCCCACCGGTCGCTCGAATCGGTTCGCTTCCAGCCCTGATCGAGACCGGCGACGTCGTCGCGCTCGAGAGCCAGTCGATCAACGCCCCTGACACGTTCGTGTGGTCGTTCGGTGACGGGGCGACCGGCGAGGGTGAGTCGGTCAGCCACGCTTGGACCGCCGCGGGGACCTATGTGGTCACCTTGACCGTTGAGAACGCGGCTGGCGTCGACACCGAATCCGTCACCATCGAGGTGCTTGAGCAGCTCCCGCCGCCGATCGCCGTCATTGCCTCGTTCGAGCCGAGCCCGTGGGTCGGAGATGTCGTGGTGTTCGGCGATGGCTCGAGCAATGCGGAGACCTGGCTATGGGACTTCGGTGATGGGGTCACCTCGACCGTTGCCAACCCACTGCACACCTACACCACCGCGGGCGACAAGACCGTCACCTTGACCGTGACGAACCGAAACGGTACCGACACGACGACGGTCGTCATCAGCCCGCGGCTGCGCCCGGTCGCCCAGTTCGCCTCCGCACCGGCAGGGCCAACGGCCGGCGAGGTCGTCAACTTCACCGATCAGTCGGCCAACGCTGCGACCTGGGCATGGGACTTCGGCGACGGTGGCACCTCTGGGGTTCAGAACCCGTCGCACACCTACGCGGCGGCGGGCAGCTACATCGTCACCCTCACGGTGGCGACGGCGGCCGGCGACGCGAGCACGACCTTCGGTACGGTGACGGTTGATCCGCCACCGCCGATCCCGAGCCTTGCGGCTGACCCCGCCATCGGTACCGCGCTCGCTCCGTCGACCTTCACCGCGACGCCGGCCCTCGGCTCAGGACCGGTGGTGTCGTACGAGATCGACTTTGGCGATGGCTCCGCGACCGAGACGGCGACCTCGGGTGTGTTCAGCCACTCGTTCGCCAGCGAAGGCATCTACCAGGTGCGAGTCCGGGCCAACGGACCGGTCGCAACCAGCGACTGGGTCGCGTCGGCGTACGTCGTGAACAACCCGCCCGGCCCCCAGATCGACTCGGCGAGTGGTTCGCCGAATCCGGTGACGGTTGGTGATCCGGTGGCGTTCGGGGCGACGGTGTCGGGGACGTTTGATCGGTATCTGTGGGAGTTTGGTGATGGGTCGTCGTCGACGTTGGCGTCGCCGTCGCATACCTATGGGGCGGTTGGTTCCTACACGGTGACGTTGACGGTGTTTGATGACACGTTTGTTCGTCAGGATTCGACGTCGTTCACGGTGACGGTGGATCCGCCGGCGGCTCCGGTGATCGTGTCGGCGAGTGGTTCGCCGAATCCGGTGACGGTTGGTGATCCGGTGGCGTTCGGGG
>CAZEML010000072.1:8592-14121 GCA_964513285.1 uncultured Candidatus Nemicrothrix sp.
TGACGGTGTTTGATGACACGTTTGTTCGTCAGGATTCGACGTCGTTCACGGTGACCGTTGACCCCGTGCCACCACCTGATCCGCCGTAGTCGTCACGTTCAGCGCTCAGTGGATCGACACCGAGCGTCGCCCGCCGTCGCGGGTTCGCGGCGGCTCTGGAGACCGATGGCGTAGCACCCTCGGATCGGCGACCCGCTGCAGGTGATACCGGGGGCCTCGGGCTTCCTTGAGCGCGGCCTCGATCTCGGCCAGATCCCGCCACGCCGCGTCGGCGTCGTCCTGGGAGGTGTTCCAGGGGCCATGGAACACGAGTGAGGCTCGCCGGCCCAGCGACTCTGCCGCTGGGCGTACGGCGTGGTCGATGGTCACGGTCAATTCGACGACGTCGCTCACCGTCGTTGCTGGACTTGGCCGGAAACCGGCCTCGCGAAGGCGGTCGACCAGCTCCGCCCACGCACCGAGCGTCCGGAGATCGCCGGTCGGGCCATTGCGCCGACGCGATCGGCGCACGATGCGGGCGGTGACGAGCCCGATGAAGGCCGTGACGATGAGTCCAACGACGATGAGTCCGAGATCGCGAAGCGACAGACCGCCACCAGGGCCGTCGGGGGACAGCGCGTCGGCGCTGGGTCCGAGCTCGCGAGGTTGGGCCTGCGCCGCGATGTCTTGTTCGCCGGCCACGGTCGTGGTCGTGACCAGGTCGTCAACCACCGCAGGTGGCTCAGCGATCGCCACGACCGGCTCCGTCGGCCCCCATCCAGACTCCGCGTACGGGACCTCGACCCACACGTCGAGCGCGGTGCCAGGCACGATCTCGCCGGCCGCGACATACCCGACGACCAGACGGGCCGGGATACCCGCTGAACGGAGGAACAAGGTCTGCATCGCCGCCAACTGCTCTGCTGTTGCCGGGTTGCGCTCGACCAGATCGGTCTCGAGTCGGCCAAGCGAATGGCCAGAAGCCGCCGCCGGATCCCTCCCCAGATCAGCGACGATGGCGACGATGGCATCGACGGCCGCCCGGTCGTCGGGGGCGGCGGCGACGGCCTGCAGCGCCGCGCTGCGGAACGAAGGCGGCATCGTGTCGGGGAGGTTGAGGTACACCGGATCGACCCCGAGCCGGTCGACGTTGCGGTCGCTGATCTCGGCCGGGTCGAGCGCGACGCCGGAGATCTGGTAGGTCACCGGCCGGCTGTCCCGGGCCGCAGTCTGGGTCTCGACATCCCAGCCGAGGTTGGCGATGTCGCTGCGAATGGTGCGGTCGAGCATCGGGACAAACGGCTCGTCGAGGTTGCGGAGTTGTACGTCGATCACGTACTGCTCACCCGCGACCTGTGGCGTCGGTTGTGACAGCCGGGTGACCTGCACGTATTCCGCTGTGGGCAGGAAGCGCTGCCCATCGTGAATCCCGTAGCTCAAGAGCCGGAACCGGATCGGGGTGTCGGGGTCGCCGAGGACCCGCACGACACTGAAGATCGTCTGCGTTTCCGCAGACCGAGCGCCGAACTCTGAGAGGAGGTCGGGGACGTCGAGAGTCTGCGTCGTGGTGTCGCGAGCCTGGCGCGGATCGATCGGGTCGCGCAGCACCGGGTCGAGAAGGGAAACGGCCCCGGCCCCGAGGAGGCCCGCCACGGCGACTGTGCCGACGAGGCCGGCCACCCGGCCGAACCCCCAATGGTCGACTTCGGTTCGGGTCACGGCAGCGACGACCAACAGACCGGCCGCCCCGACCGCCGCTCCAGCGAGGAGGTCGCCCCGCTCGACCGAGAGTGCCGCGGCAGCGGCCACGAACACCATCGCGGCGCTCGTGAGGAGCGTTCCCAACGGCGATCGCCACCGGGCAGCGACATGGATGGCGACCGCGACGCCGATCCACAAGAGGAAGCCGAGCAGTGTCTCCGCTGCGTCGACGTCAGCGGTCGCCCGATCTGACGCGAGCAGTTCGCTCCAACCGTCGAACACGCCGTCGCCGACCCGGGACCACACCCCGCTCGAGACCGGGTTCGACGCAAACGCCGAGCCCTGGATGACGAGCAGGGTCCACAGCACGGCGCCGGCGGTGGTGGCGAGCGCGAGCACCGGAATCTGTCGTTGGGGCCGGACGGTCTCCACCAGCACGGCAACGGCGGCGGATGCGACGACCGCCGACGCCAACCGCAGGAACCATCCGAACCCGCCGAACACCGAGAAGAGGGGCGCCAGGGTGACCAGGAACGTCAGGATCGTCGTGACGATCGTCGGCATCCGAGGGTTGAGCGTCATCCGCGCATCCTGCGGTTCCACGCCTGAGCGAAGTGTGCCGAGGTCGATGCGTTGATCAGGGTTGCGCCGGACAGTTCGTGGACTTCTGCGCCCTGACCAGCGCCGACGCGAATGATGGACATCTGCTCGAATCGCGTTCGGAGCGGCCCGAGCGATTGAAGGTCCTCGACTCCCGCTCGGCCGGTGACCACGGCGCAGGACAGGCCAGAGTTGCGTCGGGTGGTGTCGAACACGGTCGCGCCGAGGGTCGCGGAGGGTTCGTCCGCCGGCGTGGCGGCGGCGAAGAAGTCGAGGACGGCGAGCATCGGCGCAGGGTCCTCGATCGCTGCGCCGTCGGTGGTGCGGATGACGAACGGGAAGCGCCGATGGATAGCGGCGACGGCAATGCTTGCCGCCACCCGGATCGCATCCTCGAACGCATCGCCGCTGTAGAGCGCCGCTTTGGTGTCGAGCACGACGCAGGTGCGGGGTCGATGCACGTCGATGTTGTGGCGGACGAGCAGCTGGTCGGTTCGCGCCGAGGTCTTCCAGTGGACCAACCGCACATCGTCGCCCGGGACGTACTCGCGCAGATTGGCGAAGGTCACGCCGCCGGCCGCGGCCTCACCCGACGGGGCGCCTTCGAGATCGCGGCGCCGGCGGGCGACGAACGGCGCGATCTGATGCGTCGAGGGGTGCACGATCAGCTGTCCGACATCGTCGCCGATCGCGCCGCGCCGAGCGAGGCCGATCGGGTCACCCCGAGGGACGACCAGCGGGCCGACCTCGAAGACGCCGCGGCGATTCGTCGGGAGCCGATGGTTCACCGTCACGGTCTCGCCCGGCTCCAGGTTCGAGAGGGGGATGGTGGTGAACTTCCCGGCGATGCGCTCTCGAGCGACGCTCGCGCCGAACGGTCGTCGACCGCGGTTCGTGATGGTCAGCTCGCTGATCGCTTCGGCGTCGGCGGTGACGCGCTCGGGGATCACCCGCCGCGAGACGCCGAGCTCGGCTTCGCGCCCGGCGAGGATCACCGCAATGCCGCTGGCGATCAGCAGGGTGATGCCCAACGCGAGGAGCGCGGGATAGCCGACCAAGAGGCCGGCGAGCGCGATGAGTCCGCCGGCCGCCAGGGTGGCACGCCCGACCGGGGTCACGTCAGCCTCGGGCCGCCTCGTCGACCGGGACCTCCGCGAGCACCTCGCGGATGACCTGTGGTCCCGTTACGCCACGGAGTTCGACTTCGGGGGCGAGCACCAGACGATGGGGGAGGACATGCGGGGCGAGCATGCGAACGTCGTCGGTGGTGACGAATGCCCGGCCGTCTGAGGCCGCCCACGCACGGGCAGCGCTGGCGAGCGCGATCGTGCCGCGGGGGCTCACCCCGATGCGGACATCGGGTCGTTCGCGAGTCGCGGTGGAGAGGGCGACGAGGTAGGCCTTGACGTTCGGGCCGACATGAATTTGATCGGCGATACGAGTCATCTCGATGAAGCGCTGGGTGGTCACCGCCGGCACAAGCTCGGCGCGGTCCCATCGCTTCTCGTGCTGGTCGAGGATGTCCATCTCCGACCCTGCGTCGGGGTACCCAATGGCGAGCCGCATCAAAAAGCGGTCGAGCTGGGCCTCTGGCAATGGGTACGTGCCGTCGAGCTCGATCGGGTTCTGGGTGGCCAGCACGAGGAACGGCTCGGGAACGAAGCGGGGGGTGCCGTCGACCGAAACCTGGTGCTCCTCCATCACCTCGAGGAGCGCGGACTGCGTCTTGGGCGATGCCCGGTTGATCTCGTCGGCCACCACGACGTTGGCGAAGACCGCCCCCTCGTGGAAGTCGAAGGTGTTGAGCTCGCGGTTGTAGACCTGCACGCCGGTGACATCGGTGGGGAGGAGGTCGGGGGTGAACTGGATCCGCTGGAGCGATCCGTCGATCGTTTCGGCGAGGGCTCGGGCGAGCGAGGTCTTACCGACGCCCGGTACGTCTTCGATCAGCAGGTGGCCATCGGCGAGCATGCACGTGACCGCCAGCCGGCACACGATCGTCTTGCCCTTCACGACGCTTGCGACGTTGGCCACGATCCGGTCGAAGTCGTCCCGGAACGCGGCCACTCGCGCCTCTACTGCCTCGTCGATGGTCTCCATGCTCTTCTCCGCACCTCGCCGACTCAACAGTGTGCCATTGACGGACCGGATCAGCTCGTCGATGGTCACACTCCGAGCGGAGAATTTGTCACAGTTGTGCTGAGCGCGGCCGAATCGGTCGGACCGCAGCGGCCGATGGAGGCCTGATCCACGATGACTCGACGGCGTCGGCTCGATGCCGAGTTGGTACGGCGGGAGCTCGCATCCAGCCGGAACGCGGCCCAGGAGCTCATCGCTGCCGGTCGCGTCACGGTGGGCGGCGCTCCTGCGGCGAAGGCCGCTCGGCTGGTCGACCCCGGAGACTCGATCGAGGTCGCGGGCGATGGCCCACGCTTCGTGAGCCGTGGCGGAGAGAAACTCGATGCCGCACTCGATCGGTTCTCGATCGATGTGACGGGATGCCGGGTGATCGACACCGGATCGTCGACCGGTGGGTTCACCGACTGCGCGCTGCAGCGCGGGGCACGCGAGGTCGTCGCCATCGACGTCGGGCGCAACCAACTCCACGAACGCCTTCGCGCCGATCCGCGCGTGGCAGTCCACGAGCAGACCAACATCCGACACGCCGACCCCGCGGCGTTCGGCGGCCCGGGTGACCTGGTGGTCACCGACCTCTCGTTCATCTCGATCCGTACCGTCGCCCCGCACCTGGTCGACTTCGCTGCGGCTGGCGCGGATCTCGTCATTCTCGTGAAGCCCCAGTTCGAAGCGGGCAAGCAGGAGGCGGACCGGGGCCGAGGTGTCATCCGTGACCCTGCGGTCTGGGCCCGGACGCTCGACGAGGCCACGGATGCGGTGTCGAGCGCTGGAGCCGCCATCATGGGGGTCATGGTTTCGCCGATCACCGGTGGCGACGGCAACGTCGAGTTCCTGGCCCACGCCCGACGGGGTGCCCGAGGACTGTCGACCGATGCGTGGGCGGCTGCCCGCGACGGCGTCGTCGCCGAAGCGGAGGCCCGCTGATGGCCGCCGTCGGCTTGATCGTGCACCTGGGACGCGCCTCGGCCGCCGAGCAGGCCCGCCAGCTGGCCGCGGACCTCGTCGCTGCGGGCCACGAGGTGCGGGCGCCCAGCGCCGACGCCGAGGTCGCGGCGCTGGAAGATCTCGTCGTGATCGACGGCCCCGGCTTCGCCGACGGCCTCGATCTGG
>CAZEML010000072.1:14153-17875 GCA_964513285.1 uncultured Candidatus Nemicrothrix sp.
CGATCCGGCGAGCGATCGAGCTCACCGGGGTCGCCGAGGTGCCGGTCATGGGGGTCGATCACGGCCAGCTCGGGTACCTCACCGAGGTCGAGCCCGAGGAGGCGGCCGATGCGGTCGCTCGCTTCCTCGCTGGTGAGCAGACGATCGAGGAGCGGATGCTGCTCGACATCACCATCGACCCGGGTGACGGTTCGGGCACCCAGCACCACCTCGCCCTCAACGAGGCGGTCGTCGAGCGCTCCGCCGACGTCAACACGATCCGCCTGCGGGTCGACATCGACGACGAGTTCTTCACGACGTACGCGGTCGACGGCATGATCGTCGCGACCCCGACCGGATCGACCGCCTACGCCTTCTCGGCTCGTGGTCCGATCATCGACCCGGCCCACCGTTCCTTGCTGCTGACCCCGGTGTCGCCCCACATGCTGTTCGATCGTTCGCTCGTTCTGGAGCCCACGACGCCCGTCACGCTCACCGTCGACGGCCACCGTCCCGCGACGGTGTCAGTGGACGGTCGTAGGATCGCCACCGTGGGCGATGGAGCGACCATCCGCTGCTCCGCCGCTGCCCAGTCGGCCCGTCTGGTGACGTTCGGGTCCCGACGGTTTCATCACGTACTGAAGGCGAAGTTCGGACTCAATGATCGCTGACGCTCTCCACCATCGACCCCGGCATCGAGGGGCACCATGCTGAACGAACTCCTCGTCCGCGACCTCGGCGTCATCGACGAGCTCTCGCTCGTGCTCGGCGACGGCATGACGGCGGTGACGGGTGAGACCGGCGCCGGCAAGACCCTGATCGTGGGCGCGATCGACCTGCTCACCGGTGGGCGAGCCGACGCGTCGTTGGTGCGCCCGGGGGCCGACGAGGCCGAGATCCAGGGTCGCTTCGTGATCGGCGACGAAGAGGTCGTCGTGCGTCGGGTCATCCCTCGCGACGGCCGCAGCCGGGTCTACCTCAACGGCCACCTGTCGACCGTCAGTGCACTGACCGACCTGGGCATCGACCTCGTCGATCTGCACGGCCAGCACGCCCACCAGTCGCTGCTCAAGACCCAGGTGCAGCGCGGCGCGCTCGACCAGTACGGCGGCATCGACACCGCCCCGTTGGCGTCGCTGCTCGACGAACTCCGCACCTGCGAGGCGGCCCTCGCCGAACTCGGCGGCGACGAACGGGCCCGGGCCCGGGAGATCGACCTGCTGCGTTTCCAGGTGGGGGAGATCGAGACGGCCGGCATCGCCGATCCCGACGAAGACCGCCGCCTCGACGACGAAGAGAGCCTCCTGGCTGACGCCGCCGCCCACCGTGAGGCTGCGGCCGCCACCGTCGCGCTGCTCGACGCCGACGGCGCCGCCGCGGAATCGTTGTCGGCCGCGCTGGCCGCCCTCGACGGTCGTAGCCCGTTCTCGGATCTCGCCAACCGCCTCCAGGGCCTCGCGGCGGAGCTGGCCGACGTGGCTGCCGAGGCCCGGGCTCGGTCGGAGTCGATCGAGGACGACCCCGCGCAGCTCGAGGCGCTCCGTGAGCGTCGGGCGCTGTTGCGCGAGCTGCGCCGCAAGTACGGCGAGAGCCTGCAGGAGGTGCTCGAGTTCCAGCGCGAGTCCGCTGAACGGCTCGCGGAGCTCGAGGGCTTCGACGAGCGGGCCATCGAGCTCGATCAGCGTCGTTCGGCGCTGCTGGCCGACCTCACCCGCCTCCGGGCCGAGGTGCTGGCAGCACGCACCGAGGCCGCTCCCCAGATGGCCGAGGCGGTGCGCGGCCATCTCGCCGGCCTGGCGATGGCCGGGGCTCGACTCGAGATCTCGGTGGCCGGCGAGGCCGGCGACGAGGTCGCCTTCCGCCTGGCCGCCAACGCCGGCCACGACCCCCAGCCCCTCAATCGGGTCGCATCGGGCGGCGAGCTCGCCCGCACCATGCTCGCCCTGCGGCTCGTGCTCACCGCCGGTCCGCCCACCCTCGTGTTCGACGAGGTCGATGCCGGCATCGGCGGCGATGTCGCCAACACCGTTGGCGCCAGCCTCGCCGACCTCGCCCGCACCCATCAGGTGCTCGTGGTCACCCACCTCGCCCAGGTCGCCGCCTTCGCCGACCACCATGTCGCCATCGCCAAACACGACGTCGACGGACGCACCGTGAGCGAAGCGACGGTGCTCGACGACGCCGAGCGCATCACCGAGTTGTCTCGCATGCTGTCGGGTTCGCCCGACTCCTCGAGCGCTCGTGACCACGCGGCGGAGCTGGTCGAGGGCGCAGCGCGGCTGCGGTCGTCGTGACCTCGCGTTTCGACGAAATCCCCAGCCCACCAAACGCGCGTCTCGCGGACCCTCGGGTTAGGGTGAGATCCCGATGACGAAGCACATCTTCGTGACCGGTGGCGTAGTGAGTGGGCTCGGAAAGGGCCTCACGGGGTCATCGCTCGGGCGACTGCTGAAAGCCCGTGGCCTCCGCGTCACCATGCAGAAACTCGACCCGTACCTCAACGTCGATCCGGGCACGATGAACCCGTTCGAACACGGCGAGGTGTTCGTCACCGACGACGGTGGCGAGACCGACCTCGACCTGGGTCACTACGAGCGGTTCATCGACGAGAACCTCACGACCGACTCCAACGCCACGACCGGCTCGATCTACTCGTCGGTCATCGCGGCGGAGCGCCGTGGCGACTATCTCGGCAAGACCGTGCAGGTGATTCCCCACATCACCAACGAGATCAAGCGCCGGATCAACCGGCTGGTGTCCGACGACGTCGACGTCGTCATCACCGAGGTCGGTGGCACGGTCGGCGACATCGAGATCCTCCCGTTCCTCGAAGCGATCCGGCAGTTCCGTCTCGACGTCGGGCGCAACAACGTCTGCTACGTCCACGTGACGTTGGTGCCGTTCATCGGCCCGTCGGCGGAGATGAAGACCAAGCCGACCCAGCACTCGGTGACCGAGCTGCGAAGCCGAGGCATCCAGCCTGACGCCATCGTGTGTCGCTCCGAAGCGCCGATCCCGTCGGATCTGCGCCGCAAGATCTCCAACCTGTGCGACGTCCCCGTCGAAGGTGTCACCAACGCCGCCGACGCATCGAGCCTCTATGAGATCCCGCTCGTCCTGCACGAAGAAGGCCTCGACGCCTACGTGTGCGACATCCTCGGCCTCGGCGACGAGCCGGTCGACCTCAGCGCGTGGGAAGAGCTCGTGCGTCGGGTCGAAGACGCCACCTCGCCCACTCGCATCGGCATGATCGGCAAGTACGTCGCCCTGCCCGACGCCTACCTGTCGGTGGTCGAGTCGCTCAACCACGCCGGCATCCATCACGGTGCCGACGTCGAGATCGAGTGGATCCAGGCCGAAGAGGTCGAGGGTCTGCTCGCAGCCGGTCGACTCAAGGATCTCGACGGCATCGTGATCCCGGGTGGGTTCGGCGAACGCGGCGTCGAGGGCAAGATCGCCGCCGCCGAGTACAGCCGCCTCAACGACATCCCGTGTCTGGGTCTGTGCCTCGGCATGCAGGTGATGACGATCGAGTACGCCCGCAACGCCCTCGGTCTCGCCGGCGCCAACTCGACCGAGTTCGACAGCCGGAGCCCGCATCCGGTCATCGATTTGATGGAGAGCCAGCGCGACGTCACCGACATGGGCGGCACGATGCGCCTGGGCGCCTATGTCGCCCAGCTCAAGCCTGGCAGCCGGGTGGCGGAGGCGTACGGCGAGGAGGTCGTCTCTGAACGACATCG
>CAZEML010000073.1:0-17822 GCA_964513285.1 uncultured Candidatus Nemicrothrix sp.
GTGAGCGCCATGGTCAGCCCGGCGATCCCGCCACCGGCGACGATCACCCGGTCGGCCATGTCAGATGCGCTCGAAGTAGCGCGTCATCTCCCAGTCGGTGACGGCGGCGTCGTGGGCGGCGAGCTCGGCGCGGAGATGGTGGGTGTAGTGATCGACGACGAGGTCGCCGAAGAATCGGCGGGCGGCGTCGGAAGCCTCGAAGCGATCGCCGGCGTCGCGCAGAGTCGAGGGCACCCGCTCGACGTCGGAGGCGTAGACGTCGCCACGGAACTCTTCGGGGGGTTCGATCCGGTTGGCGATGCCGTCGAGGCCCGACGCGATCGCGGCAGCGTAGACCAGGTACGGGTTGACGTCTGCGCCGGGGATCCGGTTCTCGATCCGCAGACTCGACCCCGAGCCGACCACGCGGAACCCGGCGGTGCGGTTGTCGGTCGACCACGCCAGGCGGGTCGGCGCCCAACTCTGATCCTGGTAGCGCTTGTAGGAGTTCACCGTCGGGGCGACCAGGGGCATCAGGTCAGCGGCGTGGTGCATCCAGCCGCCGAGGAACCACCGGAACACGTCGCTGCGCCCGCCCTCGCCGTCGGCGAACGCGTTGGCACCGTCGCTCCACAGCGACAGGTGGATGTGGCAGCTGTTGCCGGGCTGGGCCGCGTCGGGCTTGGCCATGAACGTGACCGACACGCCGAGGGCGTCGGCGAGTTCCTTCATGCCCTGCTTCATCACGACGTGGCGGTCAGCCATCGACAACACGTCGGCGTACCGGATGTTGAGCTCGTGCTGACCGATGGCGGCCTCGCCCTTGGAGTTCTCGACCGGGACCTCGCTGTCGCGCAACGCCCGACGGGCCGCACCGACATAGTCCTCGACCCGGCTCGCTTGGAGCAGGTGGTAGTCCTCGACGTACCAGCCGGCCGACTCCAGGTCTCGATAGCCCTTCTCGTGGGCGGTGCGGTACGAATCGCGGAAGAGGAAGAACTCGAGTTCGCTGGCGGCCGCCGCGGTGAAACCCGCATCGGTCAAGGCATCGATCTGGCGCCGGAGAATCGAACGAGGCGCGACGGCGACGCGTTGATGAGCACCGTCGTCGATCACGTCGCAGACCACGAACGCAGTGCCGGTGGTCCAGCCCGCAGGGCGCAGGGTGGCGAGGTCGGGCACCAGGTGGAAGTCGCCGTAGCCCCTCTCCCAGTTGGCGTACTCGAACCCGTCGACCGGCTCCATCTCCATGTCGACGGTGAGCAGATAGTCACAGCCATGGGTGCCATCGCTGGCGCACGACTCCAGGAAGAAGTCGGCATCGAACCGCTTGCCCATGGTGCGGCCGTAGTGATCGGTGAACCCGACGACGACCGAGTCGATCTCGCCGGACCCAACCGCCTGCCGAAGCTGTTCGAGTTCCATCGCCCGTCCTTGGGAGTCTTGGCCTTGGGAGTCTTGGCCTTGGAAGTGGTCGACCTGAGAAGTGCCGGCCGTGGAGAGGTGGCCTCGCTGATGATGGCTCAGCCGAGCCGACCCTCGCAGGCCGCCGCGAAGAGTTCGGTGGCGAAGTCCTCGTCGACGGTCACCGGATTGGTCGCGGCGCAGAGGTCGATGACGGTGCCGGCCACGATCGTGTCGGCGGCGGCCGGATCGACCCCGAGCTCGACGAGTGTGTGCGGCACGCCGAGCTCGGCTCGCAGCGACACCACGTGTTCGACCAGATCGTCGAAGGTTCGCCCGATGCCCGTGTAGGCCGCGAGGCGGGCGATCGTCGGCTCGATCGCGGGCCGGTTGGCCAGAAGCACGTAGGGCATGACGACCGCGTTGGTCATGCCGTGATGGGTGTCGAAGTGGACACTGCAGGGATGCGAGAGGGCGTGCATCGCGCCCAGGCCCTTCTGGAACGCGACCGCGCCCATGCTCGCCGCCGTCAGCATCCGGGTGCGGGCCTCGAGGTCGGTGGGGTCGGCGGCGGCGGTCGGCAGGTTCTCGAAGACGAGTCGGCAGCCCTCCATGCCGATCCCCTGCGACAGCGGGTGGTACAGCGGCGTGCAGATCGCCTCGAGCGAGTGCGAGAGCGCATCGAGTCCGGTGCCGACGGTGAGCACGCGGGGGACTCCGACCGTGAGCTCCGGGTCGGCGATCACCACCGTCGGAAGCATCCGGGGGTGAAAGATCGTCACCTTCCGCTGGGTGTCCTCGTGGGTGATGACCGAACCGCGGCCGGCTTCGCTGCCGGTCCCGGCGGTCGTCGGGATCGCGATGATCGGGGCGATGGCGTCGGCATCGGCGCGCGTCCACCAGTCGCCGATGTCCTCGAAGTCCCACAGCGGTCGCGTCTGGCCGGCGTGGAACGCGATCGCCTTGCCGACGTCGAGGGCCGAGCCGCCCCCGACCGCGATGACCCCGTCGTGGCCGCCGGTGCGGAACACGCCGACGCCGGCCTCCACGTCGCGACCCAGCGGGTTCGGTTGCAGGTCGCTGAACACCGCCGTCGGAAGGTCGGCCGCCCCGAGGACCTCCTGCACCGCAGCGAGCGGCGGAAGTCCGATCATCCCCGGGTCGGTGACGATCAGGGGGTTGGTGATGCCCGCTTCCCGGCAGGCATCGGCGGCCTCGGACACCCGACCCGCACCGGTGCGGATGGCGTTGGGGTAGCTGAAGGTCGCGTCGATCATGCTGTTGGCCTTCCGGTCAGTCGTTCTTCACGGTGAGGCCACCGTCGACGGGGATGATGGCGCCGGTGATGAACGACGCCGCCGGCAACGCGAGGCTCAAGGTCATGTGGGCGACCTCTTCGGGGTCGCCGTAGCGCCGAAGCGCCGTCCGGCGCCGAGCGAAGGTGTCGCGCATCTCGTCGGGGATGAACTCGGTCATGCCGGTGACGATCGGCCCCGGACAGATCGCGTTGACCGTGATGCCGTGCACGCCGAGATCGACGGCGAGCGCCCGGGTGAGCCCGACGACGCCGTGCTTCGCCGCCGTGTACGGCGCCATGTTCCGCTGGGCGCCGATGCCCTCGGTCGACGAGATGTTGATGATCCGCCCCTCACCGCTCGCCTTCAGATCGTCGAGGCAGGCCCGCACGATGCGGTGATGCGGGGTGAGCATCACGTCGAGCGCCTTGACCCACTCGTCCTCGAAGGTCGGGGCATCGACCGGCGCGCCGGCACCCACACCTGCGTTGTTCACGACGATGTCGATCGGCCCGAGCTCGGACCGGATCTCCTGCACGGCGGCGGTGATGGCATCGGCATCGCTCACGTCGAGGGCGACGCCGTGCGCGGTGCCACCGGCCTCACGGATGCGATCGACGACCGCGCCCACCGCGTCAGCGTGCAGGTCGGTGACCGCGACCTTGGCGCCCTCGTCGGCGAACAGGTAGGCCGTCGCTCGCCCCATGCCGGACGCGGCGCCGGTGATCAGCACGACCTTGTCGGCGACGGATCGGCTGCGGCTGGTGATGCGGTCGGTCATGAGGCCTCCGGGGCGTCGTTGGTGAGCTGGAGGGCGAGCCGGTGGTGGTACCGCTCGCCGGGGCGGAGCACCGCGCTCGGTGCCCACGGCTGATTGGGGGCGTCGGGGACGTGCTGGGGTTCGATCGCGAGTGCGGCATACGCGCCGTGCTCGCGGCCGCCCCCACCGGGCCCGGACAAGAACGCGCCCGTGTAGAACTGGGCGGCCGGCTGATCGGACCAGACCTCCAGACGCCGCCCGCTCGCCGGGTGCTCGACACGGGCGTGGCGTCGGAAGCCCTCGCCGTCGACCATGAAGCAGTGATCGAACCCGTTGATCAGCGGGAACCCGATCCGGCTGCCGAGCAGCGCTCCGGCTCGAAGGTCGAGCGGCCCCTCCGCAGGGACGGGTTCGCCGTCGGGGATCAAGGTGTCGTCGACCGGCACGACCGACGACGCATCGACCGTCACCACGTGATCGTCGATCGTCGCCTCACCGGGGCCACCGAGGTTCCAGTAGGCGTGGTTGGTCATCGAGCAGACCGTCGGCGCATCGGTGGCGGCCGTCAGGTCGATCTCGATCGTCGAGCCGGACAGCCGGTACTGAGCCTCGGCGTGGAGCTCGCCGGGGAAGCCCATGTCGCCGTCG
The DNA here is from genome assembly GCA_964513285.1 of uncultured Candidatus Nemicrothrix sp. GTDB lineage: Bacteria > Actinomycetota > Acidimicrobiia > Acidimicrobiales > Aldehydirespiratoraceae > UBA11606. The sequence goes on from CAZEML010000073.1 coordinate 4,087, forward strand.
GCGCTCGTGAGGGCGAAGCGCACGAGCTCGTCGGTCGCCTCCGCGACCTCCCACCCGACCTTGCCGAACCCGAGGGTGCCGCCGTGAAGGAGGTTCGCGCCTTCGTTCGCGTCGAGCCGATGCTCGACACCGTCGAGCGTGAAGCGGGCGCCGCCGATGCGATTCGCGAATCGGCCGACCGTGATGCCCATGTGCGGGTTGTGGCCCAGCCTGTCGTCGTCGGAGTCCATCCGCAGGGTGACGTCGGCGACGTCGCCCTTGCGGTCAGGAGCTCGCACGACCTCGATCGCCGCGCCATGGCCGACCAGCTCGACCTGGACACCGTCGGTGGAGCTGAGCACGAAGCGTTCGAGGGGCACGGCCGCACCCTACGCGGCGATCGCCGCACCGGAGCAGGTTCGGTGCGGTCCGGCGTCGAGGAGTACCGTCCGCCCCATGGATCTTGGACTCTCCCTCGGATACTGGGGCCGGGCGATGCCCGAGCATCTCGTCACCATGGCCGTCGAGGCCGAGAAGGCCGGCTTCGACGCGGTGTGGACCGCGGAGTCCTGGGGGTCCGATGCCTTCTCGCCGCTCGTCCTGATCGCGGCCCACACCGAGCGCATCAAGCTCGGCACCGGCGTCGTGCAGCTCTCGGCCCGCACGCCCGCCGCGACCGCGATGCACGCGGTCACCCTCGACCACATCTCCAACGGCCGCACCATCCTGGGGCTCGGCGTCTCGGGCCCGCAGGTCGTCGAGGGCTGGTACGGCATGCCGTCGCGCAAACCGCTGGCTCGCACCCGCGAATACGTCGAGATCCTGCGTCAGGCGTTCCGCCGCGAAGGGCCCCTCGAGTTTCAGGGCGACCACTACCAGCTGCCCTTCAGCGGCGACGGCACCGAGGGGCTCGGCAAGCCGCTCAAGATCATGACCCACCCGCTGCGCGAGATCCCGATCTGGATCGGGGCCGAAGGACCGAAGAACGTCGCCCAGACCGCCGAGATCGCCGACGGCTGGATCCCGCTCTACTACTCGCCGTGGCGCGCCGAGGTGTACCACGAGCAGATCAAGGACCGGAAGATCGGCTTCGAGATCGGCGTCAACGTCACCTTCAAGGTCGGCGATGTCGAGGAGAGCCTGTGGCCGACCCGAGGCTCGCTCGGCTTCTACATCGGCGGCATGGGTGCGAAGGGGCAGAACTACCACACCAAGCTGATGGCCCGAATGGGCTTCGAGCAGGAGGCCTACGAGATCCAGGACCTCTTCTTCGAAGGCAAACGCGAAGAAGCGATCGCCAAGGTCCCGCTCGAGTTCGCGGACGAGATCTCCCTCGTCGGCTCGCCGGAGCGGATCAAGGATCGCCTGCAGGCCTGGGAGGAGAGCGCGGTGACGATGCTCAACGTCGCGCCGCGCACCGTCGAGGAGATCTGGCAGATCGCTGAGCTGGTCAAGGGCTGAGGGTCGAGGCGAGGGGACGGGACCGTGAGCCGGTGGAGTGAACGCGCCGACGTGCCGCGAGGCGACGACTACGACGCCCGATGGAAGCAGCTGGCCGCCGAGGGCAAGTCGGTCCACGGCGAAGCCGACGCCCTGTGCCGGCTGCTCGCCGCCGGGTCGGTCCTCGACGCCGGATGCGGCACGGGACGGGTCGGCATCGAGATGGCCGCTCGCGGCTACGACGTCGTCGGCGTCGACCTCGACGCGGGGATGCTCGACACCGCCCGCAGCAAGGCGCCCGGCGTCGAATGGCATCTCGCCGACCTGCTCGACGTCGACCTCGGTCGGCGGTTCGAGCTGGTCGCGCTCCCCGGCAACGTCATGATCTTCGTCGCCCCCGGCACCGAAGCGGCGGTCGTCGCCAACCTCGAGCGACACCTCGCACCCGACGGGCTACTGGTCGCCGGGTTCCAACTCGGCCGCCGTCGCCTGAGCCTCGCCGACTACGACGCCCACTGCGCTGCGGTCGGCCTCGAGCTCGCCGAACGCTGGTCGACCTGGGACGGCGACCCCTTCGATCCCACCGACGCCGGCTACGCGGTGTCGGTGCACCAACGTGCCACAGTGACCGGGTGACCGAGGGCGCCCCCGAACCCGACGAGCTCGACGACCATGCGGTCGCCGCTTCGGTCGCGGCCGCGACGGGCGACATGCTCGTCGACCTGATCCACACCCAGGACTACGACCGGCGGTGGGGTGGGCTCGAGTACGAGGGTGATCGACGGGCCCATCAGATGATCGTGCGGGAACTGAACCGCCTGCGCCCCGACGACATGGTGCTCTCCGAGGAGGGACGCGACGACCGATCGCGGGTCGCCCACGATCGGGTGTGGATCGTCGACCCCCTCGACGGGTCGAGCGACTACGGCTACTCGCCCCACTGGTCGGTCCACGTCGCGCTCGTCTCGGACGGCTCACCCATCGCGGGTGCCGTCTCGATCCCCGGCTGGGAGTCGACCTGGGCGACCGACCCGGCCCCGGAACCGGTGCCGGCCGAGATCGAGGAAGACGCGCCCCGCATCGTCGTTTCGCGTTCCCGCAGCCGGTACGACGGGTACCGCCTCCAGGAGGCGCTCGGCGCCGACATCTTCACCGTCGGGTCCGCGGGGGTGAAGGCGATGGCGGTGGTGCGCGGCGAGGTCGATGCCTACGTCCACGGCGGCGGGTTGTACGAGTGGGATTCCTGCGCGCCGGTCGCCGTCGCTCGGGCCGCCGGGCTCGTGGCCTGCCACCTCGACGGATCACCGCTGGTGTTCAACAAGTCCGATCCGTGGTCGCCGGGCCTGGTGATCGCTCGGGCCGGACTGGTCGACGACATCGTCTCGGTGATGGCGGACCGTCAGCCCTAGTCTGAGCTCGTGCCCCCCAAGCAGATCCGTTACCAGTCCCGGTCGGTGGAGCAGCACGTCGACCGGCCCCGTGTCGACGTCTGGCCGGCCGTCGTCGACATGGTGCGGGCGTGGGGACCCGCGGCCGAGCTGTCCGTCGAACCGCCCTGGCGCCTGGCCTACGAGATGCCGACCGAGGCGTCGGCGCTGTCGTTCTGGCAGAGCACGGTCCTCATCCGCGACGACGGACCGACGTGTCACGTCGCGTGGAGCCTGGTCTTCGACCCCGACCCCGACGACGCCGCCGTAGCGGAGTCCGAGCGGATTCTGACGTCGATGCGCGAGCGACTCGCCGGCCTCGAGGCCGTCGCCGACACCGCATCCACGTGACGTTCGTCGCTACGCGACGAAACCGGGTTCACTGCCGATCCATTTTCGTAAACTGGTCGTAACATGGTCGGCCATGCCGAGCCGGACCAACCCTGCTGTCCGCGCGTCGTCGTCGTGGACGCGCGCCCTGCTTCTGATCCTCGCCTTCGTGCTGATCGCCGCCGCCTGTGGCGGTGGTGGCGACGACGAAACCGCGGAGGACGACCAGACCGACGAGTCGCCCGCGGCCACCGAGACCGACGACGACGATGACGACGACGGCGCCGAGAACGCCGGCACCGCGTCGACGGTCGACCCGTCGCTGTCACCCCCGACCACCCGGGGTCCCGCACCGGCCCTCGAGGTCGAACCGATCGGCACCCTCGGCTCCATCGGCGTCCTGAGCGGCGAACCGTCCTACCGGGGTGTCGTCGGCCAGATCGACGCCGACCGCAACATCGTCCCCGCCGCGGCGCTGCCCCCGGCTGACCTCCCCGCGGGGATCGCCCCGCTCACCGGTCTGCCCCTCGACGACGCCACCGTCGCCGACCGGCCCGCGATCGTCGGCAAGATCGACAACACCGATCGCGGCCGCCCCCAGGAAGCCCTGAGCCAGGCCGACATCGTGTTCGAGACCGAGATCGAAGGTGGCTTCACCCGCCTCGCCGCCGTCTGGCACTCCCAGACCCCCGAGGTACTCGGCCCGGTGCGTTCGGGTCGCACGACCGACATCGCCGTCTTCAGCTCGTTCAACACGCCGATCTTCGTCTGGTCGGGCGCCAACCGGGTCCACAGCGCGCTCATCCGCCAGTACGACATGGTCAACCTCGGTGCCGCCACCCGCAACGAGTACTTCCGAGATCCCGATCGTCCCGGCACCTACGACCTGATGACCGACCCCACCGTGCTGTGGGGCATCGCCGCGGAAGACGGCGACGGTGGCGTTCCGCCCGTCCACTTCGAGTACCGCGACGACACGATCGGTCTCCCCGAGTCCGCCGCTCCGGTCTCCGACGTTCGCATCGACTACGCCTCGGTCGGCATCGACTGGGCCTGGGACGCCAGCGCGGGCGGGTTCGTCCGCACCCAGAGCGGTGAGCCGCACGTCGACGCCGACGACGTCCAGATCGTCGCCACCAACGTCCTCGTCGCCGAGGTCAACCGCACGGCGACCGGCATGGTCGACACCGCGGGCTCCGCGGTGAACGAGCAGGTCTTCGTCGGTGCCGGTCGCGGCTGGGTCTTCACCGACGGCCACGTCATCGAGGTCATCTGGACCAAGCCGTCGCTGTCGTCGGTCCCGACCTGGACCACCCCCGACGGCGTGCCCGTCGCGCTGCTGCCCGGTCAGACCTGGATCGAGCTCACGCCGCCCGGCGCCACGACCTTCAGCTGACCCAGAAGGCAGCTGACCCAGAACGCTGCTGGGCCAGGAGCCTGCTGAGTCAGGAACCGGCTGAGCCGGACCTTCGGCTGGGGTGGTCTAGAGCTTCTTGACGAGCGTGCCGGTCCCGAGCCCGCCACCGCAGCACATCGACACGATGCCGTAGTCGCCGTCGCGGCGCTGCAGCTCGTGGACCGCCTTGGTGAGCAGGATCGTGCCCGTGCCGCCGAGCGGGTGGCCGAGGGCGATCGCCCCACCGTTGGGGTTCACCTTCTCCATGTCGGCGTCGAGCTCCTTGGCCCATGCGAGCACGACCGAGGCGAACGCCTCGTTGATCTCGAAGACGTCGATGTCGTCCATCGACAGGTCGTTGTCGGCGAGCAGCTTCTTGGTCGAGTCGATCGGGCCGGTCAGCATCGTGACCGGATCGACCCCGACGAGGTTGACGTCGACGATCTCCGCGATCGGCGTGAGGCCCAGCTCGTCGGCCTTCTCCTTGGTCATCATCAGCACCGCGCCGGCGCCGTCGCTGACCTGGCTCGACGTGCCGGCGGTGTGGACGCCGTCCTCGCGGGCCACCGGCTTGAGGCCGGCCAAGCCCTCGAGGGTCGTGTCCCGCAGACCTCCGTCGCGGGTGACCGTGATCGTGTCGCCGGTCTCCTTGCCGTCGTCGTCGAGCACGGGAACCGTGACCGGAACGATCTGGGTGCCGAAGGCATCCTCTTCCCACGCCTTGGCGCCGAGCTCCTGGCTCCGCAGGCCGAAGGCATCCGCGTCCTCGCGGCTGATGTCCCACTTGTCGGCGATGCGCTCGGCCCCCTCGAACTGGGAAGTGAACTCGTAGTGCTCCCAGTACCGCTTGTTGACCGGACGGCCGTAGTCCTTGTTCTTGGTGGTCGAGCCCATCGGGACCCGACTCATCAGCTCGACACCACACGCGACTGCGGAGTCGACGACCCCCGACTTCACGAGCGAGTACGCCATGTTGGTCGCCTGCTGGGAGGATCCACACTGCGCGTCGACCGTCGTCGCCGCGACCTCCAACGGGAGACCCGCCGCCAGCCACGCGTTGCGGGCGACGTTCATCGTCTGCATGCCGACCTGGTCGACACAGCCACCGACGACCTGTCCGACCTCGCCGGGGTCCATGCCGGTGCGGTCGAAGAGAGCCTTCTGGACATCACCGAGCACGCTGATGGCGTGGCCGGTGGAGAGTTCGCCGTTGCGGCGCCCGACCGGGCTGCGCACGGCGTCGACGATGACGACCTGACGTTCACTCATGGCCGTCAGCGTAGGTGAACGATCGTTAACAACGCCAGCGCGCGGCCGGCAGGGCGGCTGAGCGTCGCTCAGCGCACCTCGGCGATCTCGTAGGTCACCGTGCCGGCCCCCAACTGACCCTTGCCGACGGCCTGGACCGCGTTGAGCCAGGCGTAGCGTTCATCGCTCGTCTCGAACTTCGGGGCGATGTAGATCGGCTTGGTGCCGGGACCCTCGGCCCAGTCGGCTCGACCCTCGTAGGTGACATAGATCAGGGCGCCGTCATCGGTCTCGACGACGACCCGGACATCGAGGGTCGCGACCCCGGCGCCGCTGGTCAGCATCCAGTCGGCGGCGGCGTTGCCCTTGACGGCCCCGCTGATGCGGTCGCCGGTCATCCGCCCGCCGGTGACCTCCGCGATGGTCCGGGCGCCGGCCGGGCCGGCGCCGATCATGTGCAGCCCACCCAGGTCGGCTTCCAACGTGCAAAGCGGTACGAGTTCCATGGGAGGACGGTAGATCCTTGAATCGTGTCGGCGCACGCCGACCGGAGCACCATGTCGGCCGTCCCGCCCATCCGTCTGCGTGCACTCGCCGCGTTCGCCGGGCCGACGCTGGCGTACGCGATCGGACTGAGCGCCTGGTTCGTCCCCGCCGTTGCGGCTCGTGTGGTCGATGTGGTGCTCGCCGTCCTGGTGGCGGTCGCCGTCTCCGCGGTGCTCGTCCTCACCATCCCGGTGCAGGCCGTCGCCGATCGGATCGAAGGGCGCATCCGCCCCTCCCTTCCCTCCGGCCGGTTCCACGACGCCGCTGCCGACGTGACCGTCGCGCTCGGCGACCCGGGCAGCTTGCTCACCCGGGACAGCGAGATGATCGACGTCATCGGGCTCCCCACCTCGCGTCGCGATCTCGTGATCGTCACCACCGCGGCGTTCGACGTGATGAACCGTCGTGAGGTGGTCGCCCTCGCCGCTGCCCGCTTCGCCGCACTGCGCGATCCCTGGTGCCGAGTGGCGACCCAGGGCGCCTTCGCCTGGTGGAGCCTCCGGTTCGTCGCACCGCTGGGGCTGCTCGGCTTCGTCGCAGGCGCCCCCGCGCTCGGTGTCGCATCGCTCGTCGTCCTCGCCACCGCCGTCCTGGCGCCGGGCTGGGCCGAGCAGGCCCGCAACCGATGCGTCGACCTCGCCGCCATCGAACGGACCGTCGACCCCGGAGGCCTGGCGGGGGCCGTCCGTCGTGTGTCGGGCCTCGGCCGCCGCAGCGACGATCTCGACATCGACCCCGCACTCACCCCCGTGCACCCGCTTTTGGCCCTCCCGCGGCTCGCCGGTGGCGAGATGACCACCAACGTCGGGTTCGACGGGAAGCGGCGCCGACACATCATCGAGTGTCTCCGGCTGCTCGAGGCCGCCGAGATGCGGGTCGGCATGACCGCACCGGTCGGGTCGGCGCCGGCTTCAGGACGGGACCTTCGTCGGCAGTGGTCACAGGTCGGGCGTCCGCTCGCGATCGACTGACGCGCGGTCTCGCGAACCGAAGACCGCTCGCCGTTGGGCTTCGACGGCCTCGGGCTGCCAGCATGTCGCCATGACCGACATCGCCGACGACCGGACCGTCTTTCGAACCTGCCCTCTCTGCGAGGCGACGTGTGGGCTCGAGATCGAGATCCGCGACGGCGCGGTGAAGCGCATCCGCGGCGATCGGGACGACGTCTTCTCCAAGGGCTTCATCTGCCCGAAGGGGTCGACCCTCAAGCAGCTCTACGAGGATCCTGACCGACTCCGTAAGCCCGTCGTCCGCCGCGGCGTCGATGCCGACGGCGCCCCCGTCTTCGAAGAGGTGGAGTGGGACGAAGCGTTCGCGGTGGTCGCCGAGAAGCTCGCGTCGGTCCGCAGCACCCACGGCAACGAGGCGATCGGCGTCTACCTCGGCAACCCGAACGCCCACAACCTGGCGTGGAACACCCACGCTCGGGTCTTCCTGCAGGCGCTCGGGTCGCGTTCGATGTTCTCGGCGAGCACGGTCGACCAGATGCCCCGCCACGTGGCGTCGGGGTACCTCTACGGCAACGGCATGCGGATGCCCGTCCCGGATCTCGACCGCACCGACTTCCTCGTCCTTCTCGGGACGAACCCGTTCGTGTCGAACGGCAGCATCTGCACCGCCCCCGACTATCCCGGTCGCATCGAAGCGGTTCGCGAGCGCGGCGGCCGGGTCGTGGTGATCGATCCGAGTCGTACCCGCACCGCCGAAGCCGCCGACGAACACCTCGCCATCCGGCCCGGCACCGACGCGGTGCTGCTCGCCGCGATCGTGCATCGGCTGATCGCGACCGACCAGGTCTCGGTCGGTCGGGTGTCGGGTCTCGTCGATGGGCTCGCCGAACTGCGCGACGCGGTCGAGCCGTTCTCGGCCGACTACGCCGAGGTGATCACCGGGATCGACGCGGCGACGATCGAGCGGCTCGCCGACGAGATCGCGGCCGCACCCACCGCTGCGGTCCACGGCCGTATCGGGACGACGACCGTCGAGTTCGGCACGCTCACCACCTGGCTGATCGACGTGATCGCCATCCTCACCGGCAACCTCGACGAGCCCGGCGGGTCGATGTTCCCGCGCTCGGCGGTCGAGCGGGTGCGTCCCGAGCGCCAGGGCCGGCCGTACCGGGTCGGACGCTGGCAGAGCCGGGTCAACGGCAACCCGGAGATCCAGGGCGAACTCCCGGCCGCCGACCTGCCGGTCGAGATCCTCGAGCCGGGCGACGGTCAGCTGAAGATGATGTTCACCGTCGCCGGCAACCCCGTGCTGTCGTGCCCCGACGCCGAGCGGATGGACGACGCGTTCGCGTCGCTCGAGGCGATGGTGAGTGTCGACATCTATCTCAACGAGACGACGCGGCACGCCGACGTGATCCTGCCGCCGGCCTCCGCGTTGGAGAAGAGCCACTTCGACATCGCCTTCTCGAACCTGTCGGTTCGCAACGTCGCCAACTACTCGGCTCCGGTCTTCGATTCCGAACAGCCGGCGGAGGACGACATCATCGCCCGCATCGCACTCATCGCGATGGGCGTCGCGGGGGAGGCGGGGGAGGGTGACCCGACGACCGTGCACGATCAACTCGTCAACCAGATCCTCAGTGGCGAGGTCGGCGCGACCGGCAGCCCGGTCGAAGGGCGAGACGTCGAGGAGTTGCTCGGCCAGGTCACGGGCGACACCGGCAGCGACCGGGTGCTCGACGCCATGCTCCGGACCGGTCCGTACGGCGACGGCTTCGGCGCCGATCCCGACGGTCTGAGCCTTGATCGGCTCCGAGCCGAGCCGCACGGGGTCGATCTCGGCCCGCTCGAACCGCGGCTGCCTGAAGCACTCCAGACCGAGAACCGACGGATCGACCTGTGGCAGGGCCCATTCCTCGACGAGCTGGCACGACTCGAAGCGCGTGTCGTCGAGTGGGCGGGCGACGACCGGCTTCGCCTGATCGGTCGCCGGCATCTGCGGTCGAACAACTCGTGGATGCACAACGTCGAGGTGTTGGTGAAGGGCAAGGCTCGGTGCACGTTGCAGATCAACCCGACCGATGCGTCTGAGCGGGGCATCGAGACAGGCGGCCAGGTCACGATCCGAAGCCGGGTCGGCGAAGTCGTGGCCGACGTCGAGGTCACCGACATCGTCATGCCTGGCGTGGTGTCGTTGCCGCACGGCTGGGGCCACGGCCAACCCGGGGCGCGTCTCGAGGTCGCCGCCCGTCATGCGGGGGTCAACTCGAACGTGTTGACCGATCCGCTCGCGATGGATCCGGTCTCGGGGACGAGCGTGTTGAACGGGATCCCGGTCGAGGTCGTACCGGTCTGACGTGCGGCGGCCGCCGGAACTCCTCGAGGGCCCGTCGCTGGTGTTGCGGCGGGTGTCGGCGGTCTACGCGGCTGCGTTGTCGGCCGCGGTCAACGAGAGTCTGCCGGAGCTCCGCCTCTTCATGGATTGGGCGCAGGGCGAACCGTCGACCCCGGAGGACTACGCCGAGTTCCTCTCCGCGAGCGACCGCGAGTGGGAGCACGACAAGGCGTACGGCTACCACGTGTTCCTCGCCGAGACCGACGAGTTGGTCGGCGGATGCGGGCTGATGCGGCGCCGGGGTCCGGGGGCGATCGAGATCGGCTACTGGATTCACAGCGATCACACCGGTCAGGGGCTCGCGACCGAGACCGCCGCGATCCTCGTCGCTGAAGCGTGGGCGCTCCCTGACGTGTGCCGGATCGTGATCCGTCACGATTCGGCCAACGCCGCGAGTGGGCGGGTCGCGGAGAAGCTCGGGTTCTTCGAGGTCGATCGGATCGCGGTCGAGATCACCGCCGCGGGTGAGAGCGGGATCGACGTGATCCGGGAGCGATTCCGCTCCGACCGGTGATCTTCGGCTCCGTTGCGATCGACCTGGAGCAATCTGGTTCAGATGACTCAGGCTTGAACGGGGTTCAGCGACTACCGTCAGCATTCTCACTGAGTAGAGGGAGATCTCCGTGCGACGAGTGTGTGTGATGATGATCGCGGCGGTCATCGGCGCCCTTCTGGCCCCGATGTCGAACGCATGGGCGGGAACGTTTGACGATGTCCCCGCCGGTGCGTTCTATGAAGATCCTGTCGAGTGGATGGCACTTGAGGGGATCACGACCGGAACGACACCGACGACATTCGATCCGCTCGACCCGATCACCCGTGGCGAGTTCGCGACGTTCCTGTGGCGGCTCGCATTCGAGCCGGCACCCGCCTCGACGACCACCGACTTCACCGACGTTGCGGCTGGTCGCTTCTTCTCGATTCCCGTCGCGTGGCTCGTCGAATCGGGCATCACGGTCGGCAAGACCCCCACGACGTTCGCTCCCGATGCCTCGGTGACCCGGGGCGAGGTGGCGACGTTCTTGCACCGTTTCGCCTGCGAACCCGAACCAGAGGGGCCGGAGCCCTTCACCGACGTGTCGCCGGGGGCGTTCTACTTCGATCCGGTGCGCTGGATGGTCGAGAACGGCATCACCGTCGGAAAGTCGCCGACGATCTTCGACCCGAACGCACCCATCACGCGTGCCGAGGCGGCGACCTTCATCTGGCGTTTCACCGGAGAACCGCCGCTCGGTCAGCCGGGCGCCGGCCGCAACACCCTTGCGCCGAAGTGCAGCGTCGACCCGACCGATCCCGATCCGGGTGATCCCGGCGACCCCGGCGATCCCGGCGACCCGGGCGATCCTGGTGGGCCCGACGACTTCACCGGCCCCTCGGCGGTCGTGCAGATCAGCGCCGGTGAGGGCCCGACGGCGACCACGATCGACGACAACGCCATCCGCATCTTCAACACGTCGGAGACGGAGTCGATCACCGATGTGAGTATCGACCTGTCGACCTCGATCCTTCCCGACATGGTCTTTGATCCGAAGGCGGATGCGTCCCTGAACTCGACCACCGATGAGGGCCCCGACATTCAGCTCGACCCGGGCACGACGACCGCGACGGTGTCGGGTCCCGAGGCGGGCGGCTTCCGAGTGCTCGACATCACCAGCACTGGCTTCGGCCCGGGTGAAGAGCTGGCGTTGTCCATCGACACCGAGCCGCTGACCATCAACGGCGCGACGATCACCGACATCTTGTCGAGCAGGGTTTCCGGGCTCGAGCTGTACGGCGCGACCGTCACGGTGACGTGGACCGGCGGTGTCACGGCGACGACGACGCTCAAGCCGTTCGGTTTGGGAGCCGGTGGTGTGCAGGCGGTCGTGCTCGGTGGACCGGATGCTCCGGCCCGTGCGACCGTTCCCACCATCTCGGTCGACGGCGGTGCGCTCGCCGACGGCGGCTCGACGGCGACGGCGCTCGGCCACACGATCGTGGTCACTGGTGATGTCGGCGACCGGGTGCTGCTCATGGTCGCCGCGGGTGAGTTTGATCAGCCGATCGGCTCGACCCCACCGGCTGGGTACGCCCTGCCAGGTGATGCCAACTCCTTCACCGATGTGGGCTTCCGCGTCGCCACGATCGGAGCGGGCGGAACGGCGACCTTCTCCAACGTGGGCTTCTTGCCGGGCCGGGACCATCCCGATGCCACCCAGCAGGGTCTGAACTACATCGTGGCGATCGCCGGCGATGTCGATGACGGCAAGGCGTCGATGTCGGCGACGACCGTGATCGAGCTCACCAGCTGAGTCGTGAGAGCAGCCCGCTTCGGCGGGCTGCTCTCGTCAGCTCAACCCGGCTTTGACCTCGTCGCAAAGGGTCAGGGTCTCGACGGCGTCGGCCTGCGGGATCGCCATGCAGCGAACAGTGACGTCATCGAATCCGAGTTCCTTGAACGGCATGAGCTGTTCGACGACATCGTCGACTCCGCCGTACGCGACGGCGTCGCGAGGCATCCCGCGGTAGCCGGCGGCGATGAGGTCGTCGCCGAGGCGGCGGGCCCGGTCGGCGTCGTCGAGCACGATGATGTCCTTGCGGACGGCGGCGCGGGGTGTGCGACCGTGGCGTTCGCACGCTTCCCGGTAGTCGGCGATCGCGGTCGCGGCTCGTTCGGGGGTGAGGTCGGCGTTGCCGTACCAGCAGTCGCCTTCTCGGGCCGCTCGGTCGAGCGCGACGGGTGCGCCGGCGCCGATCCACCATTCGACCGGGGTCGGGGGCAGCGGGCTGATGCGGGCGCCGACGATGCCGAACCGCTCGCTGTCGACGGTTTCGCCGGCGAGGAGCGCCTTGATGACCCGAATCGATTCGTCGAGATCCTTCGCCCGCCGCTTCAGGTTCTTGCCCATGGCGGCGAAGGCGCCTTCACCGCCGCCGATACCGGTCTGGATCACGAACGGTGCCTCGCTCATCGTCGCGAGGGTGGCGACCTGTTCGGCGACGGTGACCGGATGCCACAGCGGCAACAGGAACAGCGCTCCCACCGACCGGTCAACAGGCCAGTCGGCCATCAGTCGGCCGATCATCGGGACGTTCTGGTAGTAGGGCACCGGCACGGTGTGCTGATCGCCCATCGACAGCAGGTCGAGCCCCGCGTCCGCGCACGCTCGCGCCCGCTCGATGATGTTTCGAGCGCCCTCCGCGTGATCGTCGACCTGATGAACCGATGTGAGTGAGACCCCGAGGCGCATGCCTGGACACTAGATGCCGGCCGCCCCTTCCTCAGGCGGCCTGGAGTTGTCGGTGTCGTTGTCGGTGGCGATGCGGGTCACCGCGCGAGCCGCGGTGGGCGTGCCCGTGGCAGGTGTGGCAGAGGAGTCGCAGGTTGTCGATGTCGGTTGCGCCGTCATCGTTCAGCCACTCCTGGACGTGGTGGGCGTGGCAGCGGTCGATTCCGGCGCCGCATTCGGCGCAGCCTCGGCTGGTGACGATCAGCGACCGCCATTGCGCGGCTGTTGCGAGACGCTTGCTGCGTCCCTGCCAGAGCGGCTGCCCATCGCCGTCGAAGACGTGCCCGATCACCTCAGCGGTCGGCCCCAGTTGCACGAGGACGGAGTCGGGGACCGGCGTGCCATCGAGCCAGGTCGGGTGTGGTTCGTCCAGCTTCCACACCAGGTGGACCTGGTGTTTGGGGTGCACCGGTCCGGCATCCGAGCGTTGTTCAGTGATCAGGTCGGAGAGCGCGTCGGCCTGACGCTGTGTGTGCGACCGGACCTCGTTGGGGGTGCCGTCGCGGCCGCCGTCGTCTCGCCAGAGCTGGTCGACACGGCGTCGCCAGGCGGCCAGCACCGTTTCGCCGGTGGCTTTGTCGAACCGGGCATGGATCTCGACCGATCCATCGCCGTTCACCTTGTGCCACCCAGCCCGGCAATCGCGTTGACGGCGGCGCCGTTCCTCGGCCTCGGCCGCGGACGTGTGGCGGCCGACGAACTCGCGGGCCTTCCTCGCGAACAGATCGGCGGGGATCGACTCCGCCAACGGCACCA
>CAZEML010000074.1:0-17547 GCA_964513285.1 uncultured Candidatus Nemicrothrix sp.
TCGCCGACGATGAAGGACCCGGCTTGGATCTCGGTCGCCCACGTGTTGACGTCGTAGGTCCCGGTCCCACCGGCGGAGACGATGTCGCCGCCGACGTCCTCGGCCGCCGCGAGCAGCATCGCCATCGCGGCCTCGACTTTGGCGATCCGCGCGGCGCGATCGTGGACCATCATCAGGTGGCCCTCGTAGCCCATCACGCCCCGGACCTCGAGGCCGGCGGCGCGAGCCTGGTCGGCGAGTCGCCCGGCGTGCTCGGGCACGATCCCGCAGCGGGGTAGCCCCACCTCGACATCGATCAACACGTGCTCGATGCCCGCGGCGGCGGCCCGCCGGACGCCCTCCTCGCTGTCGACGGCGAGGGTCACCATGGCGTCGACCGCGGCGAGACGGACGAGCAAGTCGTGGTCGAGCACCTCGTTGGCGAGCAGGAGGTCGTCGCCCAAGCCGGCCGCGGCCATGCCCTCGACCTCACGGACGGTCGCACAGGTGAAGTTGCGGTGACCGGCGTCGACCAGTCGGCGGGCGAGCGCGGTCGACTTGAACGCCTTCACATGGGGACGCAGCCGATCGCCGGGCAACGTGGCCCCGATCGTCGCGATGTTGTGGTCGAGCGCCGATCGTTCGACGACGAGGCACGGCGTGGGACGGGTCATCCCCGCACCGTAGTGGGCCTCAGCCGTAGACCTTGGTGAGCGCTTCGGCGGGGTCGACGTACTCGAGCCCCTGGGCCTCGGCGACGTGGGTCTCGGTCAGCATGCCGCCACACACGTTGAGCCCGCCGAGGAAGTACGGGTCCGCGAGCAGGGCGTCGGCAGGGCCATGGTCCGCGAGCGCGAGCGTGTACGGCAGGGTCGCGTTGTTCAGCGCGTACGTCGAGGTGCGCGGCACGGCGCCGGGCATGTTGGCGACGCAGTAGTGCACGACGTCGTGCACCACATAGGTCGGCTCGGCGTGGGTGGTCGCCCGGCTGGTCTCGAAGCAGCCGCCCTGATCGATGGCGACATCGACGAGCACCGAACCGGCCTTCATCTCCTTCACCATCTCCTCGGTGACGAGCTTGGGAGCCGTCGCACCCTTGATCAGCACCGCACCGACGACGAGGTCGGCGCTCAGCACGAGGTCTTCGAGCGCCTGTCGGGTCGAGTAGACCGTTTCGAGTTCGGCGCCGAACCGGCGCGACAGCCGGTCGAGCACGTCGAGGTTGCGATCGAGGACCGCGACCTGGCTTCCGAGTCCGACCGCCATCTCGATGGCGTTCTCGCCCACGACGCCGCCGCCGATCACCACGGTTCGCGCCGACGGCACACCGGGGACGCCACCGAGCAGGAGTCCGGCGCCGCCGTTGGGTGCTTCGAGGCAGTGAGCGCCGGCCTGGACCGACATGCGGCCGGCGACCTGGGACATCGGCGCGAGCAGCGGCAGGCCGCCGTTCGGGTCGGTGACCGTCTCGTAGGCGATGCAGGTCGCACCGCTGGCCAGCAGCTCCTCGGTCTGAGGAACGTCGGGGGCGAGGTGGAGGTAGGTGAAGAGGATCTGATCCTCCGACAGCTGGGCCCGTTCGACCGCCTGGGGCTCCTTGACCTTCACCACCATGTCGGCTTCGGCCCAGATGGCCTCGGCCGAGGGCGCGATCGCGGCACCGGCGGCGACGTAGTCGGCATCAGGGGCACCGATGCCCTCGCCCGCACTCGTCTCGATCGAGACCTGATGGCCGTGAGCGACCAGCTCTCGGACGCCGCTCGGGGTGAGCCCGACCCGTCGTTCCGCGACCTTGATCTCCTTGGGAACTCCGACGTGCATGCGCTCCTCCTTCACGATGCGGCGCTTGGGAGCACGGTACGACGACTCCGGCCAACGATGCCGTGCGTGTCCCGGCGCCAGCCCGCCTTCTGACGCACGAAACGTGTGTGCAGGAGCGGGCAGGCGCTACATTCGTTGCATGGTGGACCTCGATTCGACCGACCACGCCATCCTCCGACTCCTTCAGGCCGACGGGCGCATGACCCATGCGGCGATCGCCGACGCGGTCCATCTCTCCCCCAGCGCCTGTCTGCGACGGGTCCGCCGGCTCGAGGACTCCGGCGTCATCAGCGGCTATCACGCCCGCCTCGACCGCGACCTGCTCGGCGTCGGGACGACGGTCTTCGTCGAGCTCTCCCTCGACAGCCAACAAGAAGACGTGCTCGACGAGTTCGAGGCGGCGGTCCTCGAGGTGCCCGAGATCATCAGTTGTCATCTGATGGCCGGCGATGCCGACTATCTGATCCAGGTCGCAGCCGCCGACGTCGCCGATTACGAGCGGATCCACCGCACCGCGATGGCCCGGCTGCCCCACGTCGCCAAGGTTCGTTCGAGCTTCGCCCTGCGCGGCGTCACCCAGCGCGAGCCGACCAGCGACCGCGCCTGAGCCTCACGCGGGCGGAGGCTCCTTCGCGAGGTCGGACACGACCTCGGCCGCGGCAAGCGCAGCGATGGTGGCGGGAGGGCACAGCACCTTGCGGTCGCGACCGCCGCCACCGACGATCACCCGCTCCCGGGCCATCACCCGCTCGTCGATCCAGATCGGCAGATCCTCGGGCAGACCGAACGGCGTGACACCACCGATCTGCATGCCGCCCGAGCGCTCGATCGTGTCCTCCGCAGACGCGAACGATGCCTTGCGCGTCCCGAGCCGCTTGCGCACGACGCCGTTGACGTCGAGGCGGGTGTGAGCGAGCACCAGGCAACACGCCATCGGCCGCTCCTCGGACTTCCCGACCACGAGGATCGCATTCGCCGAGTCCTCGGCGGCGTAGCCGTACGCCTCGCAGAAGGCGGCGGTGTCGGCGAGTTCGGGGTCGCATTCGACGAGCTCGTAGGGCTCACCGGTGGCGTCGAGGCTGGCGATGACGGGATCCATCGGCGCAGTCTGGCATCTCGCCTCGCCGGGCCCGCAACCTCAGCCCGCAGCGATCAGTGCGGTGGCCAGCATCGCTGCGACGAACCCCAACTGTTGGGGTCTGGTCAAGCGTTCGGCCAACACGACCCGGGCGAGCAGCACGGTCGCGACCGGGTAGAGCGAGGACAGGACCGCGACGATGGTGAGGGCGCCTTCCTCGTTGGCGTAGAGGAAGAGCGCGTTGGAACCGGTGTCGATCAACCCCGCCCCCAGGAGGAGACGCCGATCGGACCGAGCGGTGGGCAGGATCCGCTCTCGCCGGATCAGGAAGACCGCGACGAGGATCGAACTGGTGAACAGTCGAGCGCCGACGATCGGCCAGGGGGCGGACGCCGCGTCGGTCTGGTCGAGCGCCACGAACATCAACCCGAAGCCAGCGCCTGCGAGCAGTGCCTCGAGCACGGCCTGGGGGGTCAGGCGTTCGCCCCCACCCGGCGACCAACTCACGAGACCGATCGCGACGAGAGCGATCGCGACGCCGAGCCAGGCGAGACCGGCCAGCCGCTCACCGTTGACGATCACGCCCCAGAGCGACGGAACGGCGGCGGAGGTGATGGCCGTCAACGGCGCCACGACGCCCATCGGGCCGCGGGCCAAGCCCCGGTAGAGCAAGGCGATGCCGATGCCACCGGCGGACCCCCCGAGCGCGCCCCACACCAGGTCGACGGCGACGAAGCGTTCCGCCAGCACGAGGGATGCGATGGTGATCCCGACCAATCCCACCAGGTGCGACACGACCACCACCTGGATGACGCGCATCCGCTTGCCGGCGAGACCACCCAGGAAGTCACCGGTACCGAACGAGGCCGCGGTCAGCAGGCTCAAGAAGATCGCCACTCGGCGAGGCTAGAGCCCCGCGCCGCCGTGCCGGTCGACTGGCCGAGCGGTCGGCGAGTCGACAGAATGCGGACCGACCGACGACCCGGGGGACATCGTGCAGGGACTCATCTGTGAAGGCACCACCGAGGACAGCGTCCGCCTGTCCGACGACATCGAGATCGTGGGCGATCTCGCGCCGCGGCAGGTGCGCGTCGAGATCCACGCGGCCGGGGTGTGCGGCAGCGACATGAGCTGCATCCACGGCAAGTACTACATGCCCACCCCGCTCGTGCCGGGCCACGAGGCCGCCGGCAAGGTCGTCGAGGTCGGCTCGGCGGTGACCTACTGCGAGGTCGGCGACCATGTGATCTTGTCGACGTTCGGCAACTGTGGCCACTGCGCCGACTGTGAAGGTGGCGATCCGGGCAACTGCGCGGTCGGGATGGGCGGGCTCGCGCAGCCGTACGCCGAAGGCGACCAGGCCCTCTACAACTTCGCCAACATCGGTGCCTTCGTGCAGGAGACGGTGGTGGCGGAGAACCAGTGCATCCCCATTCCCAAGGAGATGCCGCTCACGTCCGCGGCCTTGATCGGCTGCGGGGTCATGACCGGCACCGGCGCGGTCTTCAACCGGGCGAACGTCCAGCTCGGCGACACCTGTGTGGTGATCGGCGCGGGTGGCGTCGGCCTCAACGTCATCCAAGCCGCCAAGTTGGTCGGTGCGAGCCAGATCATCGCGATCGATCGCATCCCGGAGAAGGAGAAGCTCGCCACCGAGTTCGGTGCGACCGACTTCCTGCTCGCCGAGGACGGTCTCGACGCGGTCAACGAGGTCAAGAAGCTCTCCGGCGGTGGTGTGCACCACGCGTTCGAGGTGGTCGGGCACACCGGACTCCTCGCCGATGCGATCAACATGACCCGCGCCGGCGGCAACATCTGCGCGGTCGGTGTCCCCGACCTCACCGCGACGGTCACCTACAACTTCCAGTCGCTGCACCAGAACAAGAACCTGATGGGGATCCGCGCCGGTGGCGCCAAGCCCCGCAAGGACTTCCGGACCCTCACGAACCTCTACATGCGAGGGCAGCTCAAGCTCGACGAGATGATCTCCCACACCGCGGGGCTCGACGGCTTGATCCCCGCCTTCGACGCGATGCGGGCAGGTACCGAAGCCCGCACCGTGCTGCTCCCCCACGGCTGAGCGGGGTCAGGCGGCGCGGACCTCGTCGAATCGGTCCACGTCACGCAACGCCGGGAACCAGCGCCACCAGAGGGCCACCACCACCAGCGTGCCCACGCTCCCGAACACCATCGCGCCCACCAGGCCGAACACCGCCGCGGTGACGCCGGACTCCACCGCGCCCATCTCGTTGGACGCACCGATGAAGACGTTCTCCACCGCGAGCACGCGGCCGCGCATGTCCTCGGGGGTCGCCAGCGGGATCAGGGTGGCCCGGATGAACACCGACACCGAGTCGAGCGCTGCGGCACAGAAGAAGAGCACGCACGCCAACGCGTAGGCGGTCGTGAAGGCGATGGCGAGGTGCAGGACCCCGAAGGCCCCGATCACCCCGAGCAGGGTCTTGCCGACGTGGCGGCGCAGCGGCTTGATCGAGAGGGTGAGTGCCATCAGCGCCGCCCCCGCGCTGATCGCGGCCCGCAACCCGCCCAGGCCGACCGCCCCCACGCCGAGTCGCTCCTCCGCGATCGCCGGGAGCAGGGCGATGATCCCGCCGAGCAACACCGCGAACAGGTCGAGACTGATCGCACCGAAGATCACCGGCTGGCGACGAATGAAGCGCAGGCCGTCCATCGCGTCGCGGAGCGCCTGGACGCCCCCTCGGGTCGCGAGCTTTCGCGTCGGGAGTTTCGGGCTCAGTGAGATGAGCACGGCGGCGAGCACGTACGCACCGGCGCTCACGCCGTACGGTGCGGCGATGTCGGCGACGAACAAGAAGCCCGCCGCGACCGGGCCGAGGATGCCGCCCGCCTGGAAGGCCACCGACCGCAGGGCGATGACCCGTTCGAGCTGCTCGGGCGGGGCGACATCGATCGCCAGAGCCCGTACGGCCGGGCTGGCCAGCGAACGAGAGAAGCCGTAGACGACCACGAGGGCGAAGATCGGCGCGACCGAGGTGGGATCGGTCGAGACGTACCAGAAAAAGCCAACCGACGTCGCGACCTCGCCCACGATGCCGAGGGCGAACACCCGGCGACGGTCCATCCGATCCGCCAAGGCGCCGGTGAACGGAGCGGCGAACGCGAGGGGAAGGAACTCGGCGAGCCCGAGCAGCCCGAGGTCGAGTTCGCGGCCGGTCATGTCGAAGACCTGCTTGCCCAGGATCGTGATCTGACCGACGGTCGCGAAGGACGTCAAGAACGACGTCGCGAGGAGGGCGTAGACCGCGGGCGGCAGGCGCGCCTGCGTCTGCTCGCTGGTCACTCCGACCGCATGACGGCGATGACCTGCTCCGCGAACCGATGGACGTGTTCGGGCGTCAACGGGTGCCCGAAGTCCATCGTGAAGTGGGTGATCTCCTGGGCCCGAAGATGGGAGAGATGGTCGAGCAGTTCCTGGCTCTCCGCGTCGGTGGTCGGCAACGCGCGTTCGACGGTCGTCCCGACCTCGATCGACATCGGGTCGCGGCCCGCGGCCTCCGCCGACTCGCGGACGATGCCGAGACGCATCTTCCAGTCTTCGTCACCGCGAAAGAAGCTGTTCCACTGGTCGGCTTGGCGACCGACGAGCGGGAGCCCGATCTTGGGTCCTGACGCTCCGATGCAGATCCGGGGCATCGGGTCGGGCAGCGGCGGGGCGCTTGCGTCCTCGATGGTGAAGTGCTCGCCGTGGAACGTCGGATGGTCCTCGGTCCACATCAGGCGGCAGATCTGGATCAGCTCGTCGAGCTCCGCGAAGCGCACGGACGGCTTCGGGAAGTCGTAGCCATAGGCGGCGTACTCGTCGCCCCGCCAGCCCGCACCGATGCCGAGGACGAAGCGGCCGCCGGAGAGCGTCTGGAGGGTCGCGGCCATCTTCGCGGTCAGCGCCGGCGGACGGTAGCCGTGGCCGAGCACATGGTGGATCAGCGTCACGTCGTCGAACTTCGCCGCCAGCCAGGTGAGGGTGGTCCACGCCTCGAGGAACGGGTCGGTCCGGGCGTCGAAGCCATAGAAGTGATCGGCGATCCAGAGGCTGTCGAAGTACGGCAACGCCGTCGGGAGGATGTGCTCTTGCTGATACAGAACGATCGACTCGTGGTTGCTCCCGGCGTTGCCGATCACCGGAGACAGCCATCCGAACTTCAGGTCGTGGGTCATGATTCGCACGCTACGCCCTCCGCTCGCCCTGGGACCGCACCGTCTGGGAGGATTCCGGCGTGCTCGTCGTCCGTTCCGACACCCATCACCGCCACCACTGCCTCGAACTCGACGGGACCCGTCTGATCCCGTCGTGGGAGTCGCCCGACCGGGCCGACCACGTCGACCGAGCGATCGACGCCTCCGGCCACCACCGCGTCGTCGGCCCGCAGCCGCCGCCGGATGGGCTCGTCGATACCGTGCACGACCCGGACTACGTGGCCTTCCTCGCCACGGCCTGGGACCGCTGGGTGGCGGCGGGGCACGACACGCCAGGGGCGATGGCCTTCGGCTGGCCGGCGCGGCGCTTCCGCGACGTTCGGCCCATGCATCTCGAGGCCCAGCTCGGCTATTACTCGTTCGCCGCGGACTGCTCGATCGCCGACGGCACCTGGCCGGCGGTCGAGGCCAGTGCGGCGATCGCCGCCACGGCGGCCAGGGCCGTCGCCGACGGCGAACCGGTCGCGTTCGCCCGCTGTCGGCCACCCGGGCATCACGCGATGCGTGACCAGTTCGGCGGGTACTGCTACCTGAACAACGCCGCGATCGCCGCGCAGCTGCTCCGAGAGGCGGGTCACGCCCACGTGGCCCTGCTCGACGTCGACTACCACCACGGCAATGGCACCCAGGACATCTTCTACGAGCGGCGCGACGTCCGGGTGGCCAACCTGCACGCCGATCCGCGAGAGGAGTTCCCGTACTTCCTCGGGCACGCGGACGAGACCGGGGCCGGGGCCGGCGACGGCCACAACCTCAACCTGCCACTCCCCCGGGGCACGGGTGCGTCCGACTGGTTTGCGGCGTTCGATCAGGCATCCGAGTGGGTCACGTCCGACCAGGCCCGCGCGCTGGTCGTCTCCCTGGGCCTCGACACGTTCGAGGACGACCCGATCTCCCACTTCCGACTCACCCAGCGCGACTTCGTCGAACTGGGCCGCCGCCTCGCCCACATCGACCTGCCGACGACGGTCGTCCTCGAAGGTGGCTACGCCACCGCCGCGCTGGGCGACAACGTCGCCGCGGTGCTCAGGGGCTTCGGCGAAGCCTCACCCGGCTGACACGCCGGAGTCGCGCAGCGCGGCCAGGAACCGATCGTTCTCCTCCGGCGACCCGATCGTGACCCGCAACCCCTCGCCCGGGAACGGCCGGGTGACGACCCCTCGACGCTCCAGTTCGAGGTAGACGCTGTCCGTGCGTTCGCCGAGTTCGAGGTACACGAAGTTGGCCTCGGTCGGATAGAGCTCCCAGCCGTCGAGCGCCAGGGCCTCGGCGACCCGCCCGCGTTCGCGAACGATCAGATCGATCGCCGGCTGATAGGCCGCTCGATGTTCGACCGCGGCCAACGCGCCGGCCTGGGCGACGGCGTTCACGGCGAACGGCAGCAGTGTCTTGTCGATCTCGACGACGACGTCGGGATGACCGACGAGGTAGCCCACCCGCAGGCCGGCGAGCCCGTACGCCTTCGACATGGAGCGGGTGACGACGACGTTGGGAAAGTCCGGAAGCAGATCCGTGACCGGGTCACCGAACGACGGATCGACGAACTCTCGGTACGCCTCGTCGATCAACACGATCGTCGTCGGCGGGATCTGCTCGAGCATTCCTCGAATCGCGTCGGTGGACGTGGCGGGGCCGGTGGGGTTGTTCGGCGTGGCGATCAACACGAGCTTGGTTCGCTCGGTGACCGCAGCCGCGACCGCGCCGAGGTCGAAGCGACCGTCGACGAGCGGCACCGACACCAACTCGGCCCCCATCAACATCGTGTCGATCGGATAGACCTCGAACGACCGCCAGGGCGTGACGACCTCGTCGCCCGGGTCGACATAGGTCAAGAAGAGCTGCTGGATCAGGCCGACCGATCCACACCCGACCGTGATCTGATCGTCGCCGACACCGATCCAGGCCGCGATCGCAGCCCGGAGCTCGGTCGCCCGGTGATCGCAGTATCGGTTGACCCCGCTCGCCGCCTCTCGGATCGCGGCGACGACCTCGGGGATGGGCTCGTAGGGATTCTCGTTGGACGCCAGCTTGATGGCGTCGGTGATGCCGTGTTCCTCCTCGGCCTGGGCGGCGGCCTTGCCGGGGCGGTAGGCAGGAAGCTGGGTGACGGCGGGTCGGACCCGTCCGATCTCGGTGGAAGCCATGCCGCAGAGTATGGCCGCGCCGACGGACCCGAGTCGCGCTAGAACCGGGCGATGCGTGGGAGCCGTTCGTGGATCTCTTGACGATCGTGGCCCTCGTCGGCTTCGGCGTCGTCGTCGCGGCCTACGGCACCGTCATCGGCGCGGGCGGCGGCTTCATCCTCATCCCCGGACTCGTGCTGTTGTTCGACCTCGACGGCGTCGAGGCCGTCGGTACCGGCGCCCTCACGCTCGCCGCGATCGGCATCGGTGGCGCTCGTACCTACGACCGGGCCGGGCTGGTCGACCGCCCCGCCGCCGGCCGGTTCGTCCTCGGATCGGTCCCGATGGCGTTCCTCTGCGGGACGCTCCTCGCCGGCCGGATCGACAGCGAGGTCCTCATCGACCTGCTCGGCATCCTGCTGCTCATCCTCGCCGTCTTCGTGCTCACCATGCCCACCGCGTACGAGACCAGCGGGGAACCCCACCCCCGCTCTCTCACGTGGATGCCCGCCGGCGGGATCGGCGTCGGCTTCCTCGGCGGCACGTTCGCGATCGGGGGCGGGCTCGTCACCCTCCCCTTCATCGGCCGTCTCCGTCACCTCGCCCCACACCGCGCGGCGGCGACCACCGCGGCGACGGCGATGATCAGCTCGCTCGCCAGCTCCGCGGGCCACACGATCGCCGGCAACGTCGTGTGGAGCCACGTCGCGGTGCTCGTCCCGAGTGCACTCGTCGGCTCGACCCTCGCGGCGGCCCATGCCGGCCGCTTGGCGCCCCGGGTCGTGCTCGCGCTGGTGGCCGGCGGCCTGCTGGTCGCCGGAGTTCCGCTGTTGCTTCGCTAGCGGCCCCCACGACGCCAGACTGTGGTGGTGGAGTTCTCCAACGATCCGATCGATCTCGATGGCGTCCCCCGGCTCGACACCGACGCCTTTCGCCCACTCGACCCAGCCCATCGACGCCTGATCCTCCTCGGCCACCTCGCCACCGGACTCGTGGTGGCGCTCATCGGCGCAGTGGCGGCCGCAGCGCTCGGCTGGGGTGCCGGACTGATCGCCCTCGGGGTGGCGCTGCTGGTCGTCGTCTCGGTCGTGCTCGCCCTCCTGGAGGTCCGACACACGGGTTGGCTCGTGCGGGAGCGTGATCTCTCGTTCCGACACGGGGTGATCGTTCGCTCGGTCGAGACATTGCCGTTCGCTCGTATCCAACACGCTCGGGTCGAACGAGGTCCGCTCCAGCGAGCGCTGGGGCTCGCGACGGTGAAGGTCAACACCGCCGGGCCCGACGTCCGGATCACCGGGCTGTCGGTCGACGATGCGGAGCGGCTCAAGACGCTGGTCGTCGAGCGCTCCGATGCCACCGTCGACGAGCCGGACGACGCGTGACGGCCGACCTGGAGCTCCTGGCGACACCACAGCGCCAGTCGCGCTGGGCCGTCGTGTTCCTGGCCATCACGGCGCTGCGCCGCGTCGGCCTCGCCCAGCTCGTGGTCATGGTGATCTTCCTGGGTCGGCTCCCGGTCGCCGCCCTCGTCGTCTTGCTTCCGTTCGCGGCCCTGGTGCTCCTGGCCGTCGGCATCGCCGGCTGGTGGCGGTTCACGTTCATGGTCGCCGACGGCGAGCTGCGCGTGACCAAGGGCATCCTCTCCGACGACCGGCTCACGGTGCCGCTCGACCGAGTCCAGAGCGTCTCGCTCGAGCAGGGCTTCCTGCACCGCCTGGTGGGCCTGGTCGGGGTCTCGCTCGACACCGCGGGCACCGACGACGCGGAGTTCACGATCGAGAGCGTGGAACGCGACGTCGCGGCGGCGCTCCAGCGGGTGACCGCCGAGCATCGGACGCTGACCGCGACGGCCCAGACGGGCGACGTGCCGCTTCCTCCTCCCGAACTCACCGTGGTCGAGCGGGACCTGAACCGGCTGCTCAAGGCCGGCATCGCCCGGCCGGCGTTCAGCGGACTGGCCCTGATCTTCCCGCTCCTCGCGGTCGCCGACGACCTCTCGGGGGTGCTGCCGGTCGAACCGCCTGACGTCGACACCGATGGCGTCTCGGGTGCACTCGTGTGGTTGATCCCGTTGGTGCTCGTCATCGGCCTCATCGCCGGCCTGGTGCTCAACCTCGTCCAGGTCGTCCTGACGCAGTGGAACCTCGCCCTCAGTTACCGGGACGGAGGCCTCCGCCGGACCGCAGGTCTGATCTCGAGGACCTCACGCTCCACCAACGTCGATCGGGTCCAGGCGTTGCGATGGCGCCGGAATCCGATCGAACGACGGCTCGGCATCCGCCGACTCCACCTCCCGACGATCGGTGAGGGCGACCTGCACATCCCCGGCACCGATGACGCCGAGCTGGCGACCTTGGAACGACTCGTGCTGGACGCCGATGCCCGAGTCGAGGACCGGACCCGTCGCATCGCTTCGGCGCAGGTCTTTCGCGACACCCGGAACACCGCCGTGTTCGCCGTCATCGCGGCCGCCGCGAGTTGGTTCGTGATCGGCCGGTGGGGGTTGCTCTTCCTCCTGCTGGTGGGCGTGCGCTACGCGGTCACGCGTCGCCTGGTCGCCAAGGCTCGGTGGGGTCTGGCCCCTGGCGGCGCCGCACGAACCGACGAGATCCTCACGGAGTCGTCCAACGAGATCGCCCTGCGCAAGGTGAACGGGGTCGAGGTTCGTCAGAGCTTCTTCGAGCGCTCGCGGTCGCTGGCGACCGTGCGGCTCCGGACCGCCGATGGTGGTCTCACGATCGGCATGATCCCGGTCGAGGAAGCGCAGGCGGTGCGCGACCGGGTGCTCTACGCGATCCAGACCGACGACCGCGCCTGGATCTGAGTCACGCCGGGTTGCGGGCGACCATCGCCCACACCCGGTGCGCCATCGCGACGGTCTCCCCCGGGAAGTCGGTGGCAAGCAGCGCCGCCAACTCGGTGTCGAACGCCGCCTTGGCCGCGTCGTCGAGGACGGTGATGCCGGCGGAGGCTCGGATCCGGCCCCGCCACGCCTCCGGCGTGTACGGGATGTCGAGGTCGAAGCTGAACGTCTCGATGCCCTCGAAGCCACCGGCCTGCACCTCGGGCACCCATTGCGGCCACATGCCGTAGCCACCACCCATCACCCAGGAAGGATTGTGGGTCTCGATGAGCCGCTCGGTCGCGGCGACGGGGTTGCCCGGGAGCGGGATCCAGTCGAGGTACAGAATCGCCAGGCGGCCCTGCTGTGGCCGCAGAATCCGGCGCGCTTCGGCGACGGCGGCAGGGCGGTCGAACCAGTGCCAGCACTGCCCGGCGGTGACCACGTCGGCGCCGTCGCCGGCCAGACCGGTCGACTCAGCGGTGCCCTCGTGCCACTCGACCGACACCCCGTCGGCGGCGGCCATCGCCGCCCCTTCCGCCATCAGCCGAACGTCGGGGTCGACGCCCACGACCTCGCATCCTCGGCCGGCCAGTTGGCGGGCGACGGTGCCCGTGCCGGTGCCGAGGTCGATGATCCGTTGCCCCGAGATCCCGATGCCGAAGTCGGCGAGGCGATCGAACAACACCGGAGGGAAGCCGGCTCGATGCGTGGCGTAGTCCGAGGCCGCGTTGCCGAAGCTCGTCGGGTCGATGTCGGCGCCGCTCATCAGCCCTCCACCGTACGCGGCAGGTCGCTGGCCGCGATCGAATCGACGAAGGGGTGATGGAGCGGGACGATCGGTTCGAACCCGGTGTCGAGCATGGCCCCGGGCCGTGGATCGACGGCCTGGAGCTCGGAGATGACCGCTTCGGCCGGGCGGTCGAGGAATTGCAGCTCGGCGAAGGTGCCCGGTTGAAACCGGGAGGCGAACCGTAGCGTGGCGATGACCGATGGCGGTGTGGCCGTCTCGCGCTCGGTCGGTTCGAGGATCAGACGCAGCCCCGCGTGTCCGACGTGCACGAGATCGACATCGGCGAGACGAAGCCGGGGATCCGAGGAGCCGGCAATGAGGTCGAGGGCGTCACCCGTGCGGACCACACGCGGGCCGGCTCCCGCCATACGGCCCTCGGCCTCGAGTTCGTCTCGTCGGCCGCTCATCGTCGCGATCGCGTCGCCGGGGTCGATGGAGGTCGCGTACCAGGTCAGGTAGACGCCGCGACCGCTGCCCCATGCCGGATCGGCGGCCGCGGTCAGGCGCGTGTCGTGGAGCGAAGGGGTCGCGACGTAACGCTTGCCGGCCACGATGCCCGGGAGGGCGAGATTGGGTGCCAGGTGTTCGAGGTCGTACCAACGATTCCACGCCGCGCCGTTGTCGGTGTCGACGTCGAGACCGGCCAGGATCAGCCCGACCGCCGGCTCGCCCATCGGCTTATCCGTGGACCGACATCGAGGAGTTCGGGTTGATCTCCCGGTTGCGCCGGAAGAACCCGATGTCGAGCGGCACCCCGGAGTAGCGGCCGGCGACGACCAGCGGCTCGGCATCGTGGTCGTGCCCACCTTCGACCGCTTCGATCAGGTCCCCCATCATCTGGCCCACCGAGCCGGCGTTCTTGTACTGGTTGCCGCTCGTGCCGATCGCGACGTAGAAGCCGTCGAGGTCGGTGCGGTCATAGATCGGAATCCAGTCGTCGCTGACGTCGTAGAGGTCGACGATGCCCTTCTTCTCGTGGGGCATGCCGAGGCCGGGGATGCGCCGATTGGCTCGCAGCACCTGGACCTCCCACTGTTCGTCGCCCACCGTCTGGTCGTAGTCGTCGGGGTCGACGAACTCGCGCTCGTCGCACACCGGGTCGCCGGAGCCGATGAGGATGTTGTTGCCGACCTCGGGCCGGAAGTAGATGCCGAGGTCGTCGTCGGCCGCGGTGAGGCCGACCGAGTTGAAGTCGACGCCTTCCGGCGACGGGACGTGGTGCACCTCGTGCCGCAGCGCCTTGGTCTTGATGTTCATCGACTCGTACACACCGGCCATCTGGTTGATCACATAGCTGTGCGGACCGGCGACGTTCACGACCACCTTCGCCCGAGGCGCTCGGCCGTCGGCGAGGGTGACACCGGCGATGCGGCCGTCGGCCTGATCGACCGACACCACCTCGGCGTTGAACCAGAACTCGGCGCCGTTGGCCTCGGCGCCGCGTTGCAGGTTGTGGCACGACAGCTGCGGGTCGCTCACATAGCCGGCGTCGGGCGTGAAGTAGCCGAGCTCGACCTGGCCGGCCGGGTCCTTCCAGAACTCGTCGTCATCGGGGCGGGTCGGTGGGCCGTAGAGACCCGGATCGAGGTACGGGCAGCGTTCCTGGATCGTGTCGGTGTCCCAGACCTCGTGCGGGATGCCCATCTCGTCCCACAGCATCTTCACGCGAGCGGCGTGGCTCGCTCCGTCGCCCTTGGGCTGGAGCACGAGCTGGCCGGTCATGTGGTAGTCGATCAACCCGAGTTCGTCATCGGCGCCGATGTAGCCGGCCCAGTCCTTCCAGTAGTGCATGCCTTCCCAGGCGAGGTTGATGCCTTCGATGCTCGAGTAGCTGAACCGGACGATCGCGCACGAGTTGATCGTCGAACCGGCGCCCGCGGTCGGGGCCTTGTCGACGGTGAGGGTCTTCCACCCGCGGCCCGCCAGCTCGTGGGCGATCGCGCCACCGATCACGCCGGCTCCGATGATGATCGCGTCGAATTCGGACTCTTCAGCCATGCGCGAAACGTAGTGATGCAGACCGGAGCTGTCGATGCCTCTCCGGGAGGTTCCCGCAAGGCGGGAACGTGCCGATCCACCCGCCAAGCGGTCTGTCGCATGGCAGCGACGAGCCCCGATTTCGGAGACCTGACGGACCGTCAGATAGGCTCCGGGCATGCCGGTCTCTCTCGAGGACTTCCCGAAGATCATCAGCGTCGACGACCATGTGGTCGAGCCGCCGCACGTCTGGCAGGACCGCCTGCCCGAGAAGTACAAGGACGTCGGCCCGCGCATCGTGATCGCCCCGCAGGGCGAGATGAAGCTGGTCGACGGCGCCTGGGTCGAGACCCCGGGCGACGGGGAGAAGATGGCGGCGTGGTGGCACTACGAGGACCACCGCTACCAGATCAAGGAGATGATCGCCTGCGCGGGACGGCCGCCCGAAGAGGTCACGATGCAGGGCGTCACCTACGACGACATCCGGCCCGGTTGCTATGAACCCAAGGCCCGGCTCGAAGACATGGACGAGAACCATGTCGAGGCGTCGATCTGCTTCCCCAACTACCCACGGTTCTGTGGCCAGCTCTTCGCGGAGCGCAAGGACAAGGAGCTCTCCAAGCTCTGTGTCGAGGCCTACAACGACTGGATGGTCGACGAGTGGTGCGGCGACTCCGGCGGCCGCCTGATCCCGCTCTGCGTCGTGCCGCTGTGGGACGCCGAACTCGCCGCCGCGGAGATCCGTCGCAACGCCGCCCGCGGCGTCAATGCGGTGGCATGGTCCGAGCTGCCGGCCTGGCTGGGCCTACCGTCGATTCACTCCGGCTACTGGGATCCGTTCTTCCGGGCGTGCGAAGAGACCGGCACGGTGATCACGATGCACATCGGCTCGGGCACCAAGACGGTGAAGCCCGCCGACGACGCGCCCACGATCGTCACCGCCGCGATGATCTCGGCGAACTCGGCCGCGTCGATGATCGACTTCTTGTTCTCCGGGGTGCTGCACCGCTACCCCAACCTCAAGCTGATGTACGCCGAGAGCCAGATCGGCTGGATCCCGTACTACCTCGAGCGGGCCGACGACAACTACAAGACCCACCTGTGGGCTCAGGGCGAGGAACGCCTCCCCGAGCCGCCGTCGTACTACTACTACCGGCAGGTCTACAGCTGCTTCTTCAAGGACTCCGCCGGCATGCAGATGCTCGACACGGTCGGCGTGGACAACGTCTTGTTCGAGACCGACTACCCGCACAGCGACGGCACCTACCCGCACTCCAAGCAGGTCGCCCACTCGCTGTTCGGTCACCTCGACGCCGATGTCGTGCACAAGCTCGCCCGCGGCAACGCGATCAAGCTCTTCGATCTGCCGTTCGACTGAGCGGCTGCGCGTGACGGGTCGGCAACCATGACGACCCTGCTGGTCGT
This sequence comes from uncultured Candidatus Nemicrothrix sp., assembly GCA_964513285.1. GTDB lineage: Bacteria > Actinomycetota > Acidimicrobiia > Acidimicrobiales > Aldehydirespiratoraceae > UBA11606. The sequence continues at coordinate 16,275 of CAZEML010000074.1, forward strand.
GCACCACTCCCCCGGCATCTCACTGCCGGCGATGCTCGACGCGGCGATCGGTGGAGCCCGCAGCGACGGACTCGAAGCCGTCGAGGTCGTCGTCGTCGACGCCCTCGACGTCACCAGTGCCCAGGTCCTCGCGGCGGACGGCTACCTGCTCGCGACGCCGGCCAACCTCGGCTACATGAGCGGGGCGCTCAAGCACGCCTTCGACACCACCTACAACGACGCGCTCGGTGCCACCGTCGGCCGTCCCTACGCACTCATCGTGCACGGCGAGTCCGACACTACCGGCGCGGTCCTCGGGGTGGAGAAGATCACGACCGGGCTCGACTGGAGGCTGTGCACCCAGCCGGTGTCGGTGATCGGCCCCGTCGACACCGATGGCCTCGCGGCGTGCAGCGAGGCCGGAGCCGTGGTCGCCGCGACCACCCTCGGGTTCTAGCCGAGCGCCTGTTGGAGATCGGTCCAGAGGTCGCCGGGCGCCTCACAACCGACGCTGAGGCGGACCAACCCGGCCGGCAGGTGCGCCTGGCCGGCGTAACGACCTCGCCGCTCGATGAGTGACTCCACCCCACCGAGGCTCGTCGCATGGCGGATGACCTGCAGCCGGTCACACATCGCGTCGGCGGCTTCGGCATCGGGCAGGTCGAAGCTGATCATCGAGCCGAACCCGGGGTAGCGCACGTTGGCGACGCCGCCATGGTCACGGAGCCGTTCGACGAGGTGGGCGGCGTTGGCTTCCGCTCGGTCGAGCCGCATCGTCATCGTGCGCACGCCACGGAGGGTCAGGAAGGTCTCGAGCGCACCTGGGCTGGCACCGAGGAGGGTTCGGCTCGTGCGCAGTCGGGCGAGCAGGTCGGCGTTCTTGGTGGTGAGCACCCCGCCGAGGAGATCGCTGTGACCACCGATCATCTTGGTCGTCGACTGCATGGCGACGTCGGCGCCGAGATCGAGCGGGCGCTGCCGCAGCGGCGTGGCGAACGTGTTGTCGACCGCGAGCAGACAGGACGGATCCCGCGGCGCAGCCCCGATCGCAGCGAGATCGGCGACGGTGAGCAGCGGGTTGGTGGGCGACTCGGCCCACACCAGCGCTGCGCCGGCCATCGCGTCGATCCACGCCGAGGTGTCGGCCATGTCGAGCCGGGTCACGCTCCACCGCCCGGCCGCCGCGCCTTCGTCGGCGATCTGGGCGACGCCGTGGTAGCAGTCGTCGGGGATCACGACGGCGCCGCCGACCGGCACGAGGTCGAACACCGACGCGACCGCGGCCATGCCGGAA
>CAZEML010000075.1:0-17484 GCA_964513285.1 uncultured Candidatus Nemicrothrix sp.
CAAGTCCACCCTGATGAACGCCATCGGCGGCTATGTGCCGTCGACCGGCACCGTCCACCTGCTCGGCCGAGACATCACGACGAAGACACCGTCCCAGCGCGCCGCGGTCGGTCTCGGCCGCACCTTCCAGGCCGCGACGCTCTTCCCCGAGCTGACCGTCCGCGAGACCGTCCAGGTCGCGCTCGAGGCCCGCCGCCGGTCCTCGTTCGTCCAGACCGTCGCCTTCCTCGATCGACGCGCCGAGCAACGCCAACGGGCCGAAGCCGACGAACTCATCGACTTCCTCGGTCTCGGTCGCTACGCCGACGCCTTCATCAGCGACCTCTCGACCGGCACCCGTCGCATCGTCGAACTCGCCGGCCTCCTCGCCGTCGGCGCCAAGGTGCTCTGCCTCGACGAGCCGACCGCCGGCGTCGCCCAGCGCGAGACCGAGGCCTTCGGACCGCTCATCAAGGAAGTGCGGCGCGAACTCGGGGCCTCGATGCTGATCATCGAACACGACATGCCGTTGATCATGAGCATCTCTGACCGGGTCTACTGCCTCGAGTCGGGCCTGGTCATCGCCGACGGCGAACCCGCCGCGGTCCGCGACGATCCGGCCGTGGTCGCCAGCTACCTCGGCACCGACCAGCGAGCCATCCAGCGCAGCGACGCCGGCAGCTGAGGGCGCGGCTAGGTTCGGCCCATGGGCCGAAGCTTCATCGACGACGCGATCTACGACTATGTGATCGCCCACTCCACTCCGCTCGACGACGTCCAACAGGCGCTGCGGACGCGTACGCAGGCCGAGACCGGTGGCTGGGCGGGAATGCAGATCGGGCCGGACCAGATCGCCTTCATGTCGATCCTGACCGCCGCCCTCCAGCCCCGATTCGTGGTCGAGGTCGGCACGTTCACCGGCACGTCATCGCTCGCGATGGCGGGATCGCTCCCCGAGGGCGCCCGGCTGTTGTGCTGCGACGTCTCCGAAGAATGGACCTCGATCGCGCGCGAGCACTGGGAGCGGGCGGGGGTCGCCGACCGGATCGAGCTGGTCATCGCCCCGGCCGCCGAGACGCTCGCCGCGCTTCCCGACGACCAGCCGATCGATCTCGCCTTCATCGACGCCGACAAGACGGGCTACCGCGCCTACTACGACATCATCGTGCCGAAGCTCTCCGAGCGCGGGCTGCTCTTGATCGACAACACGATCTGGAGCGGCCGGGTCGCTTCGCCGGCCGATGCGGACGACGCCGACACCCTCGCCCTGCAAGTCCTCAACGATCACATCGTCAACGACCCCCGGGTCGAGGTCGCGCAGTTGACGATCGGCGACGGCGTCACCATGGTCCGCCGACGCTGACGCCCGCGGGCTGGTTCAGCCGCTGGCCTGATCGTCGGTGGCGGGGGCCGGCTCGTGGGTCTCGACGCTCTCGGGCCGCGGCGGCGGATCGAGCGGATGACCGCCCTGGTGCCGGAACCAGACGGTCTGCTGGGGGAACGGGATCTCGATGCCCGCCTCGTCGAGGGCCTCCTTGACCCGGAGGCGGATCTCCCGCTCGACCGACCACTGCATCGAGGGTTCAGTCTTCACGACGAGCCGGATCGCGATACCGCTCGCGCCCAGGTTCTGAATACCCCAGACCTCGGGCCGCTCCATCAGCTCGTCGCCGCCCCAGTCGGGGTCCTCCCACATCTCGTCGGCGACCCGCTGGATGACGCCCTGGGCGTAGCGGAGGTCGACGTCGTAGGCGACCTCGACATCGATCAGCGCACGCGACCAGAGCTGGCTGTAGTTGCCCACTCGGGTGATCTCACCGTTGGGGATGTGCCACACGGTGCCGTGCACGTCGCGCAGCGTCGTCGACCGCAGCGACACCTCTTCGACCGTGCCGGTCGCCGGGCCGATGTCGATCACGTCGCCGACCCCGTACTGGTCCTCGATCAGCATGAACAGTCCCGACAGGAAGTCCTTCACGATCGACTGCGCACCGAAGCCGAGGGCGATGCCACCGATGCCGGCACCGGCGATCAGGGGCGCGAGATCGATGTCGAGCTGGCCGAGCACCAACAGCGCGGCGATGCTCCACACCGCGGCCGTCACGATGCTGCGAAGCACCAGGGCGATCGTCTCGGCTCGGGCCTCGGCGCGCTTGTGAGCCGTCTGCTCGATCAGCAGCCGGCCCGGGCCGCGCTCGCGCAACTGGTCGAGCGCGGTGTTCTTCGGTGGGTTCGCGATCGCGGTGGTGAACCGAACGACCGCCCGCTGCAGCACCCGGGCGATGACCCAGGCGGCGAGGAGGATGAACGCGATGCGGATGGGACGATCGAGCACCCACTCCGCAGCGAGCGCCAAGAACTCGTTGTCGGTCCACTCGAAGACCTTCTCGCAGGAGTAGGTCGGATCAGCCCCACACGCATCGGTGAGCGGATCGGTGGTCTCCTGCACGACAACGCCAGCCATACGGCGACGGTACGCGGCACGCCAGGGGCGCCGGTGGATCCGTCACACGGTGCAACGAACCCCGGAGACCGTCGGCCACGGGGTGGCGGCGACGTCGCGCACCCTCGGGTCGAGCCGCTCGTTCGGATCGATGTGGGCCGCGGTTCGGCGGGCATCCCCGAGCGCGGCGATCAGTCGATCGACCGCCTCCACCGAGAGCGAACCCGCGACATCGTCGATCAGCTCGGTCGACAGATGCAGCTCCGCTGCATGGCCATCGCCGGCATCCTCGGGCACGACTTCTCGAAGGGCGATGGCGATCGTCCGCAGCGTCACCGAGACATAGCCCCAGTTGACCCGGTCGTGGGCTCGTTCCCACGGAAGCCGGTGGTGGTGGAAGCTCATCAGCTCGCTGGTGAGGTGCAGATGGTCGGCGATCCGGACGAGCGCGGCCTGGTTCTCGGCGTCGGCTGCGACCGCCTTCGCGAGCTGCCGGGCGAATCCCAGCTCGCTCGCATCGCCGAACGGCCCGCTGATCGAGCGGCGCCGCTGAACGAAGCGGACGGTGTCGGCGTAACCGAGGACGCGCCGAAAGGCCGTGTCGATGACGTGAAGATCCATGGGTGTGCTCCAGGTTGGGGGGATCTGGATGACGGGAAGGACGGACTACGTCAACGTTGACATGGACCGGCCGATGGCCAACACCCTTCGTTGAGCCGTTTCCCTGACCCATTTGGGCTATGCCCGTGGTCACACCGGGCGGCGTAACTGCCCGTGGTCACACCGGGCGATGTGACTCAGCTCAGGTCGACGAGCCCTTCGCGGGCGGCGATCACCACCGCCTCCAGCTGGCTGCGCGCGCCGAGCTTCGCCAGCACCTGCTTCACGTGGTTCCGCACCGTGTGGGGCGACAGATGCAACTCCTCGGAGATCTCCGCGACGGTCCGAGCGTCGGCCAGCAGGCGCAACACGTCGGTCTCGCGCTCGGTCAGTTCGCTACGAGGCGCTGGGCTCCGCATCACCTGATCGAGCAAGGTCGCCGGGAAGAACGCGGCTCCGCCCGCCACGACCAGCACCGCTTCGACCAACCGATCCAGCCCCTGCCCCTTGGAAACGAAACCGGCACACCCCGCGGCGAGCGCCTCGCTCAACCCCTTGCGATCGTCGGTACCCGTCATCAACAGCACCGGCGGGGCCGGCGATCGCTTCTGAGCGACTGCGACGAGGTCGGTACCGAGGCCGTCCCCCAGCTGCAGGTCGGCGACGACCGCGTCAACGGCCAGTGCCCCGAGCAAGACCTCGCCCTCAGCCCGGCTGGCGGCGACGCCGGCGATCACGATCTCGGGGTGATCGTTGAGCGCCTCCGCGAGGGCGTCGCGCACGAGGAGGTGGTCCTCGACCAACAACACCCGAATCGGATCATCACTCATCGTTCCCACCGCCCATCTCGACTCCCGAGGTCTCGGGGAGTTCGTCGGGGATCCACGCCACCACCACCGTGCCAGACGCGGACGAGTCGACACGACTCGAACCTCCCGCGTCGCGGGCGCGCTCACGGATCAAGCCGAGCCCGAGATGGCCATCGCGCGGCCCGGCATCGCGGAACCCACGCCCGTCGTCGGTGACCGTGATCTCCAGCCCATCTCGCGATGGCGCGATCACCGCGGTGACGGTCGAGGCGTCGGCGTGGATCATGGCGTTGGCGATCGCCTCCCGACCGATCCGAAAGATCGTGCCGGCGCCGTGCGAACTGAGCGGAGGAACCGTGTCGTCGCGCACCTCGAAGCTCGGTCCGCTCGTGGTGCGGTACCGCTCGGCGACACCGACGAGCGCGGCGGCGAGGCCGCCGTCGTCGACCCGCGGCGGACGGAGGTCGTCGAGCGTGCCTCGCATCTGCCGGATCGCATCGAGGGCCATCCCCTCGAGCGGGGCGAGGTCGGCATCGGACTTCGCCGCCAACCGGTTCAGTCGGTAGGACAGTGCGACCACGGTCTGCAACGGCCCGTCATGCAGCACCTGGCCGATGCGCGCCCGTTCCCGACGCTCGAGCGACGCCAGCTCGGCCTCGACCGCGACGCGACGGGCCTGCTCGCGGTGATGATCCGACGTGTCCGCGGCGAAGAGCACACAACTCTCGAGCCGGCCGTGGGCATCGAGCTTCGGGTCCGCGGACACGAGCACCCACATGCGCGTCCCGTCCGGGCGCCAGATCTCCTCTTCGAAGGTGACCCGCTCCCCACCGAGCACGGCGGCGGCATAGGGGCGGAAGGTCGCCCAGTCCTCGGGGTCGAACATCTCCGAGAACACCCGACCTTCGAGCACCGCCCGGTCCACCCCGAGCATCTCCGCCCACCGGTCGGACACGAACGTCACCCGCATGTCGGCATCGACCTCGGCAAAGCCCTCGTAGGCGGTCGAGGCGATGCGCTTCCAGTGCTCGGTCGCGCGCTGCACGCGCTCCCGCATCGAGACTGCATCGGTGACGTCGCGGGCGATCGACAAGACGTGCTCGTCGTCCATCCTGATCATGCGGAGCTCGAGCGTGCGCCCGTCCCCCATCTCGATCTCGCCCGACGCGACCTCGCCGGTGTCGATCGCCGACGCCCGCATCGAGCCGGCGGCATCTCGTAGCCAGTCGGTGTCGGCCGGGGCGACCGCTCCGACCAACCGGTCGATCGGCTCGCCGGACCGGTTGACCACCGCGATCGGGTCGGGGAGGACGCGGACCATCGCGGTCTCGCGGAGTCGGTCGTAGTCGACCGACCGGGCGTAGCGGCCGATGAAGACGCCGGCGAACGCGATGGCCCAGTTCAGCGACGCCAACGCGACGGCGGGGTCCTCCGAGGCGGCGATCGGTCCTTCGCCCGCCGCGGTGAATCCCGAGACCAGCCCAATGGCGACCACGGCGGACGGGAACGAGACCGCGGGTCCGAACCGCACGGCCAACCACGCCGGCGGTACGACGATCAGCGCGGCGGTCGAGTCGGTGCGCACCAGGATCGCGAGCGTCAGCGCGAGCGCGCCGCCGATCGTGAGGAGGCGTTCGACGTGTGAGCCACGTTGAGCGACGTCATCGAGCCAGCCGCGCGTCTCTCGAAAGAGCATGAGCGTCGCGCCGACGACCACCATCCCGAGCGCGTGAGCTCCGGTCCACGACCAGTACCAGCGGGCGAAGTCGTCGGCCCCGAACCACACGGCAGCCACCAGGCCGCCCGCCATGGCGACCCCGACCGACGCCCCGAACGCCAGCGCCGTCGACGCGTGAAACCCGCGCGTCGGTGACGGGACGAAGACCACCGCGAACAGCAGCACGGCCGACACGATCTCGACCGCATTCGCCAGCACATCGCCGAGACCGTCGCCGAGGTCGTCGTATTCGAGGGCCGCATGAGCCACCTGGGCGGCGACGCCCGCACCGACGACGAGCACCCGCCGGGAAGGGCGGACCAACAGGGCGGAGGCGGCGGTGAAGGCGGACGCGAACCAGATGGGTGGCGTGACCGACCCGTCGACCTCCCACCCAGCGACCAGCTGCGCCAAGCCCAGGTGCGCGACGAACACCGCGCCGAGGATCACGGGGAGGGCGACCGACTCGACGACCGCCGCTTCACCGCGTACGTCGATGTCCACACCGCGAGCGTAGGCGGCGGCCGAGACCGTGTCCGAAGAAGCTCTCCGAATGACGCAGAAGCAGCTGTTTTGGTAGATTTCTCTGGCATGTACCGGTTTCGTCTCGGAAAAGCCGCACAGCTCCTCGGCGTGAGTCCCGACACCGTGCGCCGGTGGGCTGATCAGGGACGGGTCGAGACGGTCCGCACCGACGGTGGCCAGCGCGAGATCGAAGGCCCGGAGTTGGCGCGGCTCGCCCTGGAGCTCGGCGACCAACCACTGGATGATGCCGACTCGGTCTCGGCCCGGAATCGCTTCCCGGGGCTCGTCACTCGCGTGGTCCGCGACACGGTGATGGCCCAGGTCGAGATCCAAGCCGGACCCCATCGCGTCGTGTCGTTGATCTCGGCGGAGGCGGCTGATGCGCTCGGCCTCGAGCCCGGGGTGCCCGCGGTGGCCTCGATCAAGTCGACCAACGTCGTCGTCGAACGCGCCACGTGACCCCACGGCCGATCCTCCCCTGGCGGAGTGCGCTGCTGCTCGCGGCGGCGGTCGCCGTCGCAGCGCCGATCGCGGCGCTCGCCCTCGACCCGGGCGACGATGACGCGCTCCTGGTGCTCGCGCCGTCCTCGCTCGCACCGATCGAGGACGACCTCAACGCGACGATGCTCGACGCCGGGGTCGGTCCGATCGAGTGGGTGTTCGCCGGGAGCCAGTCACTGGTCGCCCAGGTCGCCGACGGCGTGCCCGCCGACGCCGTACTCGTCGCGGACCAGGTCGCGTTCGACGCCGTCCTCGACGCAGGCGGCGGCCTCGACCGGGAGATCACCTTCGCCTCCAACCATCTCGTGCTCGCGGTCGCCCCGGACAACCCCGGCGATGTCGCGTCCGTCGCTGATCTCGCCGACCCGGAGCGGCTGATCGGGGTGTGCGCCGCGGAGGTCCCGTGTGGCCGGCTCGCCGCGACCGCGCTGGCCGAGCTCGGGATCTCGGTTTCGGCTGACACCGAGGAGACGAGTGCACGAGCGTTGACGGCGAAGATCGCCTCCGGCGAACTCGATGCCGGCCTGATCTATGTGACCGACGCACGGGCGGCCGGACTCGACATCGTGGACGAAGACGAGTTCGCCCGGTTCGAGAACACCTACCACGGCGCCGGGACCGCGGCCGCCGGCCCGTTCCTCGATGCCCTCCTCGGCGAAGAGGCGGCCGAGGTTTTCACCGACGCGGGCTTCGGCGGATGAGTCCTCCACCTCGGCGTCCGCCTGCGGCGCTCCTCGTCCCGGCCGGCCTCGGTGTCGCACTCGTCGTCGTGCCGGTGGTGGGACTCCTGCAACGGGCCCCGTGGTCGACGCTGATCGACCGTCTGTCCGACGACGCCGTCGTCGAGGCGATCCGCGTCTCGCTCGTCGTGAGCGTCGTCGCGGCCGCGATCGCGACCGCGCTCGGACTCCCGCTGGCGTGGCTGCTCGCCCGCACGGAAGGCCGGGTGGCCGGCCTCATCCGGGCCGCCGTCCTCGTCCCGATGGTCCTCCCACCGGTCGTGGGCGGCACCGCCTTGCTGTTCGCGCTCGGCCGGCGGGGCTTCGTCGGCCAACGCCTCGACGACTGGTTCGGGGTCACCCTGCCGTTCACGACCGCGGGCGCGGTCGTCGCCGCGACCTTCGTCGCCCTCCCGTTCTTCGTCACCACGGTCGAGGCCGCCCTGCGACAGGCCGGGGTCGAACTCGAAGAGGCGGCCGCCGTCTCAGGCGCCTCTCCGCTCGTGACCTTCGTGACCGTGACCGTCCCCGCCTCCCGCGACGCCATCCTCGCCGGCGTGGCGCTGGCGTGGGCCCGAGCCCTGGGCGAGTTCGGGGCGACGATCACCTTCGCCGGCAACCTGGCCGGAGAGACCCGCACCCTGCCGCTCGAGATCTTCCTCGCGCTCGAGTCGGATCCGGAGTCGGCGGTCGCGGTCAGCGTCCTGCTCCTCGCCGTCAGCCTCGGCGTCCTGGTCGCGCTACGAGGCCGGTGGTTCAACCGCGATGTCTGAGCTCTCGATCACCGGCCGCATCCACCGCGGTGATCTCGACCTTCGGGTCGACCTCAGGATCGGCGTCGGCGTCACCGCGGTCATCGGTGCGAACGGGGCCGGCAAGACCAGCCTGCTCCGCGTCCTCGCGGGCCTCGACGCCCTGGCCGACGGTGAGCTCGTGGTCGACGGCGTCGGTCTCGACCAGCCGGCGGCGCGTCACTTCGTGACCGCCGAGCACCGCGACGTGGCCTATGCGTTCCAGGAGCCACGACTGTTCCCGCATCTGTCCGTCCTCGACAACCTCGCGTATCCCCGTCGCCGCCAGGGCGACGCTCCGGGCCCAGCCCGCGGACATGCCCGAGCGATCGCAGCTCGACTCGGACTCGAGACGCTGCTCGATACGCGTCCTCGCGACCTGTCGGGCGGCCAGGCCCAACGGGTGAACATCGGCCGGGCACTCGTTGCCGAAGCGACGACCCTCCTGCTCGATGAGCCGCTGGCCTCGATCGACGAGCGCTCTCGGGAGGAGCTGCGCCAGCTGCTCCGCTCGACCGATTCGTCCCGGGTCGTGTGGGTGACGCACGACCCCACCGATCTGTCGCACGCTGACCAGGTGATCTCGCTCGACGACGTGGTGCAGACTGACGCCCGATGACCACCGATCCGACCGCCGCCTTCCGTCTCGACGACCGTGTCGTCCTCGTCACCGGGGCCAGCAGCGGGCTCGGCGCTCGGTTCGCCCGGGTCGCCTCCGCCGCCGGGGCGACGGTCGTGCTCGCCGCTCGCCGAGCCGACCGTCTCGAAGCGCTCGTCGCCGAGCTCGGCGCGGCCCATGCCGTCGAGGTCGACCTCGCGGCACCCGGTGGGCCAGAGGCCTGCGTCGCCGAGGCCCTCGAGCTGGCCGGACGCGTCGACGTGCTGATCAACAACGCCGGCATCTCGCAGGTCGCGCCGGCCTTGGAGTTCGAGACCGACGACTTCCGCTACGAACTCGAGATCGACCTCGTGGCCCCGTTCGCGTTGGCCCGCGACGTCGCCCGAGCCGCGATCGACGCCGGCCGTCCAGCGTCGATCATCAACATCGGCTCGATCCTCGGCGAGGTCGCAGGCGGCAAGCTCCGAGCGCCCGCATACACCGCGGCGAAGGGTGGGCTGCACAACCTGACCCGCGAGCTGGCGTCGCAGTGGGGACGCAAGAGCGTGCGGGTGAACGCGATCGCACCGGGCTGGTTCGAGACCGAGATGAACGACGCCATGTTCAGCGACGGCGGCGGCCAGGCCTACATGGAAGCGGGCGCGTCGATGGGGCGACCGGGCGTCGAGGGCGAACTCGACGGCGCCATGCTCTACCTCGCGAGCGACGCGTCGAGCTTCGTGACCGGCCACATCCTCGAGGTCTCCGGCGGCTGGACCGCGAGCTGAGCGTTTCACACGCCGGCATTCGCCGGGATCCCCGCAGCACCTGCGCAGGGCGTCTCACCGAGCGCGACGGGCATCCTGCCGAAGGGCAGCATGTGAAACGCGCCGAATGGCAGCGTGTGAAACGTGCGGCGGCGATGGTGCGCACCTCCTCCCCCATGGGTGTGCACCATCGCCCCGCAAACCAAAGCCGCTGAGGCTCCGGGGCATCCCACTCGGCGAACCGCAGTGGGGAAGCGGTCGCTATGTTGCGCCCGTCACACCCTGGGCGTCAAGGGGTCGTCTGTGGTTTCGGTGTGGAAAACCGAGACCGCATCTCAGGATGTGAGATCGGAGACCGGAATCAGTCGGGTTTCCACCTGGGGTTCACGCGCCGGTCGCACAAAACGCAGTCCCATGACCCCGTGGCTGTGGGTAACCGGCTCGATCCAGTTGGGCACGCCGGGGTCTTCGTGGGCGATGACGATGCGGATCGGCCCGCCGTCGCGCACGGCGTTCTCCTTGTCGATGTAGCCCTTGCCGGTGGCGTAGTTGGCGAGGTTCTCCATCCAGTGGTTGCAGAGCTGGAAGTTCCAGTGCTGGGTCGGCATCTCCTCGAATTCGACGACGAGGGCCATGCCCTCCGGTACCCGCCAGTAGCCGAATTCGAAGTGCCGGTCGTCGGGCGAGCCACCGATCCGCTCGTACCACTCGCGGGTGAACTCGGTCTGGTTCTCGCGGGTGAGGAGGTCGTTGGTCCAGCCCTCGTAGTCGGCCTTCTGGCCGAGGACGAGCTGGCCGGCGACGGCGAGCCGTTCCGCCATGTCCTCCGGGGTCGGCGTGTCGGGCTGATCGTGCTCGTCGAGACATTCGATCACGAGCCGAGGCGGGGTCTGCTCGTTGCGGTCGTCCCAGACGACCCGACCCATCAGTTCGCGGGTGGTCGGCGCCATCGACATCCAGGCCGACCCGTCCCCGGGTGGTTCGACGCTGAGGATGAACTCGACGGTGCCGTCGGCGTTGGCGATGTCGCCGAGCACCAGGGTGTGGGGCGTGAGCGCCATGTTGGGGTTGAAGGTCTCGAGGTGGTCCTCCGCGTCGAGGCCGACGGAGAAGGCGCCGACGTCGTCGGGGATGGGCGGACTCCACGCCGACAGGTGGGTGTAGACGTCGCCGGCCGTGCCGGTGATGCGGTAACGGAAGCGAGGGTCGACCGGTTGGACGATGTGGTCCTGGTTCGGCGACTGCACGCCGATCCCGCCCTTGAGCGGAGGGGGGATCAGCCCGATGAAGCGGGGCTTGGTGCCAGGGGTGCGGCGTTCGATCGCTCGCATGTTGCCCATGAGGATCATGCGGGTGAGATACCGGTAACCCTCGACCGCATCTTGGGGGTCACCATCGGCGGTCTCGCGGGCGACGATACGACCGGCCGCCTTCAGCTGGTCGCAGAAGTCGTCCCACGCCTCCCCGCTCAGCAATCGGGCGCGGCGTGCGTCGTCGGCGCTCATGGGTCCCCCAGGTTCAGTCGTCGAGATGGAGAGCCTCGCGAAGGAACGCGAGCTGCACCAACAAGAGGTTCTCGGCGACGTCCTCTTGCGGGGTCATGTGGGTGACGCCCGACAGCGGGAGGACCGTGTGCGGCTTGCCCGCCTCGAGGAGTGCGCGGCTCAGCTGCAGGGTGTGGGCGGCGACGACGTTGTCGTCAGCGAGTCCGTGGATCAGCATCAGCGGCGGGAGCTCGCGGTCGCCGAGTGCGGCAGCGTCGGCGCAGAGGTCGGTGATCTCGTAGTTGGTCGGCTCGGTGTTGGGATCGCCCAGGTAGCGCTCGGTGTAGCACGTGTCGTACAGCCGCCAATCGGTGACGGGGGCGCCGGCGACCGCTGCATGGAAGACGTCGGGTCGGCGGAGGACCGCGAGCGCGGCGAGATAGCCACCGAACGACCAGCCCTTGATCGCGACACGATCGAGGTCGAGGAACGGGTGCTCTGCGGCCAACGCGTGGAGGCCGTCGATCTGATCCTCGAGCACGGGCGCGGCGAGATCGCCGCGGACCTCACGTTCGAACGCCGGGCCACGGCCGGGCGTCCCGCGCCCGTCGATGACCACGACGGCGAAGCCCTGGTCGGCGAACCACTGGGAGGCGAGGAAGAGGTTGGCGGAACGCTGCACCCGCTGGGCGTGAGGACCACCGTACGGATCCATCAGCACCGGAAGCGGCGTCACCCCGTCGTGGCCGTTCGGAAGCACGAGTGCAGTGGTCAACGCCCGTTCGCCGCACCGATGGAAGGAGACGTTGAGGGCCATCGTCGGGGTCTCGCTGTGGTCGACGATGTGGGCCACGGGCTCGTGATCGACGACGACCGACGTCGTCGACTGCGTCGGGTCCATCCCCCGGAACGTGCGGACGACGGTCGAGCCACCGACGGCGGCCCCGAAGATGCCATCGCTCGGCGTGCGGCCGAGTTCGTCGCCGTTCCAGTCGAGGAACCGCAGTTCGACGTTCGTGGGGTTGGTCGCCGCTGCGACGAGCAGATGGTCGTCGGTGGCGGAGATCAGTCGGCGGAGTTGCAGGTGATCCCCGGTCACGGGCTCGCCGTCGATGCACAGGCGTCGGGCCGCGCCGCGGTCTTCGATGGTGACGAGCTTGCCGCCGCGGAGCCGAGGGACGCCGGGGATCAGCTCGACCCAGTGCTCGTCGGTGATCCGGTAGCGCTCGGTGCAGCCGCCCGAGTCGGCGTCGACGTCGAGCACGACGAGGGTGCGTTGATCGCGCGAGAGGACGGTGAGGATGAGTCCCTCGGCCGTCCACGACGCATCGGCGAGGTACTCCCAACCGTCGGCGTCCCAGTCGACGTCGACCCGAGCGCCGTCGAGGCCGATGATCGCGAGACCGACCTCCGCGTTGGCCGTACCGGCGGCCGGATAGCGGACCGGGGTCGGCGCATCCCACGGCGTCACCGGCGCGGCGATCCACCAGGTGTCGATCGGTGCGACATCGACGCGCTCGACCAGCAGCCGTCGGGAGTCCGGCGCCCACCAGAACCCACGGGTGCGGCCCATCTCCTCGCCGGCGATGAACTCCGCGGCACCCCACGAGATCGGGTCGCCGTCCTCGCGGATCACCGAGCGATCACCGTCGGCGTCGACGATCCGGAGTTCGTCTCCGGCGACGTACGCGATCGCAGACCCGTCCGGGGCCAGTCGCGGATCAAACCCGCCGGGCGTCGTGTCGAGGAGCTCGGCCCGACCGGTCAACAGATCGGCCCGACCGATCTGGCCACCGAGGGCAAAGCATGCGGTCGTGAGGTTCCGGTCGGCATCGAACGCGACGATGCCCCCGCCGCTCTCACGCGCCCGCTCCCGGCGAGCCCGTTCCGCGGGCGGCAGATCGCCGTCGTCGGCACCCAGCGCGGCCGGGTCCACGACGAGTCGTTCCGCGCGCTCGTCGACGTCGAAGACCCACAGCGCGTTGACCGGATCCTCCGGGCCGCTCGACCGGAGGAAGGCGACCCGGGCGCCGTCGGCGCCCACTCGGATGTCGCGCGGCGCACCGAGGGTGAATCGGCGGGTGATCGCGTTGCGGCGGGGGTAGGACTGCGCGTCGGCCATGTGCCGATGATGCCTCGCTCAGCGCCCGAGGAGCGACAGCGGCACCTGGGAGTAGAGCCGGATCGGGCCGAGCCGGTCGTCGAACGCGAAATGCTCGGCTGCCGCCGGTTCGAGCGGCCGACCCCACGTTCCGACCCGCAAGAAGACCCCACAGTCGCCGAAGTCGACGGTGGCCGGATCGTCGGGCACCCCGATCTCGGTGATCGGTCGACCGGCGGTGTACAGCTCGATCGGGCCGGCCCCGACCGCGCAGACCTCCCACCCCAGCCCGGCGGCGGCCACGACGACCTCGCCGGCGTCGCGCAACGGCAGCTCGGCGTCGCGCGCGGCTCGGACCTCGCCGGAGACGACGAACGTCGCCAGGACGACCAGCACCAAGAGCTGCGGATGACGCGCGACGGCGATGGCCACCGCCACCGCGATCAGCGGCAACACGGTCAGGAAGAACCGTGGGTAGAGATCGAACGGTTGGGCGATCTGCCACGCGTACCAGCCCTGAGCGACGACGAGTACGCCGACGAGCAGGACCGCACCGCCCGCCCGGCGACGATTCGTGTCGTCACCCACCACCACCGTGAGGACGCCGAACGCGACGAGCCCGCCGAGGATCACGACGGTCGCCGTCTCCCGGCCGAGCAGCTCCTGCACGACCAACTCGCCGAAGAAGGACAGGTAGCGGTTCCCGCGCTCGTCGGCTTTGTCGAGTAGGTCGGCGAAGGTCCACACGTAGACGAGCACGAGGCCCCCGGCTGCGGCCAGCCAGCTGAGGATGAGCCGACGATCGAACCGTCCGAGCAGGACCAGCGTCGCCAGCCCGACCGGCCCGAGCGCGACGCCCGCGAACCCGTGGGTGCCCATCGCGATCACGATGCCCAGGGCGTGCCCCGCGAGCAGGAGCGTGCGGCGACGACCGGGCTCGTCGGCATGCCGTACGTACTCGAGTGCGCAGACGACGGCGATCGTCGCGCCGAGCACCGAGAGGGAGTAGCCGCGAACGGCACGGCTCTGCGTGACGAACATCGGGTTGGCGAGCATCACCAGACCACCGGCGATCCCGGCCCAGGCGCCGCGGCGACGGGTGAGCCACCCGGCGAGGAGCGCGACGGCGAGGGCCCCGTAGAGCACCGGGAAGACGCGCTGGCGGGTCTCGCCCTCGCCACCCCAACCCCACCAGGCCGACTGCCACGCCGAAAACAGGAGGTGGTTGTTGAACTCGACCACCTCGGTGAGCGCAAACGACGGCGACCCCCGAGAGATGACCCGTCGGACCGCGACGGCCTCGTCGAAGTCGAAACTCCGGCCGAGGTTCCCGGCGAGCACGAACGCGGTCGCCAACCCGAACACCGCGCCGACGACCTGATCAGATCGGCGCCGCACCCAGGTCATCGCCTCAGCGTAGCGATGCCGGTTCGCCGCTTCGGGCCCATGTGACGGCATACGATCCGGCGATGCACCCACACGCTGGACCGATCCGTTGGGGGATCGCCGCGACCGGCAAGATCGCCGGCGCGTTCGCCACCGCCTTCCCGTCCGTCGTCGACGCCGACGCATCGATCGTCGCCGTCGGCTCCCGTCGATCCGACTCGGCCGAGGCGTTCGCCGCCACGCACGAGATCGACCGGGCCCACGGGTCGTACCGTGCGCTCGCCGAGGATCCCGACGTCGACATCGTCTACGTCGCCAGCCTCCAGCCCGGCCACGTGACCGACGCCGTGATGTTCCTCGAGGCGGGCAAGCACGTCCTCGTCGAGAAGCCGCTCGCCCTCTCGGCCCGCGAGGTCGACCGCATCGTCGACGCCGCCCAGGCCAACGACCGGTTCGCGATGGAGGCGATGTGGATGCGGTTCAACCCGGGGCCGGTCGCGGCCGCAGACGCGGTCGCCGCCGGTTCGATCGGCGCCCTGCAACACCTCAACATCGACTTCACGATCGAGGTCGCCGACGATCCCGAGCACCGCCTGCGTTCGCTCGAGAAGGGAGGCGGCTCGCTCCTCGACCTCGGCATCTACCCGATCACCCTGGCGTGGTGGCTGCTCGGACCGCCCGAGTCGTGGACCGTCGACGGCACGGTCGAGGGCGGGGTCGACACCCGCTGCGTGATCGACGCGAGGTGGGGCGCCACCACCGCCCGCCTGTCGTGCGGGCTCGACGAGGTCGGGCCACTCAGCGCCACGCTGACCGGAGCCGGCGGGCGCATCACGGTGGCGGCACCGTTCCATGCAGCCGAGCGGGTGATCGTCGACGGGACCGAGACCGACCACCCCGAGGCATCGCTGCACTGGCAGGTCGACGAGGTTCACCGCTGCCTGCGAGCCGGCGAGCGCGAGAGTCCGCGCAATCCGCTCGCGACCAGCCGGGCGATCCTCGCCTGGTGCGACGAGATCCGCGCCGAGTTGGGCGTTCGCTACCCGACAGAAGGTTCGTGATCCGACACCTCGACCGGGGGTCGCCACCGTTGCCCTTTCGGTGAGCCGTAGGGTCCGTCCCGTGAGTCGGCGTCGTCGAACCCTCCTGATCATCGCCGTGGCGCTCGCGTTCGTCGCGACCGCGTGTGGCTCAGGTGGAGGTGGTGAGGCCGCGCCGGTGGACGCTGCGTCGGCGGCGCTCGTCGACGAGTTCGAGTTGCTCGACGGCACCACCCTCGACCTCGCCTCGCTGCAGGGAGAAGACGTCGTCTTGTGGTTCTGGGCTCCCTGGTGACCGTTTTGACGTCAGGAATCCTCCACGGTCGTGGCGGTCGAGCAGCAATACGGTGACCAGGTCCGCTTCGTCGGCGTCCCCGGACTCGCGAGCGAGGGCAGCATGCGCGGGTTCGTCGACGAGACCGGAACCGACGGCCTGGCCCACATCCCCGATGTCGACGGCGTGATCTGGGAGCGCTTCGGGGTCGGCCAACAGCGCACCTATGTCTTCATCGACGACGACGGGTCCTGGCGTCGGGCCGGCTACGGCTCGCTGGCCCAAGACGTCGAGGACCTGATCGCCCAGTGAGCTGACCGCTGGGCGGCCTGGCGATCAACCCGCCGTCGGGCGGGCGAACTGGGCGACCTGGTATCGACCGCCGCCGACGAGCATCCCTCGCCCGGGCAGCGGCGCGAGGTCGATGCGGCCCGGCAGCGACGCACCGATCAGATCGCCGTCGAGTGGATCGGGTTGCAACAGGATGCCGCAGCGGCTGGCTCGGACCTCGGTGGTCCAGTGGCCGTAGGCCGAGCGGAGGCGATCGGGCCGGGCGCTCGCGATGACCGGCGCTGAGCCAGTGGCGATCAGCGCACCGAGCCGGCCGGCTGGATCGGCGACGTCGAGGGCATCGTCGACCAGCACGACGCTCCCGGGCACGGTTTCGGGAAGCTCGGCAGGGTCGACCGGCCGGACGCCCAGCAGATCGGCCAACTCCGACGGGCCGGAGCCGACGACCAGGCACTCGAGCCCACCCGCACGGGCCGCGTGACCGATCGCGGCGAGCACCGAGGTGCGCCCCGAGCGAGCGGGTCCCACGATCAGGGCGTGGTCGCCGGGGTGGAGTTCGAGCGTGGCGACGCTGAGGTCCGCGTCGAGCATCCCGACCGGAAGGCGCAGGGCACCCCCGGCGGTGCTCGGGGCCGTTCGCTCGAGGATCGAGTCGATCCCGATGTCGGAGGCGAGGGTGCCGAGCCGGATCGGAAGGGAGGTCGGGATGACGGTGCGGCGAGCCGCCATCGCCTGGTCGAGGTCGCCCGAGGGCACCAAGACCTGGAGGAGGGCGCCGTCGCCGGCGCGGATCGCTCGGCCGGGCGGCATCGACGCGGGCACGTCGCGGATCCCGAACCGGTGGGCCTCGCCCGGGTCGAGCACCCGGTGCGCGAGGGTGCATCCCGCCCCGGCGGCGAGGGCTGGAGGCAGATCGGCCGCGCGGCGGAGCCCCACCACGACCGTGACGCCGACCGCCGGGCCATCGGCCCAGATCGACGCGAGCTGATCGTGAGGCACGGGCTCCCGGACCGGGTCGTGGGCCCGAGTCAGACCGCCGAGGTCGTCGATCACCAACACGATCCGCTGGTGCTCAGCGGCGGGATCGGCCCGTCGACGGTCGACCTCCGATGCGAGCCAACGAAGGAGCCGTCGGCGCCGTTCGTCGTCGACGGGCTCCGCGACCGTGCCGACCGACGGGAGATCGGCCAGCAGGCCGAGCATCCCTGCATCGAGATCGATGCCGTGCACGTGGGCGCCGTCGTCGATCGCGGCGCAGGCGGCGGCCACGAGCGTGGTCGACACACCCGAGCCCGGTCCACCGAGCACGACCAGATGACCGTCACGAGGGGCCCACGTCTCGAGGCTCTGGCGCTGCTCGTCCGGGCGATCGACGAGCCACCAGCCATCGGCCGTCGCGGCGCCGGACTCCGGCAGCGGCTCCGGCCACGGCGCCGCCGGCCGGGGGCGGTCGCCATGG
>CAZEML010000076.1:0-17471 GCA_964513285.1 uncultured Candidatus Nemicrothrix sp.
ACGTCAGAAGCTATGCGAGCAAAACTTTCGCCGAGGAGTTTTTCCTCGACGCAGATGCCAACGTCAGCGCCATCGAGCGAACGGACGACGGTGTCTCCATAAGCTATCGAGACAGTGAAGGCAGTACACAGACAATCACCGTTGACTACCTCGTCGCCGCGACCGGGCGCCGACCCGTCTCGACCCCGGTCCTCGCCGGCGCCGTGCGGGCGGTGTTGGCCGACGAGCCGGGCCACTTCGCCGGAGTCGCCACCCATCCCGCGACCGAGCGATCGCTGGTGCGGGCGCATCGGGCGCTCTCCGAGGTCGGCCCGGTCGGCCTCGACCGCCTCGCGGCGACCTCGACCCGAGCCGCCGATGTCGTGCGCGTCCACCGAGCGGTCGGCGAGCGGCTGCGCCCCCGCTTCAGCGACGAACAGGATCTCGTCCGCGCTGCGATCGAGGCCGCACCCGAGGCCCCGCCGGTGCTCGCCGACCTCGGCCCCACCATCGTCTTTCTCCCCCAGCGCCTGACCTCCAGCCAGGCCCATCTCCTGCGGTCGGTCGCCGAGCATCATCCGCTGTCGGTCATCGCGGCGGTCACCGGTGTGGCCGACGCCGATGCGCCCGTCCGGCGCTCTGTCGAGTCGATCGGCGGCGAGTGGCCGGCGACGCCCGCTGTCACCCCCGCGATCGCCGACCGGGCGATCAGCGTCTCCGATGCCGACGACGAGGTTCGCCACGCCCTGCGGCTCGTGGTCGATGCCGCCCGCCGCGGCGTCCCGCTCGGCCGGATCGCCGTCCTCTACGGCAACCGCGATCCCTACGCCCGCCTGATCGGCGATGCCCTCGACGCCGCCGACATCTCGTGGTTCGGTACGTCGGTCCGCACCGCCGACACCTCCTTGCTCGGCCGTTCGTTGCTCGCCCTGCTCGCCCTTCCCGATCACGACCTCTCCCGTCACGACGTCGCCGCCTGGCTCGCGGGCGCGCCGATCCGCGGGGTCGACAACCGCCCGGTTCCGGTCGCGGCGTGGGAACGCGCGTCTCGGGCGGCGGGCGTGGTGGCCGGGCTCGACCAGTGGGAATCCCGCCTCGGTCGACACGCCGACGATCTCGATGTCGACGCCGCGCAGGCCGAACGCGACGACGAGCAGGAGTGGCGGGCCGAGCAGCTCCGACGCGACGCCGCCCTCACCCGCGGCCTCGCCGAGTTCATGACCGCGCTGGCTCGTGCCCTCCGCCCCGGTGGCCAGGGTGCGAGCTGGTCGGGGCTGGCTTCGTGGTGCCGCTCGCTGGTGCGCACCTACCTCGGCGGCGAGTCGCTTCGTGGCGACTGGCCCCCGGAGGAGCAGGCGGCCGCCCAACGCATCGATGCCGCGATCGACCGTCTCGGCGATCTCGACGGCATCGATCCCAACCCCTCACCGATGGCGTTCCGGCGCGCCCTCGAGCTCCAGCTCGGCGACGACCTCGGGCGCCGCGGCACCTTCGGCAACGGTGTCCTCGTCGGCACCGCCGGAGCGGCCCTCGGCCTCGAACTCGACGAGGTGATCGTCGTCGGACTCGCGGAGGGCTCGTTCCCGGCCCGCCGACGCGACGACCCGCTGCTCCCCGACCGGGCCCGCGCCGTCGTCGGGCCCGACCTGCCGCAGCGAAGCGAGCTCGTCCACGACGATCACCGGTCGCTCCTGGCCGCGATGGCCACCGCCGACCGGGTCACATTCACGTTCCCCCGTGGCGACCTGCGGCGCAACGCCGAGCGAGCACCGTCCCGATGGCTCCTCGACACGGCCGAAGCGCGGGACGGCCATCGCCCATCGGCTGAGACCCTCGCCGCCCTCACCGGCGACTGGCTGGTCGAAGTGCCGTCGTTCGTCGCCGGTCTGCGAGCCACCGCCTTCCCCGCGTCGGTGCAGGAGTACGACGTGCGATCGCTTCTCGATCACACCGAGGCCGGCCATCGGTTCGCCGACTCGGTCGTGCCCGCGGCCCGGCCCGAGGTTCGGGCGGGCGCCGACCTCCTCACCGGCCGACTCTCCTCCGGGTACACCCGGTTCGACGGCAACCTCGCCACCGACGGCGACCTCCGTGGCGTCGTGCTGCCCGATCCGACCGGCCCCGGCCACGTCACCTCCGCCACACGGCTCGAGCAGTGGGCGGTGTGCCCCCACGCCTACTTCGTCCGCTACGTCCTCGGGGTCTCGCCCGTCGAGGATCCCGAAGAGCAGTACCGCATCTCGCCGCTCACTCGCGGGTCGCTCGTCCACGACGCACTCGATGCCTGGATCGCCGAGGCGTTGCGGTCCGGGCAGATCCCCGAGCCCGGCTCGAAGTGGCCGACCAGCAGCGTCGACCACCTCCGCGATCTCGCCGAGGCCGAGGCGAGTCGCCTCCAGCAGCGGGGCCTCGTCGGCCGTCGGGTCTATTGGGGGCGCGACCACCAGATCCTGCTGCGCGACCTCGAGGACTTCGTCGCCTTCGACGACACCCAGCGCGCCGCGCACGGCAGCCGCCCGATCGCCACCGAGCTGCCGTTCGGCATGCCCGGCTCCCCGACCCCGCCGGTCGAGCTGCCGCTGGCCGACGGCCGGCACCTCACGGTGCGCGGGGCGATCGACCGAGTCGACGAGACCCACGACGGCACCGTGATCGTCATCGACTACAAGACCGGCTCGACCCGCTCCTACACCGACGTCTCCGAAGAGGACCCGACCCCCGGCGGCACCCACCTCCAGCTGGTGCTGTACACCCTCGCGGCGCGCCGCGTCCTGAGTCGGCCGGACTCGCCCGGTCGTGGCGTGTACTGGTTCGTCACCGCCAAGGGCGGGTTCACCACGATCGGCTACCCCGTCACCCCCGAGATCGAGGCCGCTGCCCTCGCCACCGTCGGCGACATCGTCGACGGCATCGCCGGCGGCCACTTCCCCGCCCACCCAGCGGTCCCCAAGTTCCGACCGTGGGTCGACTGTGCGTTCTGCGAGCCCGACGGTCTCGGTCTCAACCATCAGTACGCCGACTGGCGGCGCCTCGCCCTCCATCCCGACCTCGCCGGCTACGTCGAGCTGAGCGGAGGCGACCGTGCCTGAGCGCCTTCCCGCCGATCAAGCCCACCGCGACCGCATCGTCTCGGTCCGCGATGCCAACCAGTTCGTCGAAGCGGGCGCCGGGTCCGGCAAGACCCGCGCCCTCGTCGACCGGGTCGAGGCCCTCGTCCTCGACGACGGCATCCCCCTCGAACAGATCGCAGCGATCACCTTCACCGAGAAGGCCGCCGCCGAACTCCGCGATCGAGTGCGTCAGCGGTTCGAGGGGGTCGACCACGACGATCCGGCTCGGCGAGCCCGAGCAGCCGACGCCCTGCTGCAACTCGACGCCGCCGCCATCGGCACCCTGCACGCCTTCGCCCAGCGCATCCTGGGCGAGCATCCCGTCGAAGCCGGGCTGCCCCCTGGGGTCGACGTTCTCGACGAGATCGGCAGCCAGGTCGAGTTCGAACAGCGCTGGCGGGTGTTCCTCGACACCCTGCTCGACGACGACTCGATGGCCCACACCCTGTTGTGCCTCGAAGCCGCCGGCGTACGCCTCGATGCACTCCGCACCCTCGCCCTCCAGATGGCGGCCAACTGGGACCTCGTCGAGGAGCGACTCGACTTCGACGCGCCATCGCCGCCCACCTTCGACCGAACCGGCTTGCTGACCCGTATCGACAACATCCTCGAGATGGGCCAGTACGCCGCCCCCGACGACACCCTGCTCGCCCAGTTCCCCCGACTCCGCGACAACCGCGCCGCGCTCGCGGGCGCGCTCGACGACATCGATGCGATGGCGATCGCCGCCGACATGGGCAGCGGCTCGGGCCGGTCGCGCTCGGTGCGGGTCGGCAACAAGGGCAAGAAGGGCAACTGGACCATCGACGTCGCCGACGTGAAGGCGGCGTTCGCGGAGCTCATCGTCGCCTGCGACGACGCCGTCGCCGACGTCACCAAGGCCGCGCTGGCCCATATGGCGGCTCGCCTCGGCCGGTTCGTGCTCGACGCCGCCGAAGAACGTCGCGAGATCGGTCGGCTCGAGTTCCACGACCTGTTGGTCCGGGCCCGCCGCGTCCTGCGCAGTCCTGATCACGGCGCCGACGTCCGCCGGTCGCTCGGCGAGCGCTACCCGCGGCTGCTGCTCGACGAGTTCCAGGACACCGATCCGATCCAGATCGAGCTGGCTGTGTTGATCGCCGCGGCCGACCCCGACGTGAGCGGGAAGGCCTGGCACGAGATCGAGACCCGGCCCGGTGCCCTGTTCCTCGTCGGCGATCCCAAGCAGTCGATCTATCGATTCCGCCGAGCCGACATCGGCACCTTCCTCACCGCCCGCGATCACATCGCCGATCGGCCGGCCCTCACCGTGAACTTCCGCACGACCGCGCCGGTGATCGACTGGATCAACGACGTCTTCTCGGCGTTGATCGTCGCCGAGCCCGGGAGCCAGCCCGAGTACGTCGCCCTGTCCGCCCACCGGGAAGACGCGGCCCCCGACGGGCCGGCGGTCGCCGTGCTCGGCGCCGAGCCCCACACCGAGGAGTTCAGCGCTGACGAGCTCCGGGTCGTCGAGAGCCGCGATGTCGCCGCCGCGGTCTCCGAGCTCCTCCACGGACCTCGCCCGTGGTCGGTCGACGACGGCGAGGGAGGATGGCGTCCGGCCATCGCCAGCGACGTCTGCATCCTGCTTCCGGCCCGCACGAGCCTTCCCGCCCTCGAAACCGCGCTCACCGCCGCCGGGGTGCCGTACCGCGCCGAGACGTCATCGCTCGTCTACGCGTCCCGCGAGATCCGCGAGGTTCTGTTGGCGCTCGCCGCGGTCGCCGACCCCACCGACGAACTCGCGACCGTGTCGGCGTTGCGATCGTTCGTGTACGGCTGCGGCGACGACGATCTCGCCCACTGGCGGCTCGGCATCCGCGGTCGGTTCAGCTTGCGAGCACCCATTCCGGAAGGCGCCGAGACCCACCCGGTGGCGATCGGGCTCCAGCACCTGCACGAGCTGCACGAGGCCCGGTTGTGGTCGACCCCGGCCGAACTGCTCGATCGGCTCATCCGCGACCGAGGCGTGCTCGAGACGGCGATCGCGACGGGCAGCCCCCGCGACGTCTGGCGCCGGCTTCGCTTCGTGATCGATCAGGCCCGAGCGTGGGTCGATGCCGGCGGTGTCGATCTGCGGGCCTATCTCCAGTGGGCTCGACTGCAGGGCGCCGACAACGCCCGGGTGTCAGAGACCGTGCTCCCCGAGACCGATGACGACAGCGTGCGGATCATGACGATCCACGGCTCAAAGGGCCTCGAGTTTCCGGTCACGGTGCTGGCTGGCATGACCACCCGCATCCAGAACCCAGCGCGGGGTCCGTCGATCTCGTTCCCACCGGAGGGCGATCCGGTGCTGCGCCTGTCGTCGGCGGTCACGTCGGAGGGCTACGACGCCTGGAAGCCGATCGACGACCAGATGGACGAACACGAACGCCTGCGGTTGCTGTACGTCGCCGCGACCCGGGCCCGTGACCATCTCGTCGTGTCGCTGCACCGGACCCAGTCCAAGGCTCGGACGGGCGCCTCGGTGGTCGCCGGGCCGGCGGTCGACTGCTCGGTGTCGACACCGTTCGTGCCGACGATCGGGTCCCGCCCACCGCTGGCCCCGCCGGAGCCGGTCGCGATGCCCGAGCGCGACACCTGGTCGACCGAGCGGGCCGACGCCCTCGAACGGGCGGGCGCCCGCACGGTCGTCGCCGCGACCACCCTCGCCCGGGAGGCGGCCGAGGCGAGCGATCCCGGCCTCGACAAGCGGCCTCGCGATCTCGATCTCCCGCCGTGGCAGAAAGGCCGGTACGGCACCGCGGTGGGTCGGGCCGTGCACGGCGTGCTCCAGGTCGTCGATCTCGCCACCGGCGACGGCCTCCACGACGCGGCCATCGCCCAGGCCGCAGCCGAAGGCGTCGCGAACCGACAGGCCGTCGTCGAGCGCCTGGCCGGCCACGCGCTCGAGTCGCCCGTCGCCCGCGAGGCGGCGGCTGGTGAGTTCTGGCGGGAGCTCTGGGTCGCGGCCCCGATCGGCGATCACCTCGTCGAGGGCTACATCGATCTGCTGTACCGCACGCTCGGCGGGCTCACGGTCGTCGACTGGAAGACCGACCACGTCGAGGACGATGCGGCGGTCTCGGCCAAGGTCGCCCGTTACCGGCTCCAGGGCGCTGCGTACGCGGCCGCGGTCGAAGCGGCGACCGGCGAGCCGGTGCACCGGATGGTGTTCGTCTTCCTCGGCGACGACGGCGCCATCGAGGCCGAGCTCCCCGATCTGCGGGCGGCGATCGAACAGGTCCGGTCCACCACCGGCGAACTCGCCGATGCGTCAGTGGCGCAGGCGATCCCCGAGTTCGACTGACAGCCGAGCCAGGCCGAGCCCGAGTTCGGAACGTTCGGCCTCGTCGAGATCTCCGATCTCGAGGTCGAAGGCGTCCATCACCAGCCCGAGGGTGGCGACGGCGAGGTCGTAGCCGTCGCTGGTGAGTTCGATCAGCGACCGCCGTCCATCGCCCGGGTCGGTGACCCGTCGCACGAGCCCGCGCGCCTCGAGCCGGCGAATCGTCTTGGTCGTGCCACCGGTGGTCTGGATCACCGCCGTCGACAGCTCTCCCGCCGAGCGCTGATGCGGCGGTCCGGCCTGGAGCAGCGACGCCAACATGCTGAACTCGGACGTGTCGAGGCCGTCGGCGGCGAGGGTGGTGCTCAACCACGCCTCGATTTGACGACCGGTTCGCAGCACCGTGACGAGCACGCCGATCGTCGAGAGGTGCTCCTGCCCCACATAGGGCCCGAGCGCTCCGAGGGGGTGATCGGACGGATCGGCCATGGCCGGAGGGTAGTGGCTGGATGCGCCCGGGTGTCCGGCGCGAGGCGCTAGACCAGAGCGATGCGCATGGCCTTCTACGGCACGCTCCGCCGCGGTGCGGAGAACCACTACGAGGTTCGGTCGATCCCCGGCGACTGGCATCTCGCCACCGTCCGAGGGTGGGTGTACGACATCACGTGGGGTCCCGCCGACGGGTATCCGGGTATCAGCCTCGACCCCGACGCCCCACCGACCGAGGTCGACGTGCTCGAGAGCGACGAACTCGAGAAGCATCTCCGGCGACTCGACGACTTCGAGGGTCCGGGCTACCGCCGCATCGAGGTCGATGTGCTCCTCGAGGACGGCACCGAGACGACCGCCTGGATCTACGAGGCCGACCCCGAAGCCTGACCCGACGGACGCCCGCAGTCAGTCGACGTCGGCCGTCGCCTCCGTCGCGGCCTCCTCGGGCAGCGACCAGGCCGCGACCGCGCCGAGGAGCGCCACTGCGGCGGCGAGTAGGAACACGACGGTGAACGAATCTCGCCAGTCGGCGATCGCCCCGCCGATCTGGGGTGAGATCGCTTGGGCGATGCCGAACGCAAGCGTCGTCGCGCTGAAGACGGGCCCGAACGAGCGCTCGTCGGTGTGGGTGACGACGTGGGCGATGATCGTCGCCGGGATACCGCTGAACATCACCCCGACGAGCAGGGCAGAGGCGAGCACCACGACCAACTCGCCGGTGAGGATGCCGACGGCGGCCACCGCCCACCCGATGAACCCGGCGGCCATAGTCGGTCGGACGCCGAACCGATCGGAGATGGTGCCCATGATCAGGCCGCCCAACACGACGGCGATGCCGATGGTGGTGAACGCGAGCGCGGCGCGCCCTGAGCTCCAACCGGCGTCGTCCTCGAGACGGGCGACGGTGAAGCTGATCACGAGGATGTAGCTGAAGCCGTAGGCCGAGTACGCCGCGGTCAGCGCCTTCCACCCGACCACCTGACGGAGGGCACCGAAGCCCCCGAACCCGCCGGCGACCGATGGCCGTTCGCCCTGACTCCGCAAGAAGACGTAGGCGGAGACGATCACGACGAGGGCGATGCCGAGTTCGATCCGGTAGAGGGTCTGCCAGACGTCTTGGTCGCCGCCTCGCAGCCACGCCGCCATCCGGCCGGCGAAGACGATGCCGAGCCCGATGCCGACACCGGCGACGCCGGTCGCGAACCCTCGGCGCTCCGCGGAGAACTGCCGAGCGGCGATGCCCGGGACCGGCACCCAGATGATCGCCCCGCCCAGCCCCATGGTGACCAGGGCAACGGCGAGGACGACCGGTTCGGTGGTGAACGACGCGATCGCGAGCCCCGAGGTCGAGAGGACCAGCCCGATCTTCACCAGGCCGACGAGCGACGAGCGCGACGCGAGCCAGGCGACCACGATCGTGCCGACGAGATAGGCACCGACGTTCAGCGAGCCGAAGAGACCGGCCGCGGTGTTGGATCCGTCGAGGAGATCGTCCCGCGCCTCGGGAAGCACGACCCCCCAGGTGAAGCGCCCGAACGCCTGGGCGACCATGGCCGACGCCAGCACGATGACCAGGGTGAGGATGCGGCGTTCCGCAGCGGGGGGCACCCGGCGACGCTACCGGTCGCCGGGCTCGGCGAACGAATGGTCAGTTCGGGCGCGGGTCGCCGTCTCGCTGATGGCCGCTGAACACGACGGCGATGCGTTCGCCGTCGAGATCGGGACGCACGTCTCGCTGCAGCGTCATGAGACCACCGAGCCCGGCGGCGCCGGTGGGGCACACGGGGATGTCGGTGTGGGCGTGCGCCAGCATGTGCGCCATCCGGAAGTCCATGTCGCTGGCGACGATCGGGTAGCCGCCGGATGCGAGCATGGCGTCGACGAGCAACAGCCAGTCATAGGTGACGTCGTCGAGGATGCCGGTCGCATACGACTTCGGCTCACGAGGCCACGGCTGCATGTAGGCGTCCGGGTCGGCGGTGACCTTCCCGAGCACCGCACGGCGAGCGTCGGCGGGCATCCGGCCCAGCTCCTGGGCGGCGTTCGCCCGATCGACGTTGCTGCGCAGTTCCGTGTCGTGCAGCTCGCCGATGATCCGATCCCACGCGACGACGAGCGGGTGATTGCCCTCGGGCTGCACCGCATGGATGACCGGCAGATCGTCGTCGCCGAGCACTCGCTGCAACCCCGACGCGACGGCGGACCCCAGGGCCCCACCGCCGACCTGGATCAACAACCGGTCGATGCGGTGCTCGCCGAGCGTGTCGAGCATCTCGTACGCGATCGTGCGTCCGCCATCGACCGTGGTCGGGGTGTCGGTGCCCTGCACCGAGAACGCGGTGGCTCCGCCAGCGATCGCGTCGACCATGGCGTGGTAGGCCGGATCGCCGAGCCGGTCGGGATCCCGCTCCGCGCGGACGACCGTCGCCCCATGGGCAGCGATGCGGTCGGTGATCGCCTCGTCCGCCCAGTCCGGAACGAAGACCTCGAGTGGCCGTTCGATCGCGCTGGCGATGACCGAGGCAGCGAACGCCGCGTTGCCACAGCTGGCGATGGCGAGCCGATCCGGGGCTTCGTCCGCGAGCGCCATCCCGAGGGCGACACCGAACAGGTGACGCCCCTTGTGCGACCCGCTGACGTTCCCCGTTTCGTCCTTGACCCAGAGTTCGGCGCCGCGCAGGTCGAGGGCGTTGGCGAGCCGGGATTGGGGGCCGAACGGGGTCGGCTCGAAGCCGGTGCCGTCGATCGCGGCGACGGCGGCATCAAGGCGTTCGATCGTCGCCAACACCGTGTCCCGAGAAACGCCGGCGGCTTCGGCTGCGGCGACGACGTCGAGCCGATCGGCGTGGATGGCGAACGTCGACGTCACGTCAGTCGTCGGCTCGGGTTCCCGTCCGGGCGTTGAACTCGTGGATCTGTTCGTCCCAGTCGGCGATGAAGTGGCGCATGCCGTCCCAGAATGCCTGATCGCCGCGGGCGGTGAAGTCATCGAACGAGGTTCCCTGCTGCTCGACCCACGTGAAGTAGCCGAGGTTGAACACCCGCCGCCGCTCCTGCTCGGTGAGCTCGAGGTGCTGGGCGGTGTCGCCGGCCTCCAACTCGCGGGCGAAGTCGGCCGCCGCGGCGACGGCGTCGTAGCCGCCGGAGTGGTGGTGTGCCAGGTACTCGGCCCGCTCGCTGTCGTAGAGCTCCGAGCCGTCGGTGGCGACCGTGACGATGACATCGTCACGTCCGAGGCCCCGCTCCTTCGCCACCTTGATCGCGGCGAGGGCGTTGCAGCTCGACGAGTACCCCATGTGGACGAGCGACTCGACGAGGGCGGGGTCGAGGCCGACCCGATCGACGAGATGGGCCTTGCCGGCGTCGGTGTTGAAGAGCGCATCGAGGGCGTCGGTCGAGCGGTCGCTGACGGCGACGACGTCGTCGGTGTTCATCACGTTGTGGATCAGCGGCACGTGCTTGTCGCCGATGCCCTGGATGTTGTGGTCGCCGAACCCGTTCTCGAGCAGGGTCGGGCACTCGAGTGCCTCGACCGCGACGATGCGGCTGCCGTAGTGATCCTTCAGATAGTCGCCCGCGCCGAGGGTGCCCGCCGAACCCGAGGCCGAGACGTACGCGGCGAGGCGGGCGTCGGATTGGCCGGCGGTGGCGTGCTCGAAGACCCGCCCGAGCGCGGGTCCGGTCACGGCGTAGTGCCCGAGATGGTTCGAGAACTCCGAGAACTGGTTGATGATCTCGATCTCGGGATCCTTCTCCAGCTCGTTGCAGGCGTCGTAGATCTCCTTGACGTTCGACTCGGTGCCCGGCGTGCGGATGATGTCGTTGGCCGGATCGAGGGTCCACTGTTCGAGCCAGTCGAACCGGGCCTTGCTCATCCCCTCGGGCAGCACGGCCACGCCACGGCAATCCATGATCCGCGAGATGGCGATGCCGCCGCGGGCGTAGTT
Organism: uncultured Candidatus Nemicrothrix sp.; assembly: GCA_964513285.1. Classification (GTDB taxonomy): domain Bacteria; phylum Actinomycetota; class Acidimicrobiia; order Acidimicrobiales; family Aldehydirespiratoraceae; genus UBA11606. Next base: position 10,821 of record CAZEML010000076.1, read on the forward strand.
GCCCGTGGAGGGCCACACCGCCCGGTGCGCCGTCGGGTCGAAGCGGCCGGTGACGAGCCGCGGCACGAGGCATGCGTACGCGGCGAGCACCTTGTGGGCTCGGATCATCGGGAACCGGTTGCCGATCGCCAGCAGGATGCGAGCCTCGACACCGGTCATCTCCGGCGGGAGTTCGATGTAGTCCGGCACCTCGTGGGGACCGCTGCCGTCGAGTCGCCCGAACCAGTGGACCCGGAACAGGTTGCGCGAGTCGGGCTCGTTGCGGTCGAGGCCGGAGAGCGGGGCGATGCGGGCCGATGGGATCGTCGACGGATCGGCCAGCTCGGCGAACGTCGGCAGCGCGATGTTGCGCTCTTGGAACCGCTCGACGGTGCGGTCGTAGACACCCTGGTCGGCGACCTCGGTGGTCAGCCCCAACGACTCGTGGGCCCGAGCGACCTCAGCAGCATCGATCGTGCGCTTTGACATTCTGTAAAGCTACCGCTCGCCGCCCGAGCTGGTGGAGACCAGCACTTCGTCGAAGGCCGCCTCGACGGTCAGCGAGACGGCTCCGTCGAACTCGATCACCACTCCGACGAGCTTCTCGGGCCTTCGCCAGATCGGTTGGACGCAATCGAGCACCTGTCCGTGCGGCGAGCGAAGGTCACGAGGGGCCGTACATCTCGTCCACTTGCCGTGGGTCTCGACGAAGCGGCGGTTTTCGTCGGAGAGCGGCTCGGCGAACGGGTCCTGCCCCGCATGGGCACTGACCTTGAGGCGCTCACCATTGCTACCGCAGTCGAAGCGGAGAACCCCACCCGAGGCGAACTCCAGCTCGACGGGCCCAACCGAGCGGTTCACTTCCGCTCCGAGGCAGTAGAAGATCCGACTGACCCCGACGACTTCATCGCCGAGCCTCCGCTGGATCAGTTCCAGCCCCGCGTCGACTGCCATGCCCGCATGGTGTCAGATGGCGCCGAACGGGCCGCGATCTGGCCCGAACGGACGCCATCGTTCCGAGGCGTAGACCGACGTGTCGGGATGGCCCATCCATCCGACTGCGGTCGGGTGCGCGGCCGCGATCTGCGCCGCAACGGGCAGTACGACCGAGAGTGGCCCCGCCTGACCGCTCCAGGAGCCGACCGTGACCACTCGGTCAGCGTGAGAGGTGGCGGACGACTCGGGAAACAGATCCGCGAGCCCTGGGGCGAGATGATCTGCAGTCGACGCATCCCATGCAGCGAGGGTCAGTTGATACGACGTGCCGAACCCGAACGTCACCTCGTCGAGATCCCACGCTCCGACCGTGTCGATCGCTGCTCCAGTCGGCAGGTAAGCCTTCATGCGGTGGTGCACGTTTGCGAGCGGGTTACCGAGCACGGGCTGGGCGCGCTGGAGCAGTGGTCCGGCAAACGAGTCGAAGACGTACCGCTCCAGCGGCAACGCGTCCGTCGTGCCGATCGCGATGTCGAAGCGGTACTTCACCGCCTCATGGTCTCAGATCGCGCCGTCGTGGCCTTCCCAATAGGGGTCGCGGAGGCGGCGCTTGTAGAGCTTGCCGTTCGGGTCGCGGGGCATCTCGGTCGTGTAGTCGATCGAGCGGGGCAGCTTCTGACGGGCGATCTGCTCACGCAGCCACGTCATGATCGTCTCGGTCGTCTCGTCGGTCGGCTCCCAGCCCTCACGGAGCTCGACGACCGCCTTGATCTCTTCGCCCACGTCGGGGTTCGGGATGCCGAAGACGGCAACGTCGCCGACGGCCTCGTGCTGGACGAGGGCGCCCTCGATCTCGGCCGGATAGATGTTGAGCCCACCGACGATGATCATGTCGTTGGCCCGGTCGTTGAGGAACAAGAAGCCGTCGTCGTCGAGGTAGCCGACGTCGCCGACGGTGAAGAAGTCGTCGAGCCGTGAGGCCTGGGTCTTCTCGTCGTCGCCCTTGTACTCGAACTGCTGACCGCCGCCCATCTTCATGTAGACGGTGCCGGACTCGAACGGCGGCATCCGGTTGCCCTCCTCGTCGACGACGATGACCTCAGAGATCGGCCATGGCTTGCCGACCGTCCCGGGCTTGGTCATCCACTCGGCCGCACCGACATAGGTGCCGCCGCCCTCGGTGGCGGCGTAGTACTCCCAGATCGAGTCGCCCCACCACTCGATCATCTTCTTCTTGGTCTCGACCGGGCACGGCGCCGCGGCATGCACCATGTAGCGGGTCGACGACACGTCGTACTTCGCTCGCACCTCGTCGGGGAGCTGGAGCATGCGGTTGAACATCGTCGGCACCATGTGCGACGACGTCACCTTGTAGCGCTCGATCCGTTCCAGCGCGCCCTCGGCGTCCCACTTGTCCATGAGCACGACCGAGTGCCCGAGGTGGAGCGACATCGTGGTCCAGTTGTTGACGGCCGTGTGGTACAGCGGCGCCTGGGTGATCTGGACGTTGTCGTCGTGGGGCTTGGTGCCGAAGAGGTAGAGCAGCCCGCCCGATGCCGACTCGTCCGGATGGGCGGGGCTGAGCGGACGACGCACGCCCTTCGGCCGGCCGGTCGTGCCCGAGGTGTAGAACATGAACGACCCGGTCGGACCGAGGTCATCCGGCCGCTCCGAGGGCTGACCGCCGACCAGTTCCTCGAACGGCCGGAACCCGTCGACCGCGCCGCCGATCGAGAAGCGGTTCTCGGCCGGCGTGACGCAGTCCTCGAGCACGCGGGTCGCTTCGTCGGCGAACCGAGCGTTCACGATGAACGCCTTCGTCTCGGAGTCGTTGACGATGTAGCTGATCTCCGGCCCCACGAGATGCCAGTTCACGGTGGTGACGTAGAAGCCGCCCTGGAACGCCGCGAGGCAGATGGCGACCTGCTCGAAGCTGTTGGGCAGGACGGTCGTGACCTGATCGCCGGGCTGAAGCCCGAGTCCCCGCAACCCGTGGACGATCTGGTTCGTGAGCGCGGCGAGTTCGCCGAACGTCATCTGGTCGTGGTCGGGATCGACGATCGCGAGATGATCGGGATCGGCTTCGGCGATCTTCCAGAAACCCAGGGCGTCGGTGTTGGCCATGGCCGAGATGATCGGTCCGGGACGCCACGAACGCCAATCGACGCGTCGTCGTCGGGCGTGCTACACCATCCGCCGGACACCCTGCCGTTCCCGACCACGATGACCCTGCTGCAACTCACCTACATCAGCCGAGCGACCGAACGGTTCAGCGCCCGAGATCTTCCCGAGCTCGTGGCGGCCGCTCAGGAGCACAACGACACGATCGGAATTACGGGCGCCCTCTACTTCGCCAACGGTCGCTTCATCCAGGTGCTCGAAGGCGACGAGATCGCGGTGCTGACCCTCTACGCCGCGATCGTCGACGATCCCCGGCACACCGAGGTCGAGACCGTCGCCCGCCGGATCGTGACCGAACGATGCTTCGGCGAGTGGCGGATGGGGAAGCTGCCGGATGGCCTCGCGGTGCGCGCAGCTCGCGAGGCGTTCCGCGTCTCGCGTACTCCGGGCGCGATGTGGGGCGATGCCGAGGTCGACGCGATCCTCGACGAGTTTCGAGCCCGGCTCGTCACCGCAGGCAGCTGAGCCGCCCGCTCAGGTCACGGCTTTGCGAGCCTTGAACTCGGGACGGTCCCACGCCCCGGTCGCCATGATGTCGACCAACGTCTCGATCGCCCGATCGACGTCGTCCTCGCTGAGATAGAGCGGCGTGAACCCGAACCGGATCATGTCCGGCGCCCGGAAGTCGCCGATCACGTCACGGGCGATCAACGCCTGCATCACGGCGTAGCCGTCCGGGTGACGGAAGGAGAGCTGACTGCCCCGCTGCTCGGGATCGCGGGGACTGGCGAGCTCGAGGTCCGGGCATCCGGCCTCGATCCCGGCGATGAACCGTTCCGACAGTTCGACCGCACGAGCGCGGACGTCCGCCATCGACACGTCGTCGAAGACGTCGAGCGCGGCGTCGAGGGCCGCCATCGCGAGCACGGGCGGCGTGCCGATCCGCATGCGGGTGATGCCCGGATCGGGGCGGTAGTCGAGATCGAAGGCGAAGGGAGCGTCGTGCCCCAGCCAGCCCGACAGAGCCGGACGCACGTTGGGGATGTGCTCGGGCGCGACATAGATCCAACCCGGCGCACCCGGCCCACCGTTGAGGTACTTGTACGAACAGCCGACCGCGAAGTCGACGCCCGGCCCGGTCACGTCGACCTCGTCGGCACCCGCCGAGTGAGCGAGATCCCACACGGTCAGCGCACCGGCTCCGTGGGCCGCTTCGGTGAGCGCCGGCAGGTCGTGCCGCCGGCCGGTGCGATAGTCGACCTCGGTCAGCATCAGCACCGCGACCGACTCGTCGATCGCGTCGGCAACTGCGTCGGGCTCGACGATGCGCAACTCGTGGCCGCGGTCGAGCGAGGTCAACAGGCCCTGGGCCATGTAGACGTCGGACGGGAAGTTGCCGGAATCGGTCAGGACGACCCGACGTTCGGGACGCAACTCGAGGGCGGCGGCGACCGCCTGGTGGATCTTGATCGAGAGCGTGTCGCCGACGGTGACGGTTCCGGCCGAGGCGCCGATGAGCCGACCGATCCGATCCCCCAACCGGTTGGAGGTCTCCATCCATCCGGCCGAGTTCCATCCCCGGATCAGCAGGTCACCCCACTCGGCGCGAGACGTGCGTTCGAGCGCGACGGGCGCGTGAACCGGAAGCGGTCCGAGCGAGTTGCCGTCGAGATAGACGACGCCCTCCGGCAGGTGGAAGCGGGCCCGAGTGGCGGAGAAGTCGGTCATGCGGGCCGTAGCGTACGGCCCGAAGTGGTCTCAGCCGACCGGCTCGACCGGGTTGACGGCGGCGAGCTCGAGGATGTCGAGACGCTCGCGGTACCAGTCGGCGGGAACCATCGTCTTGCCCGGCAGGTCGGCCAGGGCAGCGTCGACCAGCTCGGTCACGTCGGTTCGGCCGTTGGCCTCGATGCGGAGGTCCAGCAGGGCGTCCATCACACGTGAACGGCTGCATACTTCGCCGCTGACGTCCTTGCGCATGGCTTGGATGTAGGTCTCCAGATCGCTCATACCCATGACAACGCCTCCTGACGAAGAATGTTTCCGACTGATGGTGTGACGTCAGTCCTACCCTCGTCGGTTCCCCAAGCGGGGGATCTGAGGATACGAACTGACTTACGGAACCGTAACCGGCTCCGGATGCCTAATGGCACACGGGGCCGAGAGGTTTCCTGACGAAACCCTTGTGGCAGGATCGGCCGATGGGACGTTTCGATTACAACGGAGCCGTACAAGTCGGCATACAAATTCAGCCTCAGGCGACCTCGGTGGAGGCGATGCGGGCCGCCTGGACGGCCGCCGACGACCTCGGCGCCGATTCGATCTGGATCTGGGACCACTTCTACCCGTTGTTCGGTGATCCTGACGCCACCCACTTCGAGGCCTGGACCCTGCTCGGCGTCATGGCCGCCGACACCACCAACGCCAAGCTCGGCACCCTCGTGACCGGCAACAGCTACCGCAATCCCGAGCTGTTGGCCGACATGGCTCGCACGATCGACCACGTCGCCGACGGCCGGATGTACCTCGCCGTCGGCGCCGGCTGGTTCGAGCGGGACTACACCGAGTACGGCTACGACTTCGGCACCGCGCCGAGTCGTCTGCGCCAGCTCGGCGAGGATCTGCCGCGGATGCGCAGCCGGCTCGGGAAGCTCAACCCGCAGGCGGTCGACCCCATGCCGATCATGATCGGCGGCTCGGGCGAGAAGGTCACACTGCGGTTGGTGGCGGAGTACGCCGACTCGTGGAACACGTTCGGCCCGCCCGAGCACTTCGCGGCCAAGAGCGTCGTGCTCGACGAGTGGTGCGCGAAGAAGGACCGCGACCCGTCCGAGATCGAACGCACCGTGGCGATCGGCACCGACGACGTCGACGGGATCGAGCGCTACGTCGAGGCCGGGGCGAGCCACATCATCGTGATGACCCACGACCCGTTCGACCTCGGCCCGCTGCAGTCGCTGATCGATCAGCGGGACGCGCTGCGATAACTCAGCGCGACGCGCTGGCTTGATCCTCAGCGAACGCCGCGGAAGGACTCCAACCAGTCGTCGGCGGCCTGCAGCCGTCGGCGGAGTGCGGGCTCGTCGGCTTCGGCGACCCGCTCGACGCCGGCGCGCTTGTTGAGCTCGGCGTTCACCATCGGGTGCTCCATCCCGGTCACCCGCACCAACTCGAGGACCCGGTCGGCGTTCCACTGCCGAAGGTCCTTCTTGCGGGCGTGTTTGGTGCGCAGACCACCGAGCGCCGCTTTGGCGTCGAAGTCGCGCCCCGGCAGTTTCGGCGGAGGCGGTAGGTCGATCGGGAGGCCGGCGAGGTCTTCGGCCGCGATGACGACGTCCTCGTGCGGGTCGATGCCGTCGTCGGCGGGTGGCGGGGTCTCGTCACCGTCGAGGGCGGTCGACGAGAGGGCCTGGAACAGCGACGGCTGCTCGTCGATCTGCACCGCACGGTTGAGGTCGTCGAGGGCGGTCTCGCGCTGGGCTTCCTTCTCGATGCGTTCGTCGATCGAGTGACGGCGCTGCGAGGCGATGTTCTGGGCGTGATGCCGCAGCCGGGGATCGTCGGGCACGTAGAAGTACGCCTTCTGCGACGCCAGCCCGGGCATCCACCGAGCGA
>CAZEML010000077.1:0-17450 GCA_964513285.1 uncultured Candidatus Nemicrothrix sp.
GTGGCCTCGGCACCGCTCATCCCGCACGCCCCGACCCGGCTGTTCACCGTGGCGGGCATGGTGCCGTTCAAGACCTACTTCACCGGCGAAGAGACGGCGCCGTTCCCGCGTGCGGTCACCATCCAGAAGTGTGTGCGCGCCGGTGGCAAGCACAACGACCTCGACGAGATCGGGCGCACCAAGCGGCACCTGACCTTCTTCGAGATGATGGGCAACTTCAGCTTCGGCGACTACTTCAAGTCCGACGCGTGCAAGTGGGCCTGGGAGTTCGTCACCGAGGTGCTGCAGCTCGATAAGGACCGCCTCTGGGTCACCGTCCACCTCTCCGACGACGAAGCGGCCGAGATCTGGGAGAAGGAGGTCGGGGTTCCGGCCGAGCGGATCCAGCGCCTCGACGAGGACAACTACTGGAAGATGGGCGACGTCGGTCCGTGCGGGCCGTGTTCGGAGATCTTCTGGGACAAGGGCCCCGAGTTCGGCGCCGACGGCGGTCCCGAGCACGGCGACGAGGACCGCTTCATCGAGATCGGGAATCTCGTCGTCATGCAGTTCGACCAGCAGGCCGACGGCTCCAAGACGCCGTTGCCGAAGCCGTCGATCGACACCGGCATGGGCCTCGAGCGCACCGTCTCGGTGCTGCTCGGCGTCGACTCGGTGTGGGACACCGATGAGCTCTCGAAGCTCCAGGCCGCGGCCGCCGAACTGACCGGCGTCGATCCGGCCACCGCCGAATTCGAGCAGCTGGTGTCGTTGCGCATCCTCGCCGACCACGCCCGCTCCACCTCGCTGCTGGTCAGCGACGGCGTGTTCCCCTCGAACGAGGCCCGCGGCTACGTCCTGCGTCGCATCCTGCGGCGGGCGGTGCGCCACGCGTACATCCTCGGCGTCGAAACGCCCGTCATGGGCGGCATGGTCGACGCGCTCGTCGAGATCATGGGCGCCGACTACCCCGACCTCGCGGCCAACCACCAGTTCGTCCGCGACGTCATCGACCGCGAAGAGGTCCGGTTCCGCGAGACCCTGCGCAAGGGGCAGGCCATCCTCGACGAGCAGCTCGAGTCGCTCGCGGCGGGCGCGCCGCTCCCCGGCGACGTCGCCTTCCTGCTCCACGACACCTACGGCTTCCCGCTCGAGGTCACCCAGGAGATCACCGGTGAGCGCGGCGTCGACGTCGACGTCGACGGCTTCCAGGCCGCGATGGCCGAACAGCAGCGCCAGGCCAAGGAGGCCCGTAAGGTCGCCGCCGCCGGCGACACCAGCCATCTGACCGCGCTCGTCGACGAACACGGCGAGACCGAGTTCACCGGGCGCGAAGACGTCTCGTCCGAAGCGACCGTGCTCTACGTCGACGACGACACCCTCGTCCTCGACCGCACGCCGTTCTACGCCGAGTCCGGCGGCCAGATCGGCGACACCGGCACGATCACCGTCGCCGGCACCGATGTCGAAGTCCTCGACACCCGCTACGGCGTGCCTGGCCTGCACATCCACGAGATCAACGGCGCCGGTGGGCTCGAAGCGGGCCTGGCCGTCACCGCCACGATCGACGACGACCGACGGGCCGCGATCCGCCGCAACCACACCGCGACCCACATCCTGCACTGGGCGCTTCGTGAGGTGCTCGGCGATCACGTCAAGCAGCAGGGCTCCTACGTCGGCCCCGACCGGCTGCGCTTCGACTTCAGCCACTACGAGGGCCTCACCCCCGAACAGATCACCCAGATCGAGGATCTCGTCAACGGCGAAGTGCTCGAGAACGGCGCCTGTCGTCACTTCGAGACCACGATGACCGCAGCGGAGGAGCTCGGCGCGATCGCGTTCTTCGGCGACAAATACGGCGACATGGTGCGCGTCCTCGAGGCGGGTAGCCACTCCGTCGAGCTGTGCGGCGGCACCCACGTCCGCGCGCTGGGCGACATCGGCCAGTTCCGGATCGTGAGCGAGGGCTCGATCGGTTCGAACATCCGCCGCGTCGAGGCCCTCACCGGCACGGCGAGTCTCGACCTCGCCCGTGAGGCCGAGCAGGTCGTGGCCGACGCGGCCGAGAAGCTCGGCATCAAGAACAAGAACGAACTGCTCGAGATGGCCGAGGCCCGCATGGCCGAGATCAAGAGCCTCCAGAAGGAGCTCGCCCAGATCAAGCAGCAGATGGCGGTCGGGCAGGCGCCCGAGCTGGCCGCCCAGGCGATCGACGGGGTCGTCGTCGCCCGAGTCGACGATCTCGAACGCGACTCCTTGCGCGACCTCGCCGTCTCGATCCGTGATCAAGAAGGCGTCCACGCCGTGGTGCTCGCGGGCGCGCTCGCGGGGTCCGGCGTCGGGCTCGTCTCCGCCGTCACCCCCGACTCGGCGCTCAACGCCGGCGCGCTCATCGACGACGCCAAGAAGACCGTCGGCGGCGGCGGCAAGCCGGCCGACGATCTCGCGGTCGCCGGAGGCAAGCACGTCGAACAGATCGACGCCGCCCTCGACCAGGTCCGGGCCGCAGCCGGAATCGCTTGATGCGAGCCCTGGGGCTCGACCTCGGTCAGAAGCGGGTCGGCGTCGCGGTGAGCGACAGCGCCGGCACGCTCGCGATGCCGATCGAGGTCCTCGCCCGTCTCGGTGATCGGCCGCGCGAGCATCGCGCTATCGCCGACCTTGTCGAGGAGTGGGAGGCCGAGATCGTCGTCGTCGGTCTGCCCTACAACATGGACGGTTCCGCCGGCCCGATGGCGAAGAAGTACGCATCGGAAGCCAAGGCCTTGGGTGACACCCTGCAGGTGCCTGTCGTTCTCTACGATGAGCGGCTGACCACCGTCTCCGCGGAGCGAGCCCTGATGGATCAGAACATGAACGCCCAGGACCGCCGCCAGGTCGTCGACAAGGTCGCCGCGTCGGTGATGCTGCAGTCGTGGCTCGACGCGGGGATGCCCGAGGACGCCCGAGGAGCCACGTCGTGAGCGATCAGTCCGGTCTCCCTCCGCAGCAGCGCCGTCCGCCGGCCAAGCAGCCCCGCGGCAAGCGCTCGTGGAGCGCGTTCATCACCGGTGCGGCCGACGAGGCCCCCGAACCGCAGCCGACGCCCCCGTCGTCGGTCTCCGAAGCGCCGCTGTACCCGCCGGCGCGCACCCGTCGACCCGTCACCCGGGTCGCGCATCCGGTCTCGGCCACGCCGCCGCCCGCGGCTCAGTCGCCCGACATCACCAATCAGCAAGGGCAGGCCTATGTGCCGCTCGCGCTGCCCGACCATGCGGCGCCGCCCGGCGCGGTGCTGGTGGCCGGCGTCGACGAGCACGGCGTCGAGTACGTCCTCGAGGACGACCCGGACGCCCAGCCGCTCGTCGACCCTCGCTACGACCACGAGGACCGCAACTGGGTGCGGTACCGCACCAGCTGGGGCGGGTTCCTGCGGCTCGTGCTCTTCATCCTCGTCGTCATCTGGTTGATCACCACGGTCCGCGGCCGCATCTACGGCTGGGTCGACGACCAGATCGATCCGGGTGGGCAGCCCGGCGACCTCGTCGAGATCGTCGTCCCGAGCGGCGCGTCGACCAACAACGTCGCCACGATCCTCGAGAACGAAGGCGTCATCTCCAACGCCACGGTCTTCCGCTACTGGTTGCGGTGTGAGGGCGAGTTGTCGATCACCGGCTTCCTCGGCTGTGACGCCGAGCGCACGTTCCAGGCCGGCGAGTACGAGATCAACCAGAACCTCAGCTTCGAGGACGCCGTCGCGGTGCTCGACGAGGGCCCGGTGCCGGAGATCTTCGTCGACTTCACCATCCCGGAGGGCCTGCGGCTCAACGAGATCGTCGACCGCTTGTTGGCGGTCAACTCCAACTTCGAGCGGGCCGACCTCGAGGCCGCGCTGCGGAACCCCTCGCTGGTCTGGGAGAGCACCGATCCCACCGTGCCGATCGACAAGCGCCTCGAAGGCACGCTGTTCCCCGCCACCTACGACGTCGCTGAGGAAGACGTGGCCGACGAAGCCCGCTTCGTGCAGCGGATGGCCGACACCTTCGACCAGCGCTTCACCTCGGTGCTCGGCGAGGTCGGGCGCGATCCCGCGATCCTCGAGCTCGGCCTGTCGGACTACGAGGTCTTGATCATCGCCTCGATGATCGAGGAGGAAGCCCAGGTCGACGTCGACCGACCCCTGATGGCGCGGGCGATCTACAACCGTCTCGCCGAGGGCATGCAGCTCCAGATCGACGCCACCATCTACTACGGCCTCGACAAGTCGTTCACCGAAGGGCTGTTCCGGAGCGACTTCGAATCCGAGACGCCCTACAACACCTACGTCATCGAAGGGCTCCCACCCACGCCGATCGCCGCGCCAGGCGAGGCAGCGATCCGAGCCGCCCTCGACCCCGCCGAGGGCGAGTACATCTTCTGGGTCCGCACCGACGAGAACGGCATCGTCGGTGCCCACAAGTTCTCCGAGACCCTCGCCGAGCACGAAGAGGGCGTCGCTCGCTGTCGCGAACTCGGCTACTGCGGATGATTCCGATCAGCGGATCGACGCTGACCGTCGGCGTCATCGGCTCGCCGGTTCGTCACTCGCTCTCGCCCCAGCTCCACAACGCGGCATTCGACGCGCTCGGCATCGACGCCCGCTCGCTCGCCTTCCCTGTCGCGGCGGGGGAGGGAGGCGGCGCGGTCGAGGCGATGCGCACGCTCGGCATCCGTGGTCTGTCGGTGACGATGCCGCACAAGGAAGCGGTAGCCGTCGCCGCCGATGATCGGTCGGTCGCCACGGAGATGCTCGACGCCGCCAATTGTCTCGTCAACGACGACGGCGTCATCACCGCCCACAACACCGACGGCGACGGGTTCGTGCGGAGCGTGCTGGTCGAACAGGGCATGGAGCTCGCTGGTCGACGGGTGGTCGTGCTGGGTGCCGGCGGTGCCGCTCGTTCGGTGATCGAAGCGATCGGGCGAGCCGGCGTCGCGGACCTCGCCATCGTCAACCGCACCCCCGACAAGGCGACGGCTGCGGCGACGGTGGGCGGCAGCGCCGCTCGGGTCGGATCGATCGACGATCTCGCCGACGCAGACCTCGTCGTCAACGCCACCTCGCTCGGGATGCAGCCCGACGACCCCTTGCCGGCCCCGGTCGACATGCTCGGCCCGCGGCAACTCGTCGTCGATCTGATCTATCGGCCCGCGACGACCGCCTTCTTGGCCGCCGCAGCCGATCGCGGTGCGACATGCACCAACGGGGTGGCGATGTTGCTCCACCAGGCCGCGATCCAGCTCGAGATCTGGACCGGTCAGCCGGCCCCGATCGATGCGATGCGTCGCGCGGTCGCCGCCGACATGGGCATCCCCGGCTGAGCCCTGAAACGACGCCGGAGTTGACCTCCGAAGAGGAATCGCGAAGAGTCCTCACTTCCGCGCCCCAACGTGCCGATGGTCAGGTGTTGTTTGATGACGGAGGACACCGTGGCGCTCTCGGGCACTCTTGACACCTTTGCCCTACCCGACGTACTTCGACTCCTCGCGTCGACCGAGAAGTCGGGCCGACTGCGAGTCTCGGGAAACCGAGGCTCGGGCAGCGTGTGGGTCGTCGACGGTGAGGTCGTGGCCTCGGAGTTGACGGCGATCAACTCGTTGGATCCGTCCGCAGTCGATGTGGTCTTCGGCCTGCTGCGTTTCGACGCCGGATCGTTCACCTTCGAGGCCGACGCCGCCGCCCCCAACGCGGGGCCGGGCATGGCGATGGACCCGATCCTCAGCTCCGCTGAGCACATGCTCATCGAGTGGCAGTCGATCGAAGAGGTCGTGCCGTCGCTCGACGTGTGGGTCGGGCTGCTGCCGGAGCTGGAAGGCCCCGACGTCATGGTCGACGCGATGCGCTGGCGCTGCATCGCCGCGGTCGGCGCCGGTGTCCAGGTCGGTCTGGTCGCCGAAACCCTCGGCCTCAACGAGGTCGACGCGTGCCGCCTGGTGAAGGAACTCATCGAGCTCGGCCTGCTGACCAAGATCGACGCACCGGTCGAACTGGCCCCCGAACAGCCCGTCGCCTCGGTCACCTCGATCGTCGAAGACGAGATCGTGCCGGACCCCGAGCCGGTCGCCGAGGTCGAACCGGAGCCCGAGTTCTTCGAGCCCGAGCCGGTCGCCGAGATCGAGCCCGACCCGGAGCCGGCTCTCGAGCCGGTCGCCGAGATCGAGCCGGACCCCGAACCGATGCCGGAGTTCGACCCGCTCGCCGAGGTGAGCGACTTCCCGGCGGCGCCGTCGACCGTGCCGACGCTGGCCTCGCTCGCGAGTTCGGACGACCTGGCGATGGAGCCCGCGCCGATGAGCTTCGACGCCGAGCCTGCCGCGATGAACGGTATGGCCGAGCCTGACGCCGGCGGCATGTTCGGTGCCGCGACCGAAGCCGAAGCCGAGGCCGAAGACCTCAACCCGGCCGAGATGGCTCGCCAGCTCGCCAACCTGTCGCCGAAGGCCGCCAAGGCCGTCGCCGCGGCGGCGAAGGCCAGCACCGAGGCCGAGCGCGAAGCGGCGCTCGCCGCCGTCGAGGCTGAGGACGGCAGCGTCAACCGTGGCCTGCTGCTCAAGTTCCTCGGTTCCGTCGACTCCTGATCCACCCTGATCCGCCGCACCGGGGATCGCCCGCGTCGACGGGCGAACGTGCTGAGGTGAGTGTCCGATGAGCCAGACCGCCCTCGTGATCCTCGCCATCCCGCTCGGACTGATCGCGGGCGGGTTCGCGACGATGCTCGTCGATCGAATCCCCGATGCGACGTCGTTGACCTGGCGGTCACGGTGCCCGCACTGCGAGCACGAACTCTCGTGGATCGACACCATCCCGGTCGTCGGTTGGTTGCGCCTGCGCGGCCGATGCCGGCACTGCGAGCAGCGGATCACTCCTGCCTATGTCGCGGTCGAGGTCGTGACCGCGGCGCTCTTCGTGCTCGTCGCGGTTCGGTACGACCGCACCGATTGGCTGATCCTGGTGCCGCTCGTGTTGGTGGTCGCGCTCGTCGCTCTCTCGACGATCGACTTCTACGTCTACCGCTTGCCCGACCGCATCGTCTTTCCGTCGTTCGGCGTCTCGCTCGTGCTGATGGCCGTCCTGGCGTTCAGCGAGGTCGATCGTCCGGCGGCGCTCTGGCGAGCGGTGGTCGGGGCGCTCGGGTACTGCCTGCTCCTGTTCATCATCCATCTGATCAACCCGAAGGGGATGGGGTTCGGCGACGTGAAGCTGGCCTTGCTCCTCGGGTTGCACACCGGGTGGGTCGGCGGCGCGTTCTACGCGGGCTGGACCGAGGTCATCAGGCTCACCTTCTGGGCGATGTTCCTCGGGGTCCTGGCCGGCACGGTCCTCGGAATCGCGCTGGCGCTGGTGCGGCGTTTCATCGATCGCAATGCGCTGCCCGATCCCGAAGCCGAGGTCGATGAGCACGGCGTGCCGACGTCGTCGATCCGCAAGATGGCGGTGCCGTTCGGGCCGGGTCTGGCGATCGGGACGCTCATCGTCGTGCTCTTCCCCAATCTCGTGGTCTGAGCGCCTGGTGGTCTGAGCAGCCCGTCATCGGAGCTGAAGACAACCCTCCGGCCCTGGAGCGACCCCGCCGGTAGCCTGATTGCGTGACCGGACCCTCTTCTGCCGCCCCGAGCGCGTTCCCGACCACGATCAACGTCGACCTCGGCGATCGCAGCTATCCCGTGCTCGTCGGCCACGGCGCCCGTTCGGAGCTGGCCGCGGTGATCCCCGCGGGGGTCAAGCGGGTGGCGATCATCACCCAGGCCGGGATCCCCTGGGAGGTGGATCCGGGCGTGCCGAGCCTGCGGATCGAGGTCCCCGACGGCGAGACCGCGAAGCGCCTGAGCGTCGTCGAGGACATCTGCCGCCGACTCGCCCAGGAGGGGTTCACCCGGGCCGACGCCATCGTGGCGGTCGGCGGCGGCGTCGTCACCGACCTCGGCGGGTTCGCCGCGTCGGTGTACCACCGGGGAATCCGCTTCGTGTCGGTCGCCACCACGCTGCTCGGCATGGTCGATGCCGCGATCGGCGGCAAGACCGGGGTGAACCTCCCGGAGGGCAAGAACCTGGTCGGTGCGTTCTGGCAACCGTCGGCGGTGATCTGCGACACCGAGACGCTCGAGACGCTGCCGCACCGCGAGTTCCAGTGCGGTGTCGGCGAGATCGCGAAGTACCACTTCCTCGGTGGTGGCCAGCTCGACCAGCTGCCGATCGACGAGCGGGTCGCGGCATGTGTCCAGATCAAGGCCGATGTCGTCACCGCCGACGAACGCGAAGGTGGCAAGCGGGCGATCCTCAACTACGGCCACACGCTCGCTCATGCGATCGAGACCGCCGGGGCCTACGACCTTCGCCACGGCGAGTGCGTGGCAATCGGGATCGCGTTCGTGGCCGAGGTGGCTCGTCGGCTCGGACGCATCGACGAGGCCCGCGTCGCGGAGCACCATCGGGTGCTCGCCGCCTACGAGCTGCCGACGAAGGTGCCCGAGCAGCTGACCGACGAGGAGCTGATGGCGTTGTTCAGCCGAGACAAGAAGGCGATCGACGGGGTCACGTTCGTCCTCGACGGCCCCGCTGGTGTCGAGACCGTGGTCGGCGTCGATCCCGAGGTCCTCGCCGCGTCGTTCGAGGCGGTCCGATGACCACCGCCGAGGTCCTCGCGACGTTGCCGCCACTGCGGGTGGCCGGCCGGGTCGACAAGGTCCGCGCGGTCATGGCCGAGCGGAGCCTCGACGCCTTCGTGGTGTCAGGGCTCTCCAGCGTTCGCTGGCTGACCGGCTTCACCGGGTCGAACGGGTGCGTCGTCGTCACCGCCGACGGGTTCACCCTCGTCACCGACGGTCGCTACGCGACGCAGGCCCCCGAGCAGCTCGAAGCCGTCGGCTGCGACGCTGCCATCGTCATGGATCGGTGGCTCGTCACCGGAGCCGTCGCGGCGCTCGCCGGTGCCCAGAGCGTCGCGCTGGAGGCCGACGTCGTCACGTGGGCCGTCCAGCAACGCTGGGCGAACGAGACCCCGGACGACGTCGAGTTGGTTCCCACCACCCGGATCCTCACCGAGCTTCGGAGCGTCAAGGACGACGCCGAACTCGCTCGGATCGCCAAGGCCGCGACGATCGTCGACGGCGTGTTGTCGGGGGTGAAGGAGCTTCTGGTTCCGGGCGTCACCGAACGCCAGATCGGTCAGGCCCTCGACGACGGGATCCGGGCGTCGGGCGCGTCCGGGCCGGGCTACGAGACGATCGTCGGGTCGGGTCCCAACGCGGCGCTCCCACACGCCCGCCCGACCGACCGGGCCATGGAGACCGGCGACCTCGTCGTGATCGACGTCGGTGGGCTGGTCGACGGCTATCGCAGCGACATGACCCGGACGTTCGTCGTCGGTGGGCCCGAGGCGGCCGATGAGACCGCGGTCGAGATCCATCGGCTCGTGACCGAAGCGCAGGCCGCGGGCGTGGCCACGGTCCGCCCCGGCATCGAAGCCCGGGTCGTCGACGAGGCCTGTCGTTCGATCATCCGCGACGCCGGTCACGGCGACCACTTCGGTCATGGCACCGGGCACGGCGTCGGACTCGACATCCATGAGCTTCCGTCCGTCCACGCCACCGACACCGCTATCCTCCAGCCGGGCCATGTGCTCACCGTCGAGCCCGGCGTGTACCTCCCCGGCATCGGTGGGGTGCGGGTCGAGGATCTCGTCGTCGTCACCGAGACGGGCTGTCGTCCGCTCACCACCTCGCCCAAGCTCGCCCTTTGACCCCTTACCCTCTCGCCGCTGGAGACCGCTCATGCCGACCATCACGACCAACGATCTGAAGAACGGGATGACCCTCGAGCTCGATGACGGGCTGTTCCAGGTCGTCGACTTCCAGCACGTGAAGCCCGGCAAGGGGCATGCGTTCGTACGGACCAACCTCCGCAACGTGCGTGCGGGCGGCACCGTCGAGCGCACCTTCCGTGCGGGTGAGAAGGTCGAACGAGCCACGATCGACAAGCGCGACTTCAGCTTCCTCTACAAGGACGGCGACGACTACGTCTTCATGGATGCCGAGACCTACGACCAGATCAATGTCTCGCCCGAGGCGCTGGGCGACGCCGGCAACTACATCGTCGATGGGTCGTCGGTCGTGCTCGAGATGTTCGGGTCGGAGATCGTCGGTACCGATCTGCCGGCCGCGGTCGAGCTGACCATCGAGTTCACCGAGCCGGGCCTGCAGGGCGACCGTTCCTCGGGTGGCACCAAGCCCGCCACCCTCGAGACCGGTCTCGTGATCCAGGTCCCGTTGTTCATCGATCAGGGCGAGCGGGTCAAGATCGACACGCGCAGCGGCGAATACCTGAGCCGGGCCTGACCCTCATGTCGATCGAGGTACCCGGGCTGAATCGGCGTCGGGAGGCGCGAGAGGAAGCGCTGGCCGTCCTCTACCAGGCTGAACTCACCGGCGAGTCGGTCGACGACGCGCTGGCCGGCCGTGAGGTTCCGCCCGACGAGTATGCGATCGAGATGGCCGACGGTGTCGACGACGCCCGTGACGATCTCGATGCGCTGATCGGCCGGCACCTCAAGAACTGGCGGGTCGAGCGCATGCCGATCGTCGATCGGGTCATCGCTCGGATGGCGGCGTGGGAGCTCGAGACCCAGCCCGACACGCCGACCGGGGTCGTCTTGTCCGAGGCGGTCGAGTTGGCCTCGCAGTACTGCGGCGAGAAGTCGCCGCAGTTCCTCAACGGTGTGCTCAGCAGCGTCGCCGACGAGGTCCGTGCCTGAGTCGAGCTCCCCAGGGGCGGTCACGTTGCGCCTCTGGCAGGCTGACGATGCTGCCGCCCTGATTGCGGCGTGGCACGACCCTGCGATCATCGCCGGTTCGAGCCCACCCGACGATCGATCCCTCGCGGCGGCGACCCGTTGGATCGAAGGGGTCGAGGTGCGGGAGCAACGGCTGCTGGCCGTCGACCGGGTGATCGATGTCGCAGGGGAGTGCGTCGGGGAGGTCGGCCTCTCCGACATCGATCAGCGTCGCGGCGCCGCCCTGATCGGCTGGTGGGTCGCGGCCGGCCATCGGGGCAACGGGTACGCGCAGCAAGCCGTGGAGGCCATGGCCGCGCTGGCGACGGGTTTCGGCGTGCAGACGTTGGTCGCCCAGATCGCGGTCGACAACACCGCATCGATCCGGATCGCCGAGCGCGCTGGTTTCGAACTGCTGCGCGCCGGGTCGCCCGCTCACCCCCACGTCTACGCACGCCGCTGACCCCGACCGCCTCACGGCGGCGCGAGCGTCCAGCGGCCGTCGCCGTCTCGGATCACTCGCCAGCCTTTGTCGTGGATGAGGTGGTGGTGGTGTCGGCAGACGAGGGCGAGGTTGTCGATGTCGGTTGGTCCGTCGTCGCGTTTGGACCATTGGATGTGGTGGGCTTCGCAGCGTGCGGGGTCGGCATCGCAGCCGATGCACCCGCCGTCGCGGGCGATGAGCGCCCGCCACTGGTCGTCGGTGGCGAGTCGGACGGTGTCGCCCAACCAGAGCGGCTGACCGTCGGCGGAGAACACGACGCCGTGCAGGTCAGAGATGCACGCCAGGCGCTCAACCTCGGACTTGGGGAGTGGGCCGACCCCGACGATCTCGGCGCTGCCCTCGGCATGCACGATGAGCGTCATCTGGTTGCGCACCGCCGGCGGGCCGACCGCCCCGGATCGCTCGCCGAGGATCAGCGCAGCTACGGCGTCGGCTCGACGCTGCTGCGGACTGCGGACCTCTTCCGCGCCGTTGCGTCCACCGTCGGCGTGGAAGAGTCGGTCGGACTCGGCGTCGATCGCGGCCTTGATGTCGGCGAACGTGGTGTCGTCGAACTCGGCATGGAGAATGCCCATGTCGTCGCTGACCATGACGGCGCGGCGGTTGGCGCGCTGCCGTTCGAAGCGGGCGGCCTCGTCCTCGCCTCTGGCGTTCTCGCGCACGAAGTCGGTGACCTGGCGCTTCATCGCATCGGCCGGTTTCGCTTCGGCCAGTGCCAATAGCCCGGACGCCGCCACCGCTTCAGGTGAGGTGCGCTCGGCCGCGCTGGCCAGCACGTCGACGTGGGCGGCGGAGATCTGGCCCGATGCGAGCGCCGAGCCGACCTCGGGCAACGCGGCCATCGCTTCGCCCCGAGCAACCGCCTGGTCGGCTTCACGCTGCGTGCACCGCGTGGCACCCCGCACCGCCGAGGAGTCGCCAAGCCGCGCCGCACATCGGGCCATGAACGCATGAAGCGCAGCCTGGTGTTCAGAGGCGGCAGTCAACCACGCCCGTACCTGTCGCTCCTGCGCCGAGTCGACGTCGATCGACGCCAACACTCCAGACCAGTCCGTGAACACGGCACCCTTCCAAGCTCGGTGGGGAAGTGCGGATTCAGGACCAGACCGATGCTCGAGCCGGGTCTGGTGACCGGCGAGAACGACACCCTATCCGCACGGCTGACCAAAAGCAAACATACGTTCGCCTTCGATCGTCGCCGCCGAAGTCGAATGCCGACCAAGTGAGACGAAATCCACAGCGGGCGCGCGCCGCGCGGCGACGCGCGACGTGTATGTTCAGATCTCGACCGTGAAACGGGTCCCGTGAGGCTCGTACGGACGAAAGTTGAGATCAGTGGCAGAGCGTGAACGCCTGCTCGCGGGGCAGCCTGCGGGTGGGTCTTTTCGAGCACGAACCCAGGTCATGTCGGCTGACGACGTGGCCCGAGCGATTCGTCGCATGGCCCATGAGATCCTCGAGAAGAATCACGGTGCCGACGACCTGATGGTGATCGGCATGCAGACGGGCGGCGTCACGCTGGCCCGTTCGATCGCCGCGGCCGTTGCCGACATCGAGGGCTCGGAGATTCCGACCGGAACGCTCGATGCCACGATGCATCGAGATGACTTCGGCCTGCGCCCGGTGATGCCCGAGGCCACGACGGACATCCCCGGCGACCCGACCGGCAAGACGATCATCCTCGTCGACGACGTGCTCTTCACCGGACGCACGGTTCGAGCGGCGCTCGACGCCATCCACGCCTACGGGCGGCCGACTGCGATCCAACTCGCGGTGATGGTCGACCGGGGTCACCGTGAGCTCCCGATCCGCCCCGACTATGTCGGCAAGAACCTGCCGACCCGGCGCGACGAGATGGTCGACGTCCACGCCGACGGCGTCGACCTCGGAGAGATCGCATGAGGCGCGGCGAACCACGGCATCTGCTGTCGATGGGCGACCTCGACCGCGCCGACATCGAGCAGATCCTGAACCTCACCGAGTCGTTCGCCGAGGTGGGGGAGCGGTCGATCCCCAAGGTGCCTGCGCTTCGGGGCAAGACGATCGCCTGGCTCTTCTACGAAGACTCGACCCGTACCCGGCTGAGCTTCGAGACCGCCGCCAAGCGGCTGTCGGCCGACACGATGAACTTCAGCGTCAGCAGCTCGTCGGTCAACAAGGGCGAGTCGTTGCGCGACACCGTCGAGACGATCGCCGCGATGGGGATCGACGGCGTCGTCGTTCGCCACCGCGCTGCGGGCGCCCCGCACCAGGTGGCCCAGTGGACCGACGCCGCGGTGATCAACGCCGGCGACGGCTGGCACCAGCACCCGACCCAGGGACTCCTCGACCTCTACACCGCGACCCAGCACCTCGGTGCGCTCGACGGCAAGCACGTCGCGATCGTCGGCGACATCAAGCACTCCCGGGTCGCTCGGTCCAACGCGATCGGCTTCGCCACCATGGGTGCCAAGGTGACCTTGGTGGGGCCGCCCACGCTGCTGCCGCCCAGCCTCGACGGCTGGCCGGTGGAGGTCTGCCACGACATCGACGCCGTCATCGACGATCTCGACATCTGCTACCTCCTGCGGATGCAGCTCGAGCGTCAGAAGCAGGCGGTCGTGCCGACGTTGCGGGAGTACCACCAGGAGTACGGCCTCACCAGCGCCCGAGCCGACCGGCTCGGCACCGATGCGCTGATCATGCACCCGGGTCCGATGAACCGGGGCGTGGAGATCGCCGGGGAGGTCGCCGATCGCCCCAACGCGGTCATCACCGAACAGGTCGCCAACGGCGTCTCGGTGCGGATGGCGGTCTTGTTCCTGCTCCTCGGCGCCGGACTCGAACCGGTCGACAACTCCGCGACCGGCGGCGGTTTGGCGGTGGCGTGATGGCGTCGCTCGCGATCACCGACGCCACCTTGGTCGACGCCGATGGCACCCGCCGGGCCGACCTGCTGATCCAGAACGGTGTCGTCGCCGAGGTGGGGGAACGTCTCACCGGCGATACGACCATCGACGCGGATGGACTCGTCGTCACGCCGGGCTTCGTCGATCTCCAGGCGCACTTCCGCGAGCCGGGCGGCGAAGAGGCCGAGACGATCCAGACCGGTTCGCGCAGCGCTGCGCTCGGCGGCTACACCGCCGTCGTCGTCATGCCGAACACCGACCCGGTCGCCGACTGTGTCGCCGTCGTGCAGCAGATCCACGAGCTCGCCGGCGATGCGCTGTGTGAGATCGTCCCGGCCGCGACGATCACCACCGGGCGCGAGGGCGCAACGCTGTCGCCGATGGCTGAGCTGGCCCGGGCCGGTGTGCGGATCTTCACCGACGATGGTCGCGGCGTGCAGGACCCGCGGGTCATGCGGACAGCGTTCGAGTACGCGAAGGGGCTCAACCACCTGACCGACGGCTTCGACATCGTGCTCGCCCAGCACTGTGAGGTCGATGCGCTCTCGGCGGGTGGGGTGATGCACGAAGGCGACTGGTCGAGCCGCCTCGGCATGCCCGGGCAGCCGGCCGAGGCCGAGGAACTCATGATCGGGCGCGACCTGGCGCTCGCTCGCCTCACCGGCGGACGGGTGCACATCCAGCACGTCACCACCGCTCGGGGAGTCGAGATGATCCGAGCGGCCAAGGCCGAAGGACTCGCGGTCACCGCCGAGGCGACGACCCACCACTTCACGCTCGATCACTCGGCGTGCGCGTCCTTCGACCCCGTCTTCAAGGTCAACCCGCCGCTTCGCACCGCGACCGACATGATGGCGATCAAGGCTGGTCTGCTCGACGGCACCCTCGATGCCATCGCCACCGACCACGCCCCGCACACCCGCCAGGAGAAGGAGCGTCCTTTCCTCGACGCACCTCCCGGCATGCTCGGGGTCGAGACGGCGTTCGCGATCGCCAACACCGAACTCGGAGCCGACATCGAGACGCTGGTGCGCCTGATGTCGCTCAACCCGGCTCGCATCGCCGGCCTCGACGACCGCCACGGCGGCGTGATCGAAGCCGGCCGCCCCGCCAACCTCGCCCTGATCGACCTCGACCACGAGTGGACGATCACCGGCGCAGCGATGGCGAGCCGCAGTGCGAATACTCCCTACGAGGGACGCACGGTACGGGGCAAGGTACGCCACACGATCTGGAACGGAGACCACGTGGTCAACATGGGAGAAGCCACTCGATGAGTATTCGTGAGTATCAACTGGTGCTCGCCGACGGCGAGACCTTCGAGGGTGAAGGCATCGGTGCCGACCTTCCCGGCGACGGCTTCGCCGCCGGCGAGGTCGTGTTCAACACGGTGCTGTCGGGCTACCAGGAGGTGATCACCGACCCCAGCTACGCCGGACAGATCATCACCTTCACCTACCCCCACATCGGCAACTACGGCGTGAACGCCACCGACGACGAGGCGAGCCGCCCCTTCTGTCGCGGCGTGATCATCCGCGACCTCGCCCGGCGCCAGAGCAACTGGCGCAGCGAGGAACACCTCGACGACTTCCTGCGCCGTCACAACCTCGCAGGCATCGCCGGAATCGACACCCGCCGCCTCACCCGCCACATCCGCGACACCGGCGCGATGCCGGGAGCGTTCGGCCCCGCCGACCACGCCACCCTCCTCGCCGCGGCGCAGGCCGAACCGGGCACCGCCGGGCTCGACCTCGTCAGCCTGGTCACCACGAAGGAGGCCTACACCGTCGGCAGCGGTCCCCGGAAGATCGTGGCCTACGACTTCGGCGTGAAGGCGACGATGCTCCGCCACCTCGGCGAGATCGGCACCGTCACGGTCGTGCCCGCCCACACCACCGCGGAAGAGGTCCTCGCGATGAACCCCGACGGGGTCTTCCTCTCCAACGGACCCGGCGACCCCGAAGAAGCCGGCCCGATCGTCGACGAGCTCCCGAAGCTGATCGGCCAGGTCCCGATCTTCGGCATCTGCCTCGGGCACCAGGTGCTGTCGCTCGCCCTCGGGGGACGCACCTACAAGATGAAGTTCGGCCACCACGGCGGCAACGTCCCGGTTCAGGACTCCCGCACCGGCAAGGTCGAGATCACCGCCCAGAACCACAACTTCGCGGTCGAGGCCGGTTCGGTGCCGAACGTGACCGAGAGCCACGTCTGCCTCAACGACGGCACGCTCTCGGGCCTGGTCCACAACGAGTACCCGGCGTTCAGCGTGCAGTACCACCCCGAAGCGGGCCCCGGCCCGCACGACTCGGCCTACCTCTTCGCCGAGTTCGCCCAGCTCATGGATGACTTCGACCCAGACCGGGTCTCGGCCGCCGCGCCGAGCGACAGCAACGACGGAAAGGCCGCGTGATGGCCCATCGCAACGACCTGCTGGCGGTCTCGGCCGCCGCGCCGAGCAAGGACAACTGATGCCCAAGCGCACAGACATCCACTCCATCCTCATCATCGGCTCCGGCCCGATCGTGATCGGCCAGGCCTGTGAGTTCGACTACTCCGGCACCCAGGCGTGTCGGGTCCTCAAGGAAGAGGGCTATCGAGTGATCCTCGCCAACTCGAACCCGGCGACGATCATGACCGACCCGAGCTTCGCCGACGCGACCTACGTCGAGCCACTCGATCTCCAGATCCTCGAGAAGATCATCGAGAAGGAGAAGCCCGACGCGGTGTTGCCGACCCTCGGCGGCCAGACGGGCCTCAACCTGGCGATGGAGCTGCAGCAGGCGGGTGTGCTCGAGAAGCACGGCGTCGAGCTGATCGGCGCCGATGCGGAGGCGATCGAGACGGCGGAGGATCGCGAGAAGTTCAAGGTCGCGATGACCGAGATCGGCCTCGAGTCCGCCCGGTCCGCCATCGCCCACAACATGGACGAGGCCCGGACGGCGATCGAGGAGGTCGGCCTCCCCGTCATCATCCGACCCGCCTACATCCTCGGCGGTCGCGGTACCGGGATCGCCGAGACGATGGAGGAGTACGAGCGCATGGCGGCGTACGGCCTCGACGCCAGCCCGATCTCGGAGATCCTGATCGAGGAGTCGATCAAGGGCTGGAAGGAGTACGAGCTCGAGGTCATGCGGGATCGCGCGGACAACTGCGTGATCATCTGCTCGATCGAGAACCTCGACCCGATGGGTGTCCACACCGGCGACTCGATCACCGTCGCCCCGGCGCAGACCCTGACCGACGTCGAGTACCAGAAGATGCGTGACGGCTCATTCGCCTGCATCCGGCGGG
>CAZEML010000078.1:0-17357 GCA_964513285.1 uncultured Candidatus Nemicrothrix sp.
AAGATCCACCCGGTCGCCACCAGGGCCTACGGCGCCGACGGCGCCGAGTACTCCTCCACCGCCGACAAGCAGCTCGCCAACTACACCGCGCAGGGCTTCGACAACCTGCCGGTCTGCATCGCCAAGCAGCACCTGTCGCTCAGCCACGATGCCAAGCTCAAGGGTGCGCCCACCGGCTGGACCCTCCCGGTCCGCGAGGTCCGCGCCTCGGTCGGTGCCGGCTTCGTCTACCCGATCTGCGGCGACATGCGCACCATGCCGGGTCTCGGCACCGCGCCGGCCGCCATGCAGATCGACATCGACGAAAACGGCGACATCGTCAACCTCTCCTAAGGACTCCCACCATGGCCCTGTTCAAGAAGAACACTGCATCGCAGGACGACACTGCGCCCGAGATCGCCGAGTCCGCTGAGGCCAAGGCGCATCGCGAACAGCTCACTCGGGACTTCACCATCGAAGTCATCCCGATGAAGAACCTCGAGACCGCCCGCGAGCACCTGCCCGCCGGCGCGACCCTCTCGGTCACGGCATCGCCGGTGAAGGGCCTCGAGGAGACCCAGCGGCTCACCGAGGAGTTTCAGGCCCAGGGTTTCGACCCGGTGCCCCACATCTCGGCCCGCATGGTCCGCGACAAGGCGCATTGCACCGAGATCGCCCACTGGCTGCGCGACAACGGCCTCAAGAAGATGTTCCTCGTCGGCGGCGATCAGGACCCGCCCGGTGAGTACTTCGATGCGGTCGTCTTCTTGCAGGACTTCCTCGAACAGGACCATGGCCTCGAGGGTCTCGGCGTCACGTCGTACCCCGACCATCACGCGTTCATCTCCGACGAGAAGCTGCACGAAGCCCTCCACGCCAAGCAGGCGTTGCTCGCCGAAGCCGGCGTGGCGGGCTGGTGCTCGACGCAGATGTGCTTCGACGCCGAGGTGATCGAGGCCTGGCTGCGAGCAGAGCGGGCCGCCGGCCTCACCTTGCCGGTGCACCTCGGGGTCTCGGGCGTGGTCGACAAGACCAAGCTCATGACGATGGGTGTTCGCATCGGGCTCGGCGCGTCGCTCGGGTACCTGAAGAAGAACCGGGCCGCGATCACCAAGATGCTGACCTCGACCTCCTATGACCCCAACGATCTCCTGATGCCGCTCTCGAACGCGGCCCTGGAGCTCGGGATCGAAGGCGTGCACATGTACACCTTCAACCAGGTCGAGGCGACCGAGGCGTGGCGGGCGGAGTCGCTCGCCGAACTCGCCGGCTGACCGGCGTAACTCAGACCTGGGCTATTCGGCCCGAGTCCCTCCAGACAACGCGCCGATCGGTCGATCTTCTGACCGAACGACCCGTCGTGGGAGGAAGCGTCGATGGCGCTGGGAGTCGAGGGACCCGAACATCAGATCACTGACCGGGATGGCCACCCGGCGCTGAACAGCACACCGCGGCGACGCGCGATCGACGTGCCGGATCGCCGCGTCGCGGCACGCGAGCGTCGGGCCTCGGACCGCACCGCCCAGGTCACCGACAACACCCACGGACGGATCGCCGTCATCTTCTTCGCCGGCGTCCTGGCGCTGTGTGCGACCATCGGTCTGCTCGCCGCGAGTGCCGCACCGGCCCCGATCCTGAGCGTCCCGCCGATCGCGCTCGTGCTGGCGTTCGCGGTCACCGAGGCCACTGCGCTCCACGTCGAGAGCCGCCGCGACAGCCACAGCATCTCCATGGCCGCCTTCCCGTTGCTGATCGGCCTGTTGGCGGTCAGCCCGATGATGCTGGTCGCCACCCGTCTCGCCGGCGCCGGCTTCTCGCTCGCGTTCGTGCGGGGCCGCCGCGGGATGCAGCTCGTCTGGAACACGGCCCTGTTCGCGGCCGCGACCGCGGTGGCAGCCCTGATCGCCTCGGTCGTGCTCGTCGACGGCGCCGTCACCGGCGTCGGCGACTGGCTCGTTCTGCTGGGTGCGCTCCTCGCCGCCGAGCTGCTGAGCTTCGTCGCCATCCCGATCGCCATCACCCTCTCCGAAGGCGAGTACCGGCCGTCGCTGTTCTCTCAGATCGCGCAGAGCCAGAGCATCGCCGCCATGGGTGCCGCGTTCGCGATCCTCGTCGCGGCCGCCGCGATCGAGACCCCGGCGCTCCTCGTGCTCGGCGTCGTGCCCTCGATCGGCGTCTCGCTCCTCATGCGTTTCACCGGCCAGCTCGGCAAGAAGTACGACGACCTGAGCCGCCTCCATGACTTCACCGCCGCCATCGGCGGACCCGACCCCGACGAGGTCGGGCTCACCCAGCTCAGCGAGGCGCTGCGAGCGCGCGGGGCCGTGCTCGCCCTACCGCGACCCGACGGCGACCACGACGTTCGGAGCCTCGTCGACGGCGGGCGCAACGACCATCTCCTGCGCTTCACCGGGCTCGCTGCGAGTGGACCGACACCGACCCGAGTCGTCGCCGACGAACCCGGCCCCAACGGCGCGTTGATGCGCCTCTTCGGCGCCCGCACCGGCCTGGTCGCGGACCTCCAGGGCATCGAGGGCGGATTCGCCCTCGTGTTCGATCGGGTCGGCACCACCCCTCGGTTCACCGCCGAAGAACAGCACCTGTTCGGCTCGATGGCGGCCACGCTCGGGTCCCGCCTGTCGGCGGACACACTGCTGCGCCAGCTCGAAACGCAGGCCCGCATCGACACCCTCACCGGGCTGTCGAACCGTGCCACCTTCGAGGAGGCCCTCGAGACGCGGCTGGTCGACCCGCACAGCAACGGTGCGGTGCTGATCATCGACCTCGACCGCTTCAAGGAGGTCAACGACTCGCTCGGCCACCAGTTCGGCGACGAGGTCCTGCGCACCATCGCGGACCGGCTCAAGTCCGTCGTCGCCGACGGAGGCATCGCTGCTCGACTCGGTGGTGACGAGTTCGCCGTCGCGATCGACGGGAACCGATTCGTTCCGCTGCCCGAACGGTTGGACCGCATCGCCGACACCCTGTCGATGCCGATCGAGCTCGACGGCATCGTGCTCGACCTCGGCGGGAGCATCGGCGTCGCCGAGTGGCCCAAACACGGCACTGCGGCCACGACCCTCATGCGCGACGCCGACATCGCGATGTACGAGGCGAAGCGACGCCACGAGGACTGGGTCCGGTTCGACCCGACGCTCGACACCCACGGCGGAACCGATCGTCTCGCCCTCATGGGCGAGCTCCGCGACGCGATCAACAACGGCGAGTTGACCGTGCACTATCAGCCGCAGGTCCGGGCCGAGGACGGGTACGTCGTCGGCGCCGAAGCCCTCGTGCGCTGGATTCATCCCACCCACGGCATGATCCCGCCGAACGAGTTCGTCGCCCACGCCGAGCACTCCAACGTCGCCGGCTACCTGACCCGGTTCGTGATCGAATCGGCGGCCCGAGCGGTCAAGCGACTCGTGCAGCTCGACCAGGAGGTGGTGGTGTCGGTGAACCTGACCAGCCGCGACCTGCTCGACAAGGCCCTCCCGGGGTTCGTCGCCGCCGAAGTGGAACGCCACGGGATCCCCGCCCGACTGCTCGGGTTCGAGGTCACCGAGACGTCGGTCATCGCCGACATCGACGCCGCGATCGCGAACCTGGGCGCCCTCCGCACGCTCGGCTGCCGGACCTCGGTCGACGACTTCGGCACCGGTCACGCCTCGCTCCGCTACCTCCAGCGCCTTCCGCTCGACGAAGCCAAGATCGACCGTTCGTTCGTCGAGGATCTCGCCAGCAACGCAGGCGATGAGGCGATCGTGCGCTCGATGACCGTCCTCTTCCACGAACTCGGACTCGAGGTCGTGGCCGAGGGGGTCGAGGACGACCTGACGATGGATCTGCTCGCCGGCTTCGGCTGCGACCTGATCCAGGGCTACCACATCAGCCCACCCCGCCCGCTCCACGAGTTCATCGAGTTCTCGACCCAGGAGGGGCGCACGGCACAGCCGTTGGCGACCGTCACCCGCATCGGCGACCTCGCCGGCTGACTCAATCGAGCAGGGCCTCCCGCACCGAGCTGAGGTGCAGGAACGAACCGGTCACCAGCACCGTCGCCGGCCGGCGCTCGACCACCGCACCGATCGCCTCCGCCGAGTCGGTCGCGGCGACGACATCGGTGATGCCGGCCGCGCGCAGCGCCTGCACCACCGCGGCGGACGGGTGGCTGGTCGGGCCGAACTCCCCCGGCGGTGGCCCGAACTCGACCACGACCGCCGCGTCGAGCGAGCCGGCGAGCGCCGCCGCGCACCTGTCGAGATCCTTGCCCGCGCCGATCCCGATGATCCCGACCGTCGGCCGCGGCTCGTCGGCCACCGTGTCGGCCAGCGCAGCCAGCTTCATCGGATTGTGGGCCCCGTCGAAGATCCATCGACGACCCTCGACCTCGTGGACCTCGTAGCGGCCGGGCTGGTCGAGCGGTTCCAGGACGGGAACGTCGGGGACGAACCAGCACAGCACGGCCCGGGCGGTCGACGCCGCGTCCTCGCGCCAATCGCCGGTCGGCACCACGTCGAGGAAGCGGGTGCCGTGGAGCCGGCCGGCGGACTTCACCGTTCGTCGGGCCACCGGATCGGGCTGCGGCCCGAGCACGGCCCACTCGCGGCCGCGCAACACGGCGGACTTCTCGAACGCGATGCGGTCGGTCGTGGCCCCCAGGACATCCTGGTGATCGAGCCCGATCGCGGTGATCGCGGTGATGACGTCGGCGCGGTGGAAGGTGTTGGTCGCGTCGTGTCGACCCCCGATGCCGGCCTCGATGACGAGCACCTCGGTGGCGGCCCGCCGAGCGAGGACGAGCGCCATCGCGGTCGTCACGGCGAAGAACGTGGGGTGATGACCCTCGTCGACGACCGTCTGGATCTCCTCGGCGGCCGCCGCGACCTCGTCCCACGACGGGAGTTCGTCGGCGACGGTGAAGCGCTCCCGAACGTCGTGGACGTGGGGTGAGAGGTGGAGCCCGGCGGTGATCCCCCGCCGCCGCAGCTCCCGGGCGACGAGTTGGGCGACGGTGCCCTTGCCCGCCGTACCGACGACGTGGACCGCCCGCACCCGGTCCTGCGGGTCGCCGAGCGCGGCGAAGAAGGCCTGCGCCTCGACCCAGGCCTCGAACCCGCGCGGCGCGTCAGGGCGGATGAAGCCGAAGAGCCAACGTTCGAGGGCCGTTTGGTGGGGTGAAATCACGCCGATCGACCCCTTTCGCTTTCGGCTTACTGCGCTATCCTTCGGTTCCGTCATACGGAACCGTTCCACCATACAGAACACCTGTTGCGGTGGACGCGGTCGACTCAGGAGAACGAACGATGAAGGTGCTGCTCGCCGACGCCCTCCCGGACGCGGCGGTCGAACGCCTCGAAGCCGCAGGTGACGAGGTCACCCGCATGCCCGAACTCGACGCCGAGTCCCTTCCCGACCACATCGCCGGCTTCGAGGTCCTGATCGTGCGGTCGACCAAGGTCACAACCGCGGCCCTCGACGCCGCCGACTCGCTCGGGCTGATCGTGCGGGCCGGGGCCGGCACCAACACGATCGACACCGATCGAGCCGCCGAACTCGGCGTCTTCGTCTGCAACGTGCCCGGCAAGAACGCCCTCGCGGTCGCCGAACTCACCATGGGTCTGCTGATCGCCGTCGACCGCCACATCGCGGCCGGCACCGCCGACCTCCGCAACGGCGCCTGGAACAAGAAGACCTACTCCAAGGCCGACGGCCTCTTCGGCCGCCGCATGGGCATCATCGGCGTCGGCGACATCGGCATCGCCACCGCGGCGCGGGCCTGGGCCTTCGGCATCGACGTCGTCGCCGTCGCCAAGCCGGGTCGAAGCGACGCCGCCATCGCCCGAGCCGAAGCGGCCGGCATCACCTTCGTCGACTCCCTCCACGAACTGCTGTCGACCAGCGACATCGTGTCGCTCCACGTCCCCGGATCGCCCGACACCAAGGGCATGGTCGATGCCGAGTTCCTCGGCGCGATGAAGGACGGCGCCATCCTGCTCAACACCAGCCGCGGCGACGTCGTCGACGAAGCCGCGCTCATCGACGCCCTCGACAATCGAGGAATGCGGGCTGGGCTCGACGTCTTCGCCAACGAACCGGGCTCCGGTTCCGGCGAGTTCGACAGCGCGATCGCCAAGCACCCGAGCGTGGTCGGCACCCACCACGTCGGCGCATCCACCAACCAGGCGCAGGCCGCCGTCACCGACGGCACGATCGACACCGTCCAGGCGTACCGGGGCGGCTCGCCGATCAACTGTGTGAACCTCAACCCGGTGCCCACGAAGGCGGCGACCCTCACCGTCCGCCACCACGACCGGGTCGGCGTGTTGGCGAGCGTGCTCCAGATCCTGCGCAAGGAAGAGCTCAACGTCTCCAACATGCAGAACCGGGTCTTCGCCGGATCCAAGGCGGCCGTCGCATCGATCGACGTCGGCCATCTCCCGAGCGCCGACATCGTCGACGAGGTGCAGTCGCTCGACGACGTCATCTACATCTCGGTGACCCCGGCATGAGCCGCGCCCGCCTGTTCGAGCCGTTCGCCGGCTGGCTGATCCGTCCCGAGTGGGCGGCTCGCGTGATCGCCGGCGCCTACGACGCCAAGAGCCCCGAGGAGCGTCGACGCATCGTCGACACCAATCCGTACTCCTACCTCGGGGTCACCCGCTCATCGGAGGATCTCGCGCCCGGCGACGAGGCCGATCAGGAAGAGCTGCTGCGCCGAGGGGCGGGCACGCTCACGACCATCCTCGAGGCGGACGCGTTCGCGCCGACCGGCCATGCTGCGCTCTACGCCTACCGCCTCACCTACGCCGGCCACTCCCAGCTCGGCGTGGTCGGCGCGCTCGCGGTCGCGGGCTTCCACGACGGCCGAGTCCTCACCCACGAGAACGTCCGCCCCAACCGGGCGCGACTCCTGAGCGGGCACCTGCAGGAGGTCGGCGCGACCTCGTCGCCGATCGCCCTCACCCATCGCCCCGACCCCGGCGTCGCGGCGATCCTCGCCGCCGCGACCGAACGCGAACCTGCGGTGCACCACATCGTCGAGGAAGTCCTCCACGAGGTCTGGATCCTCGACGAGCACGAGTCGATCGCGGTCGCCGAGCTGCTCGCCGACGAGCCGGTCTACGTCACCGACGGGCACCACCGATCCGCGGCGGCGATCGCCGGCGACGAGGAGCGTCCCGAGGACGCGTTCCGACGCACGCTCGCCGTCCTGTTCCCGTCCGACGCGTTGCGGGTCGAGGCCTTCCATCGCCGGATCCCCGACACGGCCGGCCACGACCAGGCATCGCTCGAGTCCCTGCTCGCCGACGCCGGCGACCTCACCGAGGTCGGCACTCTCGAAGAGGCCCGTCCGCAACAGCCCCGCGAGGTCGGCGTGTACCACCAGGGCAACTGGTGGAAGCTCGTGCTCCCCGCACCCGAGACCGACAGTCCCGTCGGCCAGCTCGATGTCGAGCTCCTCCGCACCCACGTGATCCGCGACCTGTTGGGGATCGACGAACTCCAGCCCGATTCGGGGGCGGACTACGTGCCGGCCCCGAACGGCATCGACGAGGTCGTCCGCCGCTGCGACGAGGACGGCCGCATCGGCTTCCTCATGTACGCCACGTCGATCGAAGATCTCATGGCGGTCGCGGAAGCCAGCGAGCTCATGCCGCCGAAGTCGAGCTACGTCGCACCGAAGCCTCGGTCGGGCATCTTCCTTCGCGTCCTCGGCACCGGCGCGACCAGCCACCTCGACCCGAGCTGATCGGTCGCTGCCCGCTCGACCGTCAGCACCACGGCGAACGGTCGAGCGGCGGAGTGATCAGCCAAACGCGCCCTGCATGCGGGCGGCGTTGAAGGTGTTCTCCATCAGGCAGGCGATGGTCATCGGACCGGTGCCCCGCGGCATCGGGGTGATGGCGCCGGCGATCTCCTGCACGGCGTCGAAGTCGACGTCGCCCTGAATGCCGTCGGCGGTGCGCGAGATGCCGACGTCGAGGACCGCTGCTCCCGGCTTCACGAAATCGGCGGTGACCAGCCCGGCGACACCGACCGCAGCGACGATGATGTCGGCATCGCGACAGATCGCGGCGAGGTCGCCCGAACGGCTGTGGGCCAGCGTCGGGGTGGCGTCGGCGCCCTTGCGGCCGAGCAGCAACACCTGCGGCAGGCCGACCAGCGTCGACCGACCGATCACCACGGCCTTCTTGCCCGAGGTCTCCACGCCGTAGCGCTCCATCAGCCGCATGACGCCGAGCGGGGTGCAACCGACATGGCCATCGAGGCCGCGCACGAGGCGACCCATCGAGCGCTCGGTGAGCCCGTCGACGTCCTTCTCTGGCGGGATCAGGTTGAGGACCGCTTCGGCGTCGAGCCCGTCGGGCAGCGGAAGCTGCACGAGGATGCCGTGCACGGTCGGGTCGTCGACCAGACCCTGCACCGCGGCTTCGAGATCACCTTGGCTGATGTCGGCGGGAAGCTCGACGTGGCGCGACACCATGCCGGCCTCGCCCGCCTTCTTCTGCTTGCTGGCCACATAGAGCCGGCTCGGCTTGTCGTCGCCGACGAGCACCGTCGCCAAGCACACGTGCGGGTTGCCCAGACCCTCGATCTGGGCCTTCAGACCGGCGATCAGCTCGTCGCGGAGTCGGATCCCGTCCATGAGGACCGCACCACCCGGGGTGCGTTCCCAGTTCTCTTCTTCAGCCATGGGCCAACGCTATCCCGTCACCGAGTTTCGGGGAACGCTTGACCTGGAGTGCGCTCCAGGTTGTTCACTGGCCTCCATGACGACCACCGAACTCACGCCCGCCGAGATGGCGGACCGCACCGGCGTCTCGGTCGACACGCTCCGGTACTACGAGAAGGAAGGCCTCCTCACCGGTGTCGAACGGGCCGCGTCGGGCCATCGCCGCTACGACCACGAGGACGTGCTCTGGGTCCAGGTGCTGCGCTGCCTCCGCATGACCGGGATGACGATCGAGCAGCTCCGGCGGTACTGCGACCTCGGCGAACAGGGTGAGCAGACCAAGAGCGAGCGCCGCCGAATCCTCGTCGAGCACCGAGCCGAGGTGGTGGCGAAGGTCGCCGAACTCGAGTCGGCGCTCGCCCTGATCGACGAGAAGCTCGCCCACTACGAGGGGGTGGCCGAATGAGCATCGGGGTGGGAGACCTGACCGACCCCTACGTCCGGCTCGGGACGAGCGGTCTGTTCGTCTACCGGGTCGGCCTCGGCACCATGCAGTTCGGCTGGTCGGTCGACGAGGCCGGCTCGTTCGACGTGATGGATGCCTACGCCGAACTCGGCGGCAACTTCATCGACACCGCCGACTGCTACACCGCGTGGTCCGGTTCGATGGGTGGGCCCGAGCAGGCCGGCGGCGTGTCCGAGGAGATCATCGGACGCTGGTTGGCCGCCCGCGGCAACCGGGAATCGATGGTGGTCGCCACCAAGGTGCGGGCACCGATGGGGGTGCAGTTCGGCGACCACCGCGGCACGGCCAAACAGCGGGAAGGGCTCTCGCGCCGCTGGATCATGCAGGCGTGCGAGGACTCGCTCCGGCGCCTCGGCGTCGACCACATCGACCTCTACCAGGCCCACTACATCGACCCGCTGGTGCCGATCGAGGAGACGATGTCGGCGTTCACCGACCTCGTGCGCCAGGGCAAGGTCCGGTACCTCGGCTGCTCGAACTACAGCGCCTGGCGGATCATGGAATCGCTGTGGGCCTCGGACCGCAACGGACTCGAGCGGTACGTGTCCCTGCAACCCGAGTACCACCTGCTCGACCCGGCCCGTGGCCACGTCGAGGAGGAACTGGCGCCGATGTGTGTCCAGCACGGGCTCGGCATCATCCCCTACAGCCCCTTGGCGGGCGGCCTGCTCACCGGCAAGTACCGCCGGGACGAGCCGCTGCCCGAGAGCGTCCGCGCCGACGAGAACGCCGAGCGTCGGTTCACCGACCGCAACTGGGAGATCATCGAGACCCTGGTCGCGGTCGCCGACGACGAAGGCGTCAGTCCCGCCCACGCAGCCGTCGACTGGCTTCGATCCCGTCCCGGGGTCACGGCACCGATCGTCGGCGCCAACCGGCCCGAGCAACTCCTCCAGACGATCGGCGACCTCGACCGTCGGCTGTCGACCGAAGCCCTCGGACGACTCAACCAGGTCAGCGACTTCGCTCGGTCCCGCGCCTCGCGCGAGGAGTAACGTCGGCCTCCTATGGGGGGACCACTCGAAGGAATCACGGTGCTCGACCTGAGCCAGGTCGTCGCGGGGCCGCTGGCCGCGCAGATCCTGGCCGAGCAGGGCGCCGACGTCATCAAGGTCGAACCGGTCGGCGGTGAGCTCACCCGCATCCTCGGGGTCGAGCACATCCGAGGCCTGTACGCGAACTGCAACCGGGGCAAGCGATGCCTGGCCGTCGACACCGGAACCGACGACGGCCTGGCGATCGTCCTCGACCTGATGGCCGAGGCCGACGTGGTCATCCAGAACTTCCGGCCGGGCGTCGTCGAACGGCTCGGCATCGACTACGAAGCCGCCCGCGCCCGCAACCCCGACGTCATCTACGCGTCGGTGTCCGGGTTCGGCGCGACCGGGCCGTACAGCCAGCGACCGGTGCTCGACCCCGTGATCCAAGGCCTCACGGGGATGGTCCACGGACAGGTCAGCACCGCCCTCCCCTTCCCCGACCTGGTCCGCACCCTCGTCGCCGACAAGGCCACCGCCCACACCGTCACCCAGTCGGTCACCGCCGCGCTGTTCGCTCGCGAGCGAGGCGCGGGAGGCCAGCACATCGAGCTCGCCATGCTCGACGCCGCCCTCGCCTGGTTCTGGCCCGACGGCATGGCCGACCTCACCCACAAG
Source organism: uncultured Candidatus Nemicrothrix sp. (assembly GCA_964513285.1). Lineage (GTDB taxonomy): Bacteria > Actinomycetota > Acidimicrobiia > Acidimicrobiales > Aldehydirespiratoraceae > UBA11606. Next base: position 10,838 of record CAZEML010000078.1, read on the forward strand.
CTCGGCGACATCGTGACCCACCGGCCGACCGACCTGTACCAGCTGGTCGACACCCAGGACGGCCAGGTCGTCTACTTCCTCGCCAGCCAGAGCCAGTTCGAGGGGATGTGGCGGGCGCTCGGCCGCGATGATCTGCTCGCCGACGAGAACTACTGCAACCCGGCGCTGATGTCGGGCAACCGCGAACGAGCCGAGGAGATCGCCGACGCGATCCGTGGTGGGCTGGCGGCGCTCACCACCGCGGATGCCGTCGATGCCATGGCCGCCAACCACGTGCCCGGCGGCCCGGTCCTGACCCGCGACGAGGTCTTCGACGACCCCCAGGTGCAGCATCTCGAGTCCATCGTGCAATGGGACCATCCGACCGCCGGCACGCTCCTCCAGGCCGGGCCGCCCGGGCGATTCTCCGCGACCCAACCGGAGTTCCGAGCCCAGATCGGCACCGTCGGCGAGCACACCGACGAGATCCTGCGCGAACTCGGCCGCGATGACGCTCAGATCGCGACGCTACGGGAGGTGGGGGTCGTAGCCTGACTCTCTTGGGTCACGACCTCTACCGCTGGCAACACGATGCACTGATGGCCTGGCACCGCTGCGGACGCCGCGGTGTGATCGAGGCCGTCACCGGTTCGGGCAAGACCGACGTCGCGCTCACCGCGATCGAAGACGCGGTCAACCGCGGGCTGTTCGCGCTCGTGATCGTGCCGTCGCGGGTGCTGATGGAGCAGTGGCACGAACGGCTCGGGCGTTGGATGCCCGATGCCGAGATCGGGCGTTTGGGCGACGGCTACCGCGACCGACCGATCGACTGCGACGTGTTGGTCACGACCCGTCACTCCGCAGCGAGCCGGGTGCCGCTCCCGACCTCGGATCGTGGCGGCATCCTCGTCGCCGATGAGTGCCATGGCTTCGGTGGCGCCGTGCTGCGCAAGAGCCTCCTGCCCGAGTACCAGGAACGGCTCGGTCTGACCGCCACCCTCGAACGCTCCGACGACGCGGTCGAGACCATCCTGCTGCCGTACTTCGGTGGCATCTGTTACCGCTACGACTTCTTGTCGGCGATCAGCGACGGCGTCTGCGCGCAGCCCCGCGTCGGGTTCATGGCCGTGCCGCTCACCCACGAGGAACGCACCGAGTACGACGCCACCGAGGGCCGCATCGTCAGCGCCCGCCGACAGCTCAAGCAGATCAAGGGCATCCCGCACGAGCCGTTCGGCGACTTCCTCGCCGCGGTCCACCACCTCGCGGCGAACGACGCCGGCCCCGACGGCCGGGCCGCCAACGAGTACCTCAACGCCTTCTCGACTCGCCGCGAGATCGTGGCGACCAGCTCGGCCAAGTACGAAGCGCTCGGCAAGTTCGCCGATGCGATCAAGTCCGCCGACGGCGCCCTGCTGTTCACCGAGACGGTGCGGGCGGCCAACCATGCGATCGTGCGGCTCGATCCGGTGGTCAACATCGAGATCATCACCGGCGACACCGGCCGGAGCGATCGCAGCGTGATCCTCGACAACCTGCGCGACGGCAAGCTCGACGCGGTCGCCGCGCCCCGCGTGCTCGACGAGGGCGTCGACGTGCCCAACGCCAACCTGGGGTTGGTCGTGTCGGCGAGCCGGACCCGCCGGCAGATGATCCAGCGGATGGGCCGGATCCTGCGACGCAAGCCGCTCGGGAGCGGCGCCCGCTTCGTGATCATCTTCGCGGCCGACACGCTCGAGGATCCGCGGTTCTCGGAGGATCGCGACGGGTTCCTCGAGGAGATCGAGATGATCGCCGAGGCCTCCCGCATCTTCAAGCCCAGCGAGTTCGATCAGCTGGCCACGTTCCTCGACTATTCGGGCCCCGACGAGTTGATCGACCCGGAGACGGTGGGCGACTTCGTGGCGCCGGATCTCAAGCCCGAGGAGATCACCGAGTGGACGGCGGAGGCACAGCCGTATCTCGAGATGATCAGCCCGGAGTTGCCGGAGATCGCGCAGCCCAAGCAGGTGCGCGAGAAGCCGCGCCTGTCGACGGGTGAGCACCCGGTGGCGCTGATGGCGGTCGGCAAGCAGTGGGCGCTGCGGTGCACGGGCTGCGGTGAGATGTCGGAGCCTCGCGACTACAAGTGGCAGGCGATGGACGACAAGGTCGAGTGCACCTGCGTGCGCTGAGCTCTCCTAAGGTTGGCATCCATGGGGGGATCACAGGAGATCGCTGACGCCGCGGCGGCAGCCATGTTCGCCGAGGACCGCAACGCCCACGCGATGGGCATGGTGGTGACGACGGTCGCGCCGGGGGCGGCGACGGTCGAGATGACGGTCGTGGCGTCGATGGCGAACGGGCTCGACGTGTGTCACGGCGGTGTGATCTTCGCGTTGGCCGACACGGCGATGGCGTTTGCGTCGAACGCCCGTGGCGGCACGAACCTGGCCGCCCATGCGGCGATCGACTGGCTGGCGCCGGCCCGGGTGGGCGATGCCTTGACGGCGTCGGCGAACGAGACGTTCCACGATGGCCGCACCGGCTTCTACGACGTGACGGTGTCGGGCCCGGACGGCACGATCGCGGTCTTCCACGGCCGAACCAAGAAGGTGTCCGACGAGGGGCCGGCGTCGTCGTGACCGAGCGTCGGATCCGGGCTGACGACTTCGAGGACGTCGCTGCGGCTCGGGCCGACGAGGAGGGGCTCGACCCGGTGACCTTCCGCGCCATGTTCGGCATCTTCCGCCTGAGCGGCCGCATGTTCAACGATCTCGAGGCCCACGTGCACCGACCCGCCGGCTGGTCCCTCGCCGGCTTCCGGGTGATGTTCTTGCTGTGGGTCTTGGGGCCGATGGAGTCGTTCGAGATCGCGCGGCTGGTCGGGCTGAGTCGGGCCGCCATCTCGAGTGCGGTCAACACCCTCGAGCGCGATGGCCTCGTCGACCGACGACGCGAATCCGACGACGGGCGGGTCGTCACCGTCCATCTCACCGACGACGGTGCCGCCCGGCTGGAGACGGCCTACCGGGCGCAGAACGTGCGGGAACGAGAGCTCTTCGGCGACCTCACCGACGACGAGCTGGTGACGCTGACCGACCTGATGCGGCGGATCTCGGCGAACCGCGTCGATGACGACTGAAACACCTGCGGCCGCGACCGTCGAGCCACACCGCCGTGGGGTGACATCGGGTGGCCTGCGGGATCGACTCGGACGCGGCTTTGCGCTGACGTTCGCCCTCGGGCTCAGCTGGAGCCTCTATCGGGCGCTCACCGATCAGGGCTGGATCATCGACGACGAGCTCTCGCACTACCTGTTCTCGCGGGCGGTGTGGGACGAGCCCAAGGAACTGCTGCAGATCTGGACCCGGCCGGGCCGCAACCTGATCCAGTTCGTCCCGTCGTACTTCGGGCTGACGGCCACCCGCTTGTGGACGCTGGGCCTCTCGGCGATCGCGGTCTGGATCACCGGCAAGGAGGCCCAGCGTCGGGGGCTGGGGACGATCTGGCTCCTCCCCTTGCTCGTCTGGTTCCAGTGGTGGTTTCCCGAGCTGAGCTACCCGGTCTTGACCGTCGTGCCGCTGATGGTGGTCTGGATCGCGGCGATCGCGCTCGCCGCCCGGGGCCAGCTGGTCCTGGCTTCGATCGCGTTCGGCACGCTGGGCCTCATCCGTCACGAGGCGGTCGTGCTCACCGCGATGTGGGGACTGTGGGTCCTGTTCGATGAGGACGGCGCTGGGCGCCATCTCGTCGAGCGCCGGGTCCGGGACGCCGCGGGCGCGCTGCCTCGGGCCGCACTGCTCGGCGCCTGGACCCTCCTACCGATGATCGCGGTCAACGCGGCGGCGTTTCGCATGAGCGTCGAGCTGCCGATCACGGTGTTCTTCGAGTCGGAATCGAACGACTTCTACGGCTCGGGCCCGCTGTGGCTCTTCACGTCGCACCTGGTCGTCGGCGCCGGCATCCCGATCATCGCCCTGTTCGCGATCGGCCTGACCCGGTGGAGCTGGCGCGGCGAGTGGAGCGACCTGCTCTACGCGACCTACCCCGCCTATTTCGTGCTCCACAGCCTCGTCTACTGGCAGGGGCTCTTCGCCTCGGGCGGGTACTACGCCTTCATCATGCCGATGGCCCCGTGGATCGGACTGGTGGCACTCTCCGGCGTCCAGGTCGTCCGCCGACGGTTCGGGGACGCACCGGTGTGGGCGCTGATCCCCCTGATCGTCTGGGGCGGTCTCGCCATGCCGCGACTCCAGTCCGACCCGCCCGGAGAGGACATCGACGGCATCCCCTCCGTGGCCGGCGAGGCGGACTGGGGCGTCGTGGCCAGGCCGCTCGAGGAGGGCCCGTTCGGCAGCGCCCTTCACCAGGGCGCCGACTGGGTCCTCGACCACGGCGAGGGCGCCGATTGGACGGCTCATCACGTGGCGGTGGACTACTTCCTCCGCGACGAGGACGTCGGCACTCGGATCGAGCCGTGGCACCGGGACTCCACACCCGAAGGGCTGCCGCCGGGAACGGTGCTCGTCTGGGACGCCAAGTACTCCGAGGAGTTCCATGACTTCTCGCTCGAACGACTCGCCGCGTCCGGCTGGGCGGAGGTCACCAGCTTCGGAGACGACAGCGTGCGGATCTTCGTCAAGCCGTAGCCGGCTGCCGGGCTCGGTCAGACGACGCGCTGCGCCTTGCCCTGGCTCCTCGGCACGGCGAAGGGCTCGACCACCTCGACGGTGGCGGTGACCCCGATCATCGTCTTGATGCGCTCCCGCGCCTCCGACGCGAGGGCGGCGAAGTCGACGCCGGCATCGAGCGCCTCAACCTTGACGGTGAGCGTCGCCATGTTGCCATCGGACCCCTTGTGCAACTGGTAGTGCGGCGAGAGGCCGGCGACCTGCATCAGCTCGGCCTCGATCTGGCTCGGGTACACGTTGACGCCACGGATGATGAGCATGTCGTCGCTGCGGCCGGTGATGCGAGCGAGCCGGCGCATGGTGCGGGCCGTCCCTGGCAACAAGGTGGTGATGTCGCGGGTGCGGTAGCGGATGACGGGCAACGCCTGCTTCGTCAGCGAGGTGATGACCAGCTCACCCTCCTCGCCGTCGGGGAGCACCTCGCCGGTCTCGGGGTCGATGATCTCGGGGTAGAAGTGGTCCTCCCAGATGGTGAGGCCGTCCTTGGTCTCGACACACTCCGGGCGACACCCGGGCCGATGACTTCCGACAGGCCGTAGATGTCGACCGCGTCGATCCCGAGTCGTTCCTCGATGTCGGCCCGCATCGCTTCGGTCCAGGGCTCGGCGCCGAAGATGCCGACCTCCAGCGACGACGCCTTCGGGTCGACCCCGAGGCGTTCCATCTCGTCGATGAGGTTGAGGCAGTACGACGGCGTGACCGTGATCAGGCGTGGTTCGAAGTCGGTGATCAGCTGGACCTGCCGCTCGGTCTGACCACCGCCGAACGGGACGACGGTGCAGCCGAGCTTCTCGCCGCCGTAGTGAGCGCCGAGCCCACCGGTGAACAAGCCGTACCCGTAGGCGTTGTGAAGCAGGTCGCCGGGGCGGCCGCCCGCGGCGTAGAGCGACCGGGCCACGACCGTGGCCCAGGTGTCGATGTCGGCCGCGGTGTAGCCGACCACCGTGGGCTTGCCGGTGGTGCCCGATGAGGCATGGACCCGGACGAGCTGTTCGCGCGGCACCGCGAACATGCCGAACGGGTACGCGTCGCGCAGGTCGTTCTTGACGAGGAACGGCAGACGCGCCAAATCGTCGAGCGACTGGATGTCGTCGGGATGCACGCCGACGGCATCGAACGCCACCGTGTAGTGCCCGATGTTCTCGTAGGCGTTGGCGACCGTCGCGCGAAGCCGCTCGGTCTGCAACGACCGCAGCTCGTCGATCGACGCGGTCTCGATGGGTTCGTATCCGGTCATGTCAGCTCCGAGGGTCGATCGGGACGCTCGGCGCGATCCCTGCGGACTCGATCATCTCGGCCACCTCGAGGCACAGCAGGTCGGACCACAGCGGTCCGTTGACGAGGACGCCGACCGGAAGCCCATCGACGATGCCGGCGGGCACGGCTGCGGACGGCAGCCCGAGGGCGTTGGCCGGGAGGACCGGTCGGGCGTGGGTGACCAGGACCGACTCCGCGACATCGGATGCATCGGTGTCGGCGCCGTGGGTGAACGGAAGCTGGGCCCAGGTCGGGGTGACCATCACGTCCCACTCCGAGAAGAACTCCGCCCACGCCCGGGTCAAGGAGTGGCGAAGCAGCCACATGGCGCTCATGTCGGCGAGGGAGACCGGACCGATCGTGTCGCGCAGCGTGCCGAGGAGTTCGCGGGCAGGGCCGCCGAGGATCGGTTCGATGACCGGGAACGAGGTGGCGATGTCGCCGCCGACGATCGCCGACCAGCAGAACACGACCTCTTCGAAACGGGGCGCTTCGACCTCTTCGACGATGCAGCCGGCCGCGGCGAGCGCATCGCCGGCGGCCCGGGTGACCGCGGCGACGCCCGGATCGGTGGTGCCGCCGGGCGGCTCCGCGACCAGCGCGACCCGTCG
>CAZEML010000079.1:0-17351 GCA_964513285.1 uncultured Candidatus Nemicrothrix sp.
GGTCGCCGTCGACGTGTGTGCGGCCGACGATCTCACGCCTGCCGAGCTGCGGGTCCTGTCGCTCCTCGCGCACCGCGATGGCGGCATGGCCAGCCCACGCGACATCGCCCGCTTCGTGGTGCAGACCTCGGGGGGGTTGACGGCCACGCTCAACCGGCTCGAGCAGCAGGCGTTGATCGAACGTCGCCCCGACCCAGCCGACGGCCGCGGCAAGCTCGTCGTCCTCACGCCGTCGGGCCGTGAGCGTCAGGACCGTGTCGTTCGGTCCCTCGCCGATGCCACCGTCGGCGAGCTCGACGCCGATCTCGCCGAGCTGGCGCCACTCCTCCGTTCCCTCGTTGACTCCCTCGAACGCACCGCCGGACTGCCGTCGTCGGCGGGGTTCGTGGCCACCCCGATCGGAAGCCCGACATGACCACGACGACCCTGTCTCTCACGCCCCTCACCGCGCGGTTCGCGGCGCGGCTCGACGAGCCGCTCGACGAGCTGCTCGCCGAACGGAACCATGACGCGCTCCGGGACGCACTGGTCGCGCACAAGGTGCTGGTGATCCCCGAGGCGGCACCGACGCTCGAACAGCACCTGGCCCTCGGGGCGATCTTCGGCGCGCCCGAACCGCCCCAGCCCCAGAACCCCCGCCACCCGGATTCCGATCTGGTCTGTGTGTTCGACAGCGCCGAGGGCTACAAGGCCGATCGCTGGCATGCCGACGAGACCTTCACCGACACGCCGTCGTCGGGTGCGGCGCTCGTGATGCGCACCCGTCCCGACGTCGGCGGTGACACGTTGTGGCTCGACGCCGAGGCGGCCCACGACGCGCTCTCCAACGGGATGCGCACCCTGCTCTCGAGTCGCCGAGCCCGCCATGAGATCACCGCGGAGGTCGCGGCGGAGCATCCGGTGATCCGTCACCACCCGGTCAGTGGCCGGCCCTGCCTGTACGTCAACGAGACCTTCGTGCGCGGCATCGTGAACCTGCCGCCCATCGAGTCCGAGGCGATCCTCGCCATGTTGCTCAAGCATCTGGCGCGCCCCGACTTCACCTACCGCCACGTGTGGTCCGACGGCGACATCGTCATCTGGGACAACCGCAGCACCCAACACATCGCCATGGCCGACTTCGCCGGTCGACGTGTGGTCCACCGAGTCGGGTTCGTCGCCGAACCCTTCGCTGCCTGAGGAGTTCGCCATGCAGCAACCGCCCGTCAATCCGTACCTGGCCGCCTCCGGCAACGCGATGGCTCACGGCCGAAGCGACCAGCAGGACAACGTGCCGTGGCGCGGCCCCGAAGGTCCTGGAGGTGAGCTCGGTGGCGACGACATCCAGTACACCTGGATGGGGCCGTGCCACTTCGGCTGCATGATCTCGGGCCGCTACCCCGACGGTCGGCGGGTGATCTGGAGCAATGGACGCGAGACGATCGCCAAGCTCGACTACGACACCCTCGAACTGCTCGCGGAGCACGAGATCGCCGGTGCCGGTGGCAAGACCCCGCAGACCACGCTCGAGGAGAATCTCGTGGGTCTCGACGAGCAGGACGGATGGGATGCGATCACCCACGCCATCGATCTGTCGCTGAAGTACATGACGGGGCTCGACGGCGTCTACGCCCTCATCGACTGCGACAACACCTTCTTCCTCGGTCGCAAGGACCATGCGGTGGCCTACGTCGAGACCGACCCGAACGATCCGGCCTCGCCGATCGTCGAACGCGATCGGTGGAACAAGCCCGATCACATCGAGGGCTTCTTCGTCGGGATCAACCTCACCTTCGACGGCTGGTTGGTGATGACCACCGACCACGGCTGGGTCGTCGTCGTGAAGCGGGACTTCAGCGAGTACCACGCCGTGCAGATCACCGGTGGTGCCGAGCAGGCGGCGGCGTACTGCGCTCGCAAGGCCGAGGAGTACGGGCACACCGGGTTCGGCTGGGTCCGCACCAGCGTCTGTGTCGACGATGGCGGCGGCATCTACATCTCGTCGTGCGACACCCACCACAAGGTCATCTGGACCGGTGACGGGCTGAGCCTCGATCCGGCCGACGGTGCCTGGACGATGCCGTATCGCAACGGCGCCCAGAACGGCAGCGGGACGACCCCGTCCCTGATGGGGTTCGGGCCCGACGAGGATCGGTTCGTGGTGTTCGGTGATGGCGACGACGTCGTCAACATCACCTACGCCTGGCGCGACGACATCCCCGACGACTGGGAGCAGCTGCCCGACGCGCCGGATCGACGCATCGCCGGGCTCGGCCCCGCGAACATGGGCGACCCCGACCTGCCCGCCATCCAGACCGAGCAGTCGATCACCGTCTCGGGCTACGGGGCGATGACGGTCAACAACGAGCCGGCGATGATCCCGGAGGGCATCCCGGTCCGGGGCCGGCGCCTGCTGTGCTTCATGCTCGGCCACAAGCCGGAGTACACGCCGCACGGCCTGCACAAGTACGAGTGGAACCCGGTCGAACGTCGGCTCGAACAGGCGTGGGTGAACCGCGAGGTGTCGTCGCCCAACTCGGTACCGTTCGTCGCCCAGGCGTCCGATCTCGTCTACACGTGCGGCGCACGCGACGGGAAGTGGACGATCGAAGCGGTGCGCTGGTCGACCGGCGAGCCCGCCTTCCACTACGTGCTCGGTGGGTCGAAGTTCAACTCGCTCGGCGCCGGGGTGACCGTCGACGACGACGGTCAGATCCTCTACGGCACGATGTACGGCAAGGTCCGGATTCTCCGCGAGCCCGGGGTCGCCAGCGACTGACGAGCCGGGCAGACTGCGGGATGGCCGACACCACCGTGACCATCCGCGATCGATCCGTCGTCCTCGACGGCGAGCACGTCATTCCGGGCCGCTGGCTCCGCGACCACGGCGAAGACTCGGGAAGCCTCAATCCCGACTCCAAGCAGCGGCTCACCGACACGTTCGCCATCGACCCGATGGTGGCCCCGGTCGCCGTGCACGCCGAGGGCGCCTGGCTCGACGTCGACTGGAACGATGGCACGCGCACCGGTCACGACCTCGCCCGCCTCCTTCATGCGGCCCGCAATCGTCGATCGCCGATGCCGCGGGTCGGCACCGGGTTCACGATCCCCGACGGCATCGAGCTGTGGGACTCGGCCCCGGCCGCGACCTGGTTCGACGCATCGGTGTTCGACGACGACACGGCGTGGGCCGAAGCGCTCGATCACCTGCGCCGCTTCGGCTGGGCGGCATTCGACGGCGCCGAACTCGGCACCGAGGCGACCGAGAAGCTCGCCGCCCGTATCGGCTACCCCCGGGCCTGCATCTTCGGCACGCTCTGGAACATGAACTCGGGGTCGTTCGAGCACATGGATTCCGCCTACGAGTCGTTCGCCCTCGACGTCCACACCGACGGCACCTACAGCCACGACGGGCCCGGCACGATCATCTTCGCCCAGCAGCTCAAGACCGGCGAGGGTGGCGACAGTGTGCTCGTCGACGGGTTCGCCGCCGCCCGCGACTTCCAGGCCGCCAACCCCGAGGCCGCCGACCTGTTGACCCGCTATGCCGTCACTGCGCACTACCTCGAGCCGGGAGTGCACCTCGTCGCCGAGCGCCCGCCGCTGCGAGTCGACGAGCACGGCACGCTCGTGCAGATCTCGTTCAACAACTACGACCGCTCGCCGGTCCTGCCCGAAGACGGTCTCGTCGACGACGTGATCGAGGCGTACAACGGCTTCCGTGCCGTCTTCAACGACCCGGCCCGAGCGCTCTTCCACGAATGGAAGCCGGGTCGGCTCCTCGTGTTCGACAACTGGCGGTGCTTCCACGGTCGCACCGGCTTCTCGGGTGAGCGCCAGTTCAAGGGCTGCTACACCAACCACGAGGATCTCGAAGGCGCGTACCGGGTCGCTGGCTTGGCCTGACTGGCATCCCGGCCGCGGGGCGGGAGGCCACTAGCCTCCGGTCTCATGGTGACCGTTGCCGAAGCGCTCCAGGTCGCGGCGGGCTGGCATCAGCAGGGGCGTCTCGCCGAGGCCGAACAGGTCTATGCCGACGTGTTGCGGGTGCAGCCCGATCACGTGGATGCGGCGCATCTGCTGGGTCTGCTCCGAGCCCAATAGGGCCGTCCCGCCGATGGTCGTGAACTCATCGAGCGGGCGGTCGCGGCGCGGCCCGACGACCCGACGATGCAGCGCAACCTCGCCGGCGTGCTCAGCCAGATGGGGGAGATGGCCGCCGCCGAGCGCCACTATCGGCGGGCGATCGAGCTCGATCCGGCCTACGCCGAGGGCTACTACAGCCTCGCCCAGAACGTCCGAGGTCGAGCCGGTCACGGACTCCTCGAGGCGGTGGAGGCGCGACTGGCTGCGCCGGACCGATCGCCGGCGGACGAGGTGTTGTTGCGGTTCGCCGCCGGGAAGCTGGCCGATGACCGCGGTGCCTACGACCAGGCCTTCGCCCACTTCGCCGCCGGCAACGCGGCGAAGGACGTGTCGTATGACCGGTCCGCCGCAGAGACCCTCGTGCGGGCGTCGGTCCGGGTGTTCGACGGCGACCTGTTCGCGGCTCGGGCGGGATCAGGGGTCGACGATCCCCGTCCGGTGTTCGTGATCGGCATGCCCCGCAGTGGCACGACGCTGCTCGAGCAGACCCTCGCCCGTCACCCGGCGGTGTTCGGCGCCGGCGAGCGATCCGACGTCACCCGCATGGTGCAGGCCCTGCCGGGACAGGTGGCGGGGTCGGCGCCGTATCCGGCATGCGTGGCCGACGCCGACCCGCAGGTGCTGGAGGTGTTCGCCCGTCAGTATCTCGACCGCGTCGGCGGCCTCGATCCGTCCGCCGAGCGGGTGATCGACAAGCAGCCCACCAACTTCCGCTTCGCCGGACTCATCGCCCTGCTGTTTCCGGGTGCCCGGTTCGTCCACTGCCGGCGGGATCCGATCGACACCGCCCTGTCCTGCTTCTTCCAGAACTTCACCAACGGCCAGGAGTACAGCTTCGACATGGACGATCTGGTGCACTTCCATCAGGGGTACGAGACGTTGATGGCCCACTGGGTCGACGTGCTCCCGAACGCGATGCTCGAGGTCGACTACGAGGCGATGGTCGCCGACCCCGAAGGGGTCAGCCGACGGCTGATCGACTTCTGCGGCCTCGGCTGGGATGACGCGGTGCTCGACTCGGGGAGCGGTGGCGGCTCGGTGCAGACCGCGAGCAAGTGGCAGGTTCGACAGCCGGTGTACACCTCGTCGCTCGCCCGCTGGCAGCACTACGAGGCGCACCTCGGGCCACTGCGCGACCTTCGCAGCTGACCTCGTCCGCCGTCGGATGGGTGGGCGTCAGGCGGTGAGCGCCCGCTCGACCGCCTTGGCCACCAACATCACGTCGTTGGTGGCGACGTCGAGGTGGGTGACCATGCGGGTCTCGGTGACGCCGTCGGCGTTGCGGTACCAGCGGCCGAGCACGCCGTCGGCCTTCATCGACTCGGTGAGCGCAGCAGGGTCGGCCGAGCCGGCGGTGCAGAACACCATGTTGGTGTTGCGGGCCGTGATCTCGACCCCGTCGATCGCGCCCAGCGCGTCGGCGAGCGCCTCCGCGTTCGCGTGATCCTCGGCGAGGCGGTCGATGTGGTGCTCCATGGCGTGGATGCCGGCGGCCGCGACGATGCCGACCTGCCGGAGTCCGCCGCCCACCATCTTGCGCCACTTGCGGGCTTCGCTGATCAGGTCGGCCGGACCACTCAGCACCGAGCCCATCGGCGCGCCGAGTCCCTTCGACAGGCAGAGCGACACGGTGTCGAACGGCGCGGCGAAGTCGGCCCCGTCGACGCCGAGCGCCACGACCGCGTTCCACATGCGAGCCCCGTCGAGATGGGTGGCGAGCCCGTGCGCGCGGGCGACCGAGGTTGCCTCCTCCATCCGATCGATCGACTGGACGATGCCGTCCTTGGTGTTCTCGACGCACACGACCTTGGTGCGAGCGAAGTGGGGATCGTCGGGTTTCACCGACGCGGCGATCGCCACCGGATCGGGGAGGCCATCGGCGAGCATCGGCACGACCTGGGGCTGGATGCTGCCGAGCACGGCAGCGCCGCCGCCCTCCCAGCGGTAGCAGTGGGCTTGATCGCCGACGATGTACTCGTCGCCCCGTCCGCAGTGGGCGAGCAGGGCCAGCAGGTTCGACTGGGTGCCGCTGGTGACGAAGACCGCGGCCTCCTTGCCGAGACGCTCGGCGACCATCGCTTCGAGGCGATGGACCGTCGGGTCGTCGCCGAAAACGTCGTCGCCGAGCGGGGCGTCGACCATCGCCTGCTTCATCGCAGCGGTCGGTTGGGTGACGGTGTCAGAGCGGAGATCGATCACCCTGTGAGCTTACGTCTGCTCCTCGTGCCAGCGGGCCGCTTCGGCGAGGGCATCGTCGAGCTGGGCGTGGTCGAAGTTCACCGCGCGGATGCCGAGGCCGTCGCCATCGATCTCGATCGCGGTGACCCAGTCGTAGTGCGATCCCACCAGCAGCCGCACGACCGCGATGCGGTCACCGATCGTGTGGAGGACGCGGGAGGTCCACGGGATCGGTTCCTCGGCGTCGAGGGCTTGCCGATAGTTCTCGGCGAACTGCTCGCGAGTGATCGTCACCTCAGTGATGACCGACCGCCGGTCCTCGCCTGTCGCCTCGGGATGGACGAATGCCAGTCCTGCCTCGAGGTCTTGGTTGTCGAAGATCTCGACGTGTTGCTGGATGAAGACGTCGCTCGCCGCATTGTGGGGCTCCATCTCCCGAGCGAGCTCCTCGAACCGAGCGAGCGCGGCATCCTCCTGTTCGAGATCCCAGATCTCTTGGCGCCGGACTCTCCCGTCGCGAAGCTGATACAGCATGAGGAAGTGCCACTCGTAGCCGCCGGAGTGCGTCAGCAGCTCGAGCAAGAGGAGTCCAGGCATCGTGGCGATGAACCGTCGAGGAATCACCACCATGCCCCCGAGCTCGCTGATGGATTCTGCGAGCGGGCGTGCCGCACCTCGGTCGTGGGTGAGTCCGCCGACGCGCCGTTCGACATACTCGTAGTCGTCGGTGAGAAGTTCGGTCGCAGCCTCTGGATCGCCGGCGTTCGCGCCCTGGATGGCCAGGGTCATCAGATCGTGGCGCTCCCACTCCGACAGCAGCAGCAGACCGATCTCCTGGTACCGGTCCACGGCTTCGCCGAGGTCTCGCGTGGCGAGCATCTCGATGTGCCCAAGGCCGGCATCGTCCAAATGCACGACGATGTACTGCTGCTCCTGGTGGTCGTGCAGCAGCGCCCCCAAGTCGTGGGCGACCGCGATCACCTCGGCATCGGCGAGCCGCGGCTCGTGGTGCCGAGCCCACTCGGATGCGGCATTCGACAGGCCTTCGGGCCGAGCGGCGGCCGCCGACATCGCATCGAACTGGGCGTCGGCGAGTCGCGCACCATGGGGCTCGAGGTCGGTGACGTTCACGTCGTGGCGGTCGAGCGCGTCGGCGAGGTCCTCGGGATGGAAGAGGTGGACCTCCCACTCGTCCGGGAGCCCATAGGCCACCTCGATGGTGCGCCACTCGTTCCCGTCGGCGTCCCGCATCGACACGTCCACCACCGACCCGTCGGGCCCGAGGCGGTGGACGTGGAGGATGCGGTGGTGGATCCCGGTAGTGACGGCGTGGAGGCTCTCGATCCGGTCCTTCCACTCAGCGCCCGCGACGGTGCCGTGGCCGCCCGCGCGATGATCGGTCAACCGCACCATGCCGGTACTGCCCGACCAGGTGCGTCCGGCCGCGAGCGCCGCCTTGCTCTCGAGGATCCCTTGGTACACCACCCGAGGTCCGTCCCCCAGCGACTCGACATACCACTCGTCGAGGCAGGCGTGGGCTGCTGACTCGTCGTCGGATTCGAATCGTGCTCGGCGAGTGGTCGTGCCGCTGCTGTCGGTCTCGGCTACCAGCAGATGTGTCCGCTCATCGGAGGTGACGCGGGCCAAGGTCAGGCGCTCACCTCGGGTGGCGAGGATCTCTCGTTCGCCTTGGTTCGACTTGGTGAGCTCGACGAAGCGGGCGATGGCGGCCAGCTCATCGTCGGCGTCGAAGAACTCGATCCGGCGGGCGCGCCCTGATTCCGCTTCGACCAGTGTCAGGTACTGCCATTCGACGACGCCTTCGTGCTCGTCAAGCGCCCGGTCGACGCGCTCCACGACCAGTACGTTCGGCGCGATACGGAGATAGCGGGTTGGAACCGTGGCCCATCCCGCAATGGCATCGTCGTAGCCCTTGTCCACCAGGCCAACCGTCTCGTCCCGGTCGAGCCGACCGAGGCCCAGTCGCCGATGGTCGGTGAACTGGCACCCGTCGGCGAGCAGGGCGCTGAACTCCCCCGATGGTGAAGCGTCGTCCGCCGTGACTTCCTGTGCCCGCCCGAGCGCAGATGCAAGCTCGATGACTTCGCGGTAGGGCGCACCCTCGCCTTTCACGTACCGCTGGTTCATCTCGTCGAGGGCAGCTCGGACATCGGTGATGTCGAAGACGACCATTCGCTTTGCGCGGCCACGATCGTCGGTCTCAAAGACGGTCAGCGCCGATGGTGTGTCGAGGCCATCGTCCTCCCACTCCAGCTCGTACCGGATCACGGCGAGCCGCTCGCCTCGGATCGCGACGGGTGTCACCGCGGCATCGGTGACGTCGTTCCACCGACTGCGCCGGTACTCCAGGTAGCGGTCCGGGTCGTCGAACTCGAGGACTCTGAGGGCCCGGCGGTCGATCATTTCGAAGTCATCTGTCACCGTGCCCCGCGCCTGCTCTTCGCCGGACAAGATCGACGCCATGCCGCTGGTGATGCTCCTGGTCGCACGGTTGCGAAGGACGGACGGATTGGCGTCAGGCCAGGCCGTCGTCGAGAGCTCCTCGAACCGGGCGAGCGCGGCGGCTTCGTCGTCGACGTCGAAGCCCTCGAGGCGGGTGACCTGGCCGTCGTGGACCGCGAGCAGGGTGAGCATCTGCCACTCGTACTCCTGCGCGTTACGGAACTGCTCGAGCAGCAGTGCATGATCGCTCAAAGCCAGCACGCGACGTGTGCGGTAGACCGGCAACGCCATGGAGGCCTGTTCGTCGCTGAGCGAAGCCATGCCTGGCTTGCCGTCCGCCGTTGGCTTGGCGACCACGGTTCGCCGATCGACGAACTCGAAATCGGGGCTCACCAGCGCCGAAGCGACGTCGGCGTCGCCGCGGGCGGCCCCGAGCTGAGCCGCCGTGCGCAGGAGGTCGATCTGGGCGTCCGGTGGCGCCGGGTTGGCGGCGAACCAGGCCACGAAGGCGTCGTTCGTGTCGGGGTCGATGGTGCCGGCGTCCAGGGACAGCACCACCTCGCCGAACCGAGTGAGCGCCGCGTGCTCGTCGTCGGGGTCCCAGAGCTCTATGCGGGCAAGCAGGTCTCCCTCCCGCTGGAGGAGGGTCAGGTATCGCCACTCGTACTCGCCGTCGGTCTCCTCGCGTTCGACCAGAATCGTGTCGCCGTGACGGCCGAGAACGCGGCGCGCGATGCCGATCGACTGTCGCGTCTCGAGGGCGGCTTCACGGTAGGCATGGACTTGCTCCCGATCGACCGAGCCCATTCCAGCGGTGCGATGGTCGACGGTGACGTAGTTCGGTCCGAGGAACTCGACCAACCGATCCGGGTCGTTCAGCGCCGCCACCGCCGCGTAGATGAACTCCGCCGTCGCCCGCTCCCGCTCTGGCAGCCGAGCATCGATGACCCGTCGATACACGAGCTGTGCGTCGTGGAGTTCCTCGGACCCGTGGCTGGAGACGGCACCGGCGCCATCCGGTTCGATCCAAACCACGTGGAATCCATCGGAGCGAAGCAGTGCTGCACCGGTGTCGGCGATGGCGAGGACTTCCGCATCGGCCAGTTCCGGATGGCTGCTGCGGGCCCACTCCGACGCCTCGTTCGACAGCGTGGGTGGCTGTGCTCCCGAGCGCAGCTCCTCGAATCGAGCGCGCGCGTCAGGCTCAGCGTCGGCGTCCCAGATCTCGAGGCGGTCGATTCGTTCGCCACGGGCGGTCATCACGATCACCCGTCGCCACTCGTAGTCGGCGTCGACCTCCACATGCTCGAAGAGCACGGCGGACGAAGAGCGGTCGAGGATGCGACGGGGCAGCGCGATGGCGCCATCGCCGCGCCGAACCTCCTGGTAGTCACGGACCCGGTCGGCGTGCATCTCGCCCATGCTCAGCTGGCCGTGGTCGACGGAGATGAAGTCGTCGGTGATCATGGCGGCCATGCCGTCAGGGTTGCCCACCATCGCGCCGAAGGTGCTGAAGACGGCGGCCGCGGCTCGTTGTGACTCGGGAAGCGCTGCGGCGGTGCGCTCGTGAAAGTCGGCCCGAGCCTCGACGAACCGTTCCGGGGGATAGCTGGTGACGACTCCCTCGTCATCGAGGTACGACACCACGTGAAGCATCGGCTGCGGTTCCGTCGTGCGAAGTAGTGAGGTCGGCACATCGGTGATGGCGATCACCTCGGCGCTCGCGAGCTCCTCGTGATGAGCGACCGCCCACTCCGTCGCCGCGTTGGACAGCTCGGCTGGCGTGTGTTCGGTGGAACGCGCCCGGGCCGTCGCCGCAAACTCGGCGCGCGCTTGAGCCTCGTCCTCGGAGGAATGGGTCACGACGCGGCGGATCAGTCCTGACGGGCCGAGTTCGATGATCTGCACCACCTCGTACGCCCACGCCCCGTCTGGATCGGCTGCGGTGAGGCGGATCAGCGCCCGGTCGTTACCGTCGATCGCCAGCCGCACGATCTCGTGCGGTACCGAGGTGCCGGCCGGCTGGATCAGCTCCGTGTAGTAGCCAGCCGCCTCCGCCTCCAGGTGTTGGTCACCCATCATTCGTCGGCGATCGACGGTCTCGCAGTCCGGATCGTTCAGCGCCGTCGCGGATGCAATGTCTCCCTCGGCGAGGACCAGCCGCCAGAAGCCGCTCACGGCGTCGAACGCTCGGTTGTGGTGCTCGTGGACCGCCCCGGCCAGCTCGTGTGCGTAGGCACACGCCTCGTCGAACTGATCTCGCCCGTAGGTGGTGTGGTTGATGGCGAGTCCGTGGTCGCCGACCGCCGCGACGGTGGCGAATTCGAGACCCGGCCCCGTTTCCCACTCGATGACGGCGACGCGGTCGCCGAAGGTGTGCACCTCGCTCACTTCCCACCAAACCGGACGTTCGGTGGTCAGCGGCCGCTGCCAGTTGGCGACGAACTGGTCCTTTCCGACGGCGACGGCCACCAGAGGACGCCGATCTTCAGCGCGAATGTCGTCGGCGAGTTCGGCCATCGCCAGCTCGGCGTCCTGCAGGTCGAAGATGGCCCGGAGGTGACGGAGATAGCTCTCGCTCGCGGCATTGCCCTCACCGACCTTCCACTCCTCGAACTGCGCGTCCGCCGCGAACCAATCAGAGGGGTCGAACAGCTCGATCCGCTGCGGCACGCCGTTCTCCAGGAGCGACACCGCGAGGAAGCTCCACTCGTGGTCGTCAGCATCGGTGAACTGCATCTCCAGCAAGACGGCCCTCGCGGTGAGGTGGATGCTCACGAGCCGGTTGACGAAGCCTTCGCTGATCGTGGCGAAGTTGGCATTGGCGTCGATCCACATGTCGCGGTCGAGATGGAGGGTCCCTCCGCGCCGGCGGTCGACGGCAACGAAGTGATCGGGCATGAGCCGATCGAGCGCGTCGCGATCGGCGGCGCGTTGGGCCTCGACCCCCTTGAGCTGCTGCTCGAAGGCTCGCCGTTCGTCGGGTGCCAGCGACTCGGCGTACCACTCATCGAGGAGTGCCTGCGCCGAGTCGAGCCCGCCCTCGTCGTCGTCGAAGCTCGCCATGCGAGCGGCGACACCTTCGCGGTCGTGCTGGGCGACGGCCAGCATGGAGAATTCGGTCGACTCGACTGAGCCCCACGACGTACGACCGAGAACGAGCAGGTCCCCTCGGGTCGCCAGGATCTCGGCCCGCCCCGGTCCGAGCACTGCGGTCGAGCCGATCGAGCCGCGGATGAACTCGTCGATGTCGAAGGTGCCGCCTCCAGCTCGGTTCCGATACGTATGCGATACGAAGTCCGGCGAGATGGCCGCTCGCATTCCGGCTTCGTCTTCGGCGTTGATGAGCTCGACCGAGTGGTGGTACCAGTATTCGGCGAGAGTCGGCGGACGCTCTGTCGTTGCGGCCAGCTCGGCGAACCGCCGGCGGGCCTTGGCGAGGTCGGAGGACTCGAAGATCTCGGTGCGCTGACCGATGCCTCCTGGCGCGATACCCAGTGCAAGGAATCGCCACTCGTTGCCCGCAGCATCACCGAGTTGGAGTTCCGCGAGCATGCCGCGCTCGTTGATCTCGTGGATGGCCAAGGTGTCGTTGGTGAAGTCCTCAGCGACCGCGGCGAACGACGCGTTCCGGTCCGCCCAGCCCTCGCGGTCGACGGTACCGAAGCCTCCGACACGGTGATCGACTCCGACGAAGTCGGGCCCGAGCAGGGCGAGGAACGCGTCGCGATCGCCAGATCGCTGATGCGCCGCAGAGAGGAGCAGGGAATCGAGGACGAGCTTCTCGTCCTCCTCGAGTGAGTCTCGGTACCACTGGTCGAGGAGCCGAGCTGCGGCGAATCGCTCCTCGACGTCGAAGAGATCGTTGCGAATGCCCAAGCCGTCGTGGTCGACCTCACAGACGACGAGCGTCACCGTCTCGAAGTCGTGGGTCTCTTCGATGCTCCAGGCCATCATGGCGAAGCGATCGCCTCGCGTCTCGAGCGGGGTTGACGTGAATCGGGCGCCGAACTCGGCTCGGGCCCGGATGGCAGATGCCTGCCACTCGGCATCTCCGGAGCCCTGTCCCGTGTATCGGTGGTCGGTGCTCACGAAGTCGGCACGAACCTCGGGCGTCGTGGCGTCGAGTCGACCCGCGCTGGCGAGTGCAGCGCCCCGCTGCGACCACCGAACGGCGAGGTTGTCGAGCGGTGTGGAGTCGGTCGTCAGCTCCTCGAAGCGGGCGACGGCTGAGGCGACGTCGTCTGCGTCGAAGACTTCCCAGCGGGTGATCAGGCCCTCAACGACGAGTTGGACGACCGTCGTCGGCCAGAGGACCGGGCTTCCAGCGGAGTCTCGGAAGTCGTTGAGCACGCTCGCGACGATTCCCCGGTCGGTGAGGCGATGGATCTGCTGGTCATAGACCGCGCCGGTCAACTCCTGGGCGCTGGCCTGGGAGTCGAACGCTCGGTCGTGGAACCGAGTCGTGAATTGCTGGCCGTTTCGATGATCGACGAACTCCCCGTCATCGGCGGCCGTTGCCGCGGCGGCGGCATGATCGCCTCGGCCGCGCGCTCGCTGCTCGGCCCGGTGGGCGGAGAGGACGGCCGCCTCGCCTGGCGTGAGGCTCTCCTCGTACCACTCATCGAGGAGATCGAGCGCCGCGATCAGATCATCGGCGGCGAAGGCCGCGGTGCGAACGGCCAGATTCCCGTCGGTCTCGACGACCTGGTGGTACTCAGTTCGGAAGGACGAACCATCTCGATAGCTCGTAAACCGGAAGAGGGCGTAGTGCTCGCCACGAAGGGCGATCGGTTCGAGTTTCCGGTTGTGGGTGCCGGCGGCGGCGACAACCTCGACGTAGTTGCCGCGTTGATCCGCTTTCTGCACGTGCATCCCGACGAGCTCTCGGTGATCTCGAGCCTCCCAGTCGTCCCGTTGCAGGCTGAGCGCGGCGTCGACGTCACCGTCGTCCATGAGCAAGGCGTAGAACCGGTGGGAGATGTCGGTGGCATGGTTGGACAGCGCCGGCGTCTCTGTGGTGGAGAGCCCGGTGCCTTCGCCTGGTTCCGTCGCTGCCGGAGCGTCTGCCCTCGTTCGAGTCCTGACGACCGCGCCCTTCGCCTCATAAAGGTCGGCTGCAATTCGGCCGGTCGTCGCCGCGGCGGCATGATCGTCAGCGGCGGCATGCACCTGAGCGAGTTCGGCCGCTGCCTGGGCGTGATCCATGGTGAGGTCGGTGCCGGCGGCGATCGAGACGGCTTGCGAGCCGAAGCGCACGGCGTCGTCGTGCCGGCCCGTCGCCATCGCGATTCGAGCCTGGGCGGCGTGTGCGGTGATCGCGGCCTGCAGGTTGCGGCCGGCGAGGCGGGCCGACTCGTCGGCGAGGTTGGAGGCTTCATCGATCCGGCCGAGGTCGAACAGGGCCCGGGACAGCAGACCTGCCGCCTGCCCGGTCTCGGAGCGGACCCCGAGCGATGCCAGCCCGGCATGCGCGACCCGCAGGTGGGCCTCGGCCACCGCTGGGTTGCCGGCCAGGAGCTCGATGTAGCCGGCGAAGAGTCGGCACTCGAGAATGCCTCGGCGCAGACCGAGCTCGTCGACGATCGCCCGTGATCGATCGATCAACGAGCGGGCCTCGTCGAAGCGGCCACGCATTCCCTCGAGCACGGCCTGGCAGCGAATCGAGGTCGCTTCCACCATCGGGGAGGCGGAGGTGATGCGAAGAAGTCGGATGATGTCGAGGCAGCGTCCGCCGGCGCGGGCCACGGGACTCGGCCCCCAGAGGGCTGCCAGGGGTGCGGCACCGAGTACCGCGGTGATGCGCCGACGGTCATCGGCGGCACGGGCCGCGGCGAGGGCGGCGTCGAGCTCGCCCTCACACTCAGCGACCCGACCGGTGCGGGCCATGATCTGGGCCCGGACGAGTCGGGCCTTCGCCACGCCTGAGTCGTCGCCGAGCTCGGCGAGCTGACCGGCGGCAGCGTCGACGACCGGCTCGATGTCGTCGAGGCGGTCGGGGTCGGTGAGCACGACGTACTCACCCTCGTACGCACTGGTCCAGGCAGCGATGCGTTCGTCGCCCGGATGCGCCTGCAGTTCCTCGAACCAGGGCGTTCCCTCGTTGACCCGACCCGCTCCGAAGAACGACTCACAAGCGAGCAGGAGCAGATCACCGCGACGCGGATCATCCGCGGTGAGCACCGCGAGCGCACGGCCGGCGAGCGGCCCGGCCGCGGCAAGGTCGTCTCGCTCGACAGAACGGGTGGCGGCCGTCGCGAAGAGGTTGGCCGCCCGGGCCCCCAGCGAGCGTCCCGTGTCGTCGAGCGGGCCGAGTTCGTCGAGGTACCCGAAGGCCTGCTCGAAGTGGTACCCGATGGTGATCTCGTGCTCACCCCGGATGTCGGTCGCCGCGGCTTCGGTCCAGTCGCCGACCTGGCGATGGAGCTCGGCCCGCCGTTCCTTCAACAGACGCCGGTAGGCCGCATCCCGGATCAGCACATGGTGGAATCGCCAGACCGGCTCGTCGCCCCAGTAGGTCCCGGTGGCGTCGATCAGCTCTTGGCGGCGGAGCTGTTCGAGGAGCCGGTCGAGCTGGGCCACACCGAGGTCGGGCAGCAACGCATGCACGGCGCCGCGTGCAAACTCGGAGCCGACGACGCTGGCCGCTTCGACCACCCGCCGTTCCTCGCTCGCCATGCGCTCGACCCGGCTCGCCAGCAGGGAGATGATCGTCGGCGGGACGTCGATCGCGTCGATGTCGATCGCGAGGACCCATCGATCGTCCCCTTCGGTGATGGTCCCGTCGTCGACCAACATCCGGACGAGTTCCCGCACGAAGAGCGGGTTGCCGTCGGTCGACGCCGGGAGCCGATCGGCGAGACCCGGCGGAAGCGCCTTGCCACCGAGGATGCCCGACGCCAGCGCGGCGGTGGTCGACGGGTCGAGCCCATCGAGGCGCACGACCTCGCTGATCCGTCGACCGACCTCGGCGAACGTGGGGCGGATCTCCCGGATCTCGGGCCGAGCCAGGGCGACGATGAAGGCCGCACCCTCCACCCACTCGACGAGATGCTCCAGGAGATCGTGGAAGAGCGGCTCCGCCCACTGGATGTCGTCGACCACGATCACCGCGGGCTGGTCGGTGACGATCAGTTCGACGAGCCGACGCGAACCCCAGAGCGACTCCTCGGTCGACCGCGCCGGGCCGGCGCCGAGGAAGCTGGCGAGGATCGGCACGAGGCGGTCGGCGTCGTCGGTTCCGACGAACTCGGCGAGATGGGCGATGGTTGCCTCCGCATCGAGACCGGATGGCAACCCGCTCACCGTTCGCAACAGATCGGCGATCGGTTCGAAGGTGGCAGCGCCGGCACGGTCGACGCGAATGTCGAACGACGTCACCTCCGATGCGCGGCCGGCCAGCTCGGCCGCCAACCGCGTCTTGCCGACGCCCGGTGAGCCGATCACCGTCACCAACTGCGGCGATGCGGAGGCGATCGTGTCCTCGAGGTGGGCGGTCAACGTGGCGAGCTCGTCCTCTCGGCCGACGAACGGGGTGGCGACTTCCTCGTCCTCAACCGCGGCGACGACCTGGAAGGTGGCGATCGGATCGCTCTTGCCCTTGACCTCGACCTCGCCGAGCACCTCGTAGTCGACGCCGCTCCGGGTGAGCCGCCATGTCTGCTCACCGACCAGCACCCGCCCCGGGGTGCATTGGGCCTCGATTCGGGCCGCGGTGTTGATCGCGTCACCGACGATGTCGGCATCGCCTTCGGCGACCACCACTTCGCCCGTGTTGATGCCCACCCGCAGGCTCACCTCGGCACCGTGTCGATCGCGGATGCGGGTCACGATCGAGTCGAACGCACGTTGAAGGGCGATGCCTGCTCGCACGGCTCGGTCGGCGTCGTCCTCGGCGACGTCGGTGAGCCCGAAGCCGGCCATGACCCCGTCGCCGATGAACTTCACCACCGCGCCGCCGTGATCCTCCATCACCTCACGAGCGAGGGCGTGATAGCCGGCCATCTCCCGACGCGCCGTCTCGGCGTCGACCGACTCGCCGAACGCCGTCGACCCGACGAGGTCGGCGAACATGATGGTGACGATCCGCCGCACTGCGCCGTCGCCTGTGGCGTCGACGGTCGTTCCCGATGTGGATGCGGCAACCGGAGCCCCGCACTCGTCGCAGAACTTCGCCGTCGGCTGCAGGGAGTGCCCGCACGAGGCGCAGGGCCGCATCATGGGCGTGCCGCACTCGACGCAGAACTTTGCGCCAGCTCGGTTCTCTTCGCCACACGACGTGCAGTGCACGAGTTCAGTCCCCTTCGTCCCCCTGCCATTGTCCTTCGACTGGTTCGGCGAGGCCAGTGGTGGCGGTCACGTCTGCGATGTGGGATCGGTCACAGCCGATGGAACGAACGCGTCCGATCAGCCGGCGCCGCGACTTCGAAGTGCGTCGGGATCGTGGATGGTCACCGTGCTCTCACTCTGCGAGATCCACCCGAGATCCCGGAGTCGGCGGAGCGCCTTGACCACCGCTTCTCGGGACAACCCGCACCACTGGGCGAACTCGTGCTGTGTCAGGCCCAGTTGGATCGTCGCTTCGC
>CAZEML010000080.1:0-17341 GCA_964513285.1 uncultured Candidatus Nemicrothrix sp.
CGCCGAGATGGTCGCGACGCGGCCCGCGATGGACTTCGCCCCCGCGGAATCGGCGATCATCGGAGGGAGCTGTGTCGACGCGCCGGTTTGTGCCGTCGCGATCGCCGCGTTCCTGAGCGAACCGTGGTCGACGCCGGGCCAACTCCCTGGCTGATCAACCGCGTTTCGCCTGGTATCGCCTGCTGGACGAAGCAGCGGCTACACAGGAGCCATGGCCACCACGTCGCTGACCGTCACGGGGGTGCCCGAGCACTTCAACCTGCCCTGGCGCACGGCGTCGGAGCGGGGCCTCTTCGCCGACGCCGGGCTCGACGTGGGGTGGGTCCCCGAGCCGGCGGGCACGGGGGCGATGACCGCGGCGGTGGAGGCCGGTGAGGCCGATGCCGCGCTGGTGCTGACCGAGGGCGCGATGGCGGCGATCGGTCGAGGTCGCCCGTTGCGGATCGAGGGATGGTGGGTCGCGTCCCCGCTCGACTGGGGTGTGCACGTGGGCCATCACGTCCGCGCCGAGTCGGTCGGCGAGCTCGACGCCACGGTGCGCTTCGGCATCTCCCGTTTCGGGAGCGGGTCGCATCTGATGGCTCATGTCCTCGCCGACGAGATCGGCGTCGAACTCGACGAGTCGTCGTTCGTCGTCTGTGGCGGCATCGACGGTGCGGTCGAGGCGCTCACCACCGGTACCGCCGACGTCTTCCTCTGGGAGCGGGCGATGACCGCGCCGTTGGTTCGCGCGGGCACGATCGGGCGCATCGGGGTTCAGGCGACGCCCTGGCCGTGCTTCGTCGCGGTGCGCCGGGCCGACGCGTCCGACGCCACCGTCGCTGCCCTCCGGACCGCGCTCCGACTCGCCGCCCTGGAAGGGGCCCGCCTCGCCGCGTCGCCCGATCTCGACGAGACGATCGTCGAGCGGTACGGACTCCATCCCGACGACGTGGCGGCCTGGTCGGCCACGCTGCGGTGGGCGCTCGACCCGACCGATCTCGCCTCCGATCGCATCGCCGCGATCCGTGACCGGGCCGCCGCCTATGATCTCGTGCCCGCGGATCTTGCGGTCGCGGCGCTCATCGGCTGACGCGCGGGGTCAGAGCGAGTAGAGGTTGGCGACGTTGGTGCGGGTGATCTTGTCGCGGGTCTCCGCCGAGTAGCCCTCGAACATCTCGTCGAGCACCTGCGCCGAGCAGGGCCAGGTCGAGTCGGTGTGGGGGTAGTCCGAGCCCCACAGCAAGGTGTCCTCGCCGATCAGGTCTCGAGTCCGCAGGGCCGCGGTGTCGTCCTCGATCGTGGCGAAGAACTGCCGCTTCCAGATGTCGAGCACGTCGACCGGGGCCGAACCCGACGAATCGCGAGCGAACTCGCGGGCCCACCCCTGCTGGACCTTGTCGAGCCAGTGGGCCACCCAGCCGGCGTTGAACTCGGCGAGCACGAACTTGAGGTTCGGGTGCTTGTCGCAGACGCCGCGGACCATCAGTTCGATCAACGTGTCGTGGATCAACGCCGGGGAGCCGGCGTACTGCACGATCGGGTCACGGTCCTTCATCGCCTTGAGCCAGTCCGGCACGTGCGACATGCAGGCGACGTGGAACGCCACCGGGAGGCCAGCCTCCTCCGCCCGAGCCCACATCGGCTCGTACTCCTCGTCGCTGTACTTACGGCCCCGCGGCGCATTCGACGGCAGGACGATGCCCTTGAAGCCGAGGTCGATCACCCGCTCGAGTTCGGCGACCGCGTCGTCGGGTCGCTGGACGGGCAGCGCGGCGAGACCAACCAGGCGGCCGTTGGACGCCACGTACTGGCCGTGCATCCAGTCGTTGTAGTTGCGCTGCAGGGCGACCATCAGGTCGAGGTTCTGGAGGCTGAACATCGGGAACCAGCCTGGGTAGATGATCTCGGCGGAGATGCCATCGATGTCTTGGTCTTCGGGGCGGCGGGCGCCGTCGGTCAGGCCGGGGCGCATCGCCGCGTAGCCGCCGGTGAAGTAGGCCTGGATCTCGGGGTCGTCGATCGACCCGGCACTCGGCTTGGAGGCGTGCTCTCGGGGGAGCGGGGTCTCGTAGTCGAGTCGGGTGCCGGCGAGCGCCATGACCGCCACGTTGCGCGAGCGCTTCGGCATGTTGGGCGTCACGATGTGATCGCCCTTGCCCTCGTAGTGGACGACGCGGGGTGCGTCGTCGCCGAACCGTTCGGCGAGTCCGTCGAACACCTCGGGGGCCTCGAGGGCGTGGGAGTCAGCGGAGATCGGGCGGGGATCGTCGAGCAGGGTCATGGGGTGTCCTCGGTGATGGAGCGGATCAGGGCGGGGATCATCTCGGCCGCCATGGCGCGGCCGGGGATCAGGTCGTAGGTGTCGGTGTTGATGGGGAGGGCGAGCGCGCCGTGCACGCCCGACCACAGCAGTTGGGCGAGCTGGCGGGCATCGCCGCTCCGGATCTGGCCGCAGCCCTGGCCCGCCTCGATGGCTCGCCGGAGCGATGCGAAGAGCATGAGGTCGTCGGGATCGTCGTTGCGGTCGGTCGAGAGGTTGGGCGGGCGGACCCACAGCAGCAGCCCGCGGTGCGTCTCCTCGTTGGCGACGACGAAGTCGACGTAGGTCTCGAGGAGGCGGTGGAGGCGCGTCGTCGGGTCGGCCTCCTGCTGTTCGACCTCGGCGAGGGAACGACCGAGGTCGGCGATCGGGACCATCCACAGCGAACGCATGAGGTCGGACAGGCTGCCGAAGTAGCTGTAGAGCAGGCCCGTCGAGACGCCGGCCCGCTTCGCGACGGCGCGGACCGACACGGCTCCCGGCCCTCCCTCGCGGTGCAGCTCGGCGGCCGCGCGGCGGAGCCGCTGCCGTTGTTCTGCTCGCTCCTCGGCGGTCGCCTCCGGTCGGGCCATGCCGCGAGGGTAGTGGATTGATTGAACGCGTTCAAATAATGAGCCGTGGCGAAATCATCGCCTCGCCCTCCTCGCTGACCGTCAGTCGACGAAGGGGCGCGCCCGAGCCTTCTTCCCGCGGATGGTGGTCGCCCGGATCGCCTTGACGACGGTGTCGACCGACCGTTCGGGCACCCCGACGACGGAGTAGTTGTCGGCGATGCGGATGGGTCCGATCTCGCGGCCGGTGAGGTCGGTCTCGTTCGCGATCGCACCGACGAGGTCACCGGGGCGCATCCCGGCCTTGCGGCCGAGACCGACGTACACGAGTCCGGTTCCGGGACCGACGTTGCCCCGTTTCTTGCCCTGCCCGCCTTTGCGGTCGCGAGGGGCACCGTCGTGGCCCTTCCCCTTGTCGCGACGCTTGTTCGGCCGCGGCTCGGAGGCGTCGGGGATCTCGGCCTCGTCGGTGACCGCGCCTCGCGCATGGTGGAACAGCTTGATCGCCGCCAGTGCGAGTTCGCGATCGTCGTAGTCGCCCTCGAGGACGTCAAGCACTGCCTCGAAATCGTCGAGATCATCGTCGTCGAGTGCGTCTCGCAGAGCGCCGGCGGTGACCTCGACCTGGCGCGTGCGGAGATCGGCCACCGAGGGCACGGTCCGGATCTCGATCGTCTGCTTGGTGAGTCGCTCGATGTTGCCGAGCAGCCGCCGCTGCCGTGGTTCGGCGAGCGTGATGGCGACGCCCTCGCGCCCGGCGCGGCCGACCCGGCCGATGCGGTGGACGTAGCTCTCGGACGCGGACGGGACGTCGTAGTTCACGACGTGGGTGAGGGTGTCGACGTCGAGCCCGCGAGCGGCGACGTCGGTTGCGATCAGCACCTCGGCGGTGCCGTCGCGAAGCCGTCCCATCACCCGGTCGCGCTGCTGCTGATCCATGCCGCCGTGAAGGGCTTCGGCGCGGTAGCCGCGGCCGTTCATCGTCTGGGTCAGCTCGTCGACCTCGGTACGGGTCCGGCAGAACACGATCGCCGAACTGGGCCCCTCCATGTCGAGGACCCGCCCCAAGGCGAGCGCCTTGTGGGCCCGAGCGACGATGTAGGCGGTCTGGCGGACGAGGGTCTTGCCGGCGGACGACTCGTCGAAGCCCACAGTGATGCGCGCCGGGTCGCGTTGGTAGCGCTTGGTGATCGCCTCGATCCGCGGCGGCATCGTCGCCGAGAACATCACGGTCTGCCGCTCGGCCGGCGTCTGCTCGAGGATCGTCTCGATGTCTTCGGCGAACCCCATGTCGAGCATCTCGTCGGCTTCGTCGAGGACGACGGTCGTGATGTCGTCGAGTTCGAGCGAACCGCGCCGGATGTGGTCGATGGCGCGTCCGGGGGTGGCGACGACGACATGCACACCTCGCCGTAACGCCTGGAGCTGGCGGTGGATGGGTTGGCCGCCGTAGATCGGGACCACCTGGACGCCGCGATCGCGTCCGTAGGCGAAGATCGCTTCGCTGACCTGGACGGCCAGCTCTCGGGTCGGGGTCACGATCAACCCGACCGGTCGGGCCGGCGTGTCGCGATCAATTCGCTCGACGATCGGCAGCGCGAACGCCGCCGTCTTGCCGGTACCGGTCGCGGCCTGGCCGATCAGGTCGCCGCCCTCGAGGAGCAGCGGGATCGTCTTGCGCTGGATCGGCGTCGGTTCTTCGTAGCCGAGACCGGTCAGGGTCTCGCAGAGATCGGGCCCGAGTCCGAGGGCCGCGAAGCCGAGGGGCGGCGAAGCCGCTTCGTCGAGATCGGCCGGCTCGGTGTCAGAGGGCATCGTGCACCCTATGCGCAGCAGGCCCGGATGCCAGGGAGTCTGGCTACGCGTCGAGGACGTCGAACGTGAGTCCGGCGTGGTCGACGAGTGCGGCGATGAGCCGGTCACCCATCGCCGTGGCCGGGGTCCAGAAGCCGCCGGGCGTGCCGGTCTTCTCGCCGCGGTTGGTGGCGAGCAGGGTCGTCGCGCTCTCGGCCAGCATCTTCGCCGTCGATCCGTACCCCGGGTCGCGGTCGCCGGTGACCTTCGTCGTGATCGTGTCGCCGGCCGCGGTGGTGCCGAAGAAGCGGATGTCGTAGAACCCGGCTTCCTGCGCTTCGGGGGACGGACCTTCCCCCGGCTCGGGGAGGACCTTGCCGAGCAGCCGTCGGGTGGGGCCGACCGCGGCGAGTCCCATGAAGCCGCCGAGTCCGCCGACGAGCGCACCGGCCTTGACCGCGCCGAGCGGGCTGGATCCCATGAGCATCGCCTCGTCGTAGGTGAACTCGTCGCCCCAGGGTCGGCCCAGCAGGGCGTGGCTTCGGTGGACGACCTTGGTGTTGATGCCGGCCATGACGAACGGAGCGACCCACTCGCCTGAGGCGGAGTCCTTCGTCGGGGCGACGACGTTGGGCTGCTTCGGGCCGGACCGCATCTCCTCGGGGGCGAGCGCATACGGGTTGCCGAGGGTCTTGCGGAGCGACGGGTCGGCTCGGGTCTCGTCGACCACGTTGAGCAGGCTGGCGATGGTGCCGCCGCTCGCGCCCCCCTTCATCGCCTTGACCCGCATGGCGATGGTCGTACACGGCTGACCGAATCGGTCCGTCGCCTGTTGTTGGGTGAACCAGGTGCCGAGGTCGGACGGGATCGAGTCGAACCCACAGGTGTGCACGATCCGCGCCCCGCTGCGCTCGGCTGCCGCGCCGTGCGCGTCGATCATCCGCTGCATCCACTGGGGCTCGCCGGTCAGATCGACGTAGTCGGTGCCGGCATCGACGACCACCTCGATGAGCGGCGAGCCGAAGAGGGCGTAGGGGCCGACGGTCGAGATCACGACGCGACACAAATCGGCGAGTGCGGCGAGGGCATCGCCGTCGGCGGCGTCGGCGACGATGCGGGGTACGTCGGCTCCGGTCGCGGTGGCGACCGACTCGAGCTTGTCGGCATTGCGGCCGGCGATCGCCCAGCGCAGATCGCCGTCGGTGGCGTGGCGCTCGACGAGGTAGCGACAGAGGATCTCGCCCACGAAGCTGGTCGCTCCGAAGACGATGAGGTCGTAGGGGCGGTCAGCACGTGCGGTCATGACCGAAATCCTACGGATCGCCAAAGCCGGTCACTTCGCGGGCGATGTCTTCGAGCGCGGCGACGTGCGCCGGCCAGAACGCAGGGTCGACCGGGGGCAGGTTGTCGACCCCGTCGCGATGGCCGACGGCGCCGTCCAGCCCTTCTCGCAGGATGTCCATCTGACCGAGGTGCCGATGGATCTCGGTGACGAGGTGGAGGGCGATCAGCTGCAGGGTCACTGGGTTGTTCTCGGCCCACCACGGCACGTGGCCCTCCGCGTCGAGGGGGAGCGCCTCGAGGGTGGCGTTCGCGTGCGCCTGTGCCGCGTCGAAGTGGGCGAGGATCTCGTCGACGGTCTCGTCGGCCCGGACGTACATGTCCGCGTTGATCTCGTCGGTGCTCGAGGGCAAGGCGACGTCGTGGGCGCGTCCGAACACGTCGCCGAAGTACCCGAGTTCGACCCAGGCGACGTGCTTGACGATGCCGAGCAGGCTCGTGCCGGTCGGCGTGAGCGGCCGGCGAAGGTCGTACTCGCTCAGACCTTGGAGCTTCCATCGCATCGCGTCGTGGGCCAGGTCCAGGTAGCGCTGGATGACCGCCGTCGGGTCAGAGGGGGGAGCCGCCATGGGGTCGACCATACGTCGACCCGGGCCGGCGATCGACCCTCACGCGGTGCGCGGCACGGAGGTGGGCCCGCGGAGCCGATCGACCATCGTCGGGAGCGGTTCGGGCCGATGGAAGAGGTACCCCTGCCCCAGCCGGTAGCCGGCCCGGCGCATGCTGGCGAGCTGGTCCTCGGTCTCGATGCCCTCGATGATCGCCGTCATCTCGGCACCGGTGGCGACCGCGGCGATCCCCGCGGCGAGTTCGATGGTGCCGGGGCGATCGTGGGCCTGGGTCAGGACCCGGTCGACCTTCACGTGGCTGAACGGGACGGCGAGCAGCTGCTCGACCGTCGCGTACCCGGCGCCGAGGTCGTCCATCGCGAGGCCGATGCCGAGGGCGCGGAGTTGTTCGGCGGTGCGCTCCCAGATGGGTGACGACGGAAGGTGTTGCGACTCGGTGATCTCCAGCACGAGCCGCTCGGGGGCGACGCGGTGTTGCTCGAGTTTGGCGAGGACCTCGGCGGGCAGCCGCCGGTGGTAGAGGTGGCGGGCCGACAGGTTCACGCTGATGAACGTGCCGCGTTCTCGGAGTTCAGGCCGCGCCAGTGCCTCGATGGCGTGGCTGATCATGAGGGAGCCGAGCATCGGGCCTCGTCCCTGATCCTCGATGACCGAGATGAACTCGTGCGCAGGCGTGACGGTGCCATCGGGCTGGACCCAGCGAGCGAGCAGCTCGAGGCCGACCGTGTCGCCGGTCTCCAGGTCGACGATCGCCTGTGCCCAGGGAACGATCTCGCCGCTGTCGAGCGCAGCGCCGATGCGCCCGCCGAGCTGGATCTGTGAGTGCTCGACCGCTCGGAGATCGTCGGTCATCGCGAGGGCCTGGTGTTTGCCCAGGCGTTTGGCGAACCGCAAGGCGGCTGCGGCCTCGCGCAGGAGGGTCGACGCGGTCGCCTCCGCCGTGGGACGTGCGGTCGTGCCGATCGTCAGCGACTGGGCGATCTCGAGGTCGTCGACATCGGCGGCGATGATCGTCATCTCGAGGAGCCCTTGGAAGTCGACGGGCTCGGGGCCGACGGCGACGAACTCGTCACCGCCGAACCGACCGACGTGCCAGGAGTCAGGCAGCCGGTCGCGGAGCTGGGTTCCGACCGCGATCAGCGCGGCGTCGCCGACGGCGTAGCCGTGGCTGTCGTTGAGGTGCTTGAAGTCGTCGATGTCGATGAACGCACAGTGGATCTCGGGATGGTCGCCGGCGCGGAGGGCGTCGAGCGCCTCGTTCACCGAGATGCGCGTCCCGAGCCCGGTCAGCGGGTCGCGCCGGGTCTCGTCTTCGAGTCGCGCCCGTCGCTCCATCAACACGTCGTTGACGTCGAGCCAGACCTTGGCCGCGGCGTAGAAGGTCGCGGCTGACAACAGCGTCGCGGCGACGGCGAGAACCTCACCGGCGACGGCGAAGGCCACGAGGTAGCTGCCGCCGTAGGTCGCAAGCATGAGGTCGAACGAGGGCGCGTCGGTCGGGGACTGGTACAGCAGGTCGCTCGCGATCCCGAAGACGACCACGAACACCAGAGCCCAGATCACGTCCCCCTGGTCGCGAGCGCCCCACACGATCCACGGTAGGAGGCCCCAGGCGATCGTCGAGACCCAGCCGAACCGGTCGCGGATCTGACCGTCGGTCTGGTCGGCCCGTGGGTAGAGCCGTTGGACCATCTCCCAGCCATAGGAGGAGAGGACGACGACGATCGACCAGCCGATCAGCCAGGCGGGGTGGGCATGGTCCCAGAGGGCGATGGGTACGCCGATGGCGATGAGCGAGTCGCCGAGGAGCACGACGCTGCCGAGCGCGTCGCGGTGGGTCGCGAAGATCTCCCGACTCTCGGTTCGCCGCTCCATCAGGTCATCTTCGATCGTCTGGCGATCGCGCGGGAGCGTGACCACGTTCTGTGGTGTACACCTGTCTCAGGGTGGTGATGATGGCGATGGTCGGGCATCTCGTCAGGTGGGGCCGAGGTGGGCCGATCTCGGCGACTCCGCCGCCACCTGGCGAATGGCCCGGGTGATCGCGTCCTCCAGCGGTTCGGGGCGGTGGAACAGGAAGCCCTGCCCGAGCCGGTAGCCAGCGGCGCGCATGGCGTCGGCCTGGTCGTCGGTCTCGATCCCCTCGACGACCGAGGACATCCCGGCACCCGCCGCGATCGTCGCGAAGGCCGCGGCGAGTTGTGTCGTCCCGGGGCGGTCCAACGCCTGCGTGAACACCCGGTCGACCTTCACGTGGCTGAACGGGACATCGAGCAGTTTGGAGACGGTCGAGTAGCCGGTGCCGAGGTCGTCCATCGCCAGTCCGACACCGACCTCGAGGAGCTGCTCGGCGGTCTCTCGCCAGATCGGGGAGGACGGCAGGTGCTCGCTCTCGGTCACCTCCAGGATGAGGCGATCCGCCTCCACGCCGTACCGGCGGAGGCGGGCCTCGACCTCGCGGGGAAGGCGACGGTGGTAGAGGTGGCGAGCCGACACGTTGACCGAGAGGAAGAGTCCGGCCTCGCGCACGTCGACCTGGCTGAGCGTGGCGATCGCATGGTCGATCATCCGCATACCGAGCGCTGGTCCTCGGCCTTGTTCTTCGATGACGGGGATGAAGTCGGCGGGCGAGATGACGTCTCCGTCGGGCCGGATCCATCGGGCGAGGAGTTCGAGTCCGGCCGGTTCGCCGGTCTCGAGATCGACGATCAGCTGGGCCCACGGGATGATCTCGCCGGCGTCGAGCGCGGCGCCGGCCTGGCGCCCGAGTTCGCTCCGGGACGCGTCGACGGCTCGAAGCTGAGGGGTGACCTCGAGGACCTGGTGCTTGCCGAGCCGCTTGGCGTGGCGCAACGCGCCGGCCGCCTCGCGGAACAGTGTCGCCGCATCGAGCCCGGCGGACGGCAGCGACGTCATGCCGACGGTCAGCGACTGGGCGATCTCGAAGGGCTGCGGACCATCGATCGCGAACGTCGATTCGAGGATCGGGTGGAAGTCGGCGGGCTCCGGGCCGACCGCGACGAACTCATCGCCGCCGAAGCGGGCCACGGTCCAGCTCGGCGGGAGCTTGGCGACGAGGTCACGCCCGACCGCTCGCAACACCTGGTCGCCGACGGCGTAGCCGTGGTTGTCGTTGAGGTACTTGAAGTCGTCGATGTCGATGAAGGCGCAGTGGACGTCGGCTCGACCGGCCGCCCGCGAACGCCTCGACGATCTCGGTGGCGGCGGCCCGCGTCGCCAATCCCGTCAGCGGGTCGGTCTTGGCGTCCTCTTCGATCTTGGTGCGGCGTTCGATGAGCACCTCGTTGACGTCGAGCCAGACGCGTGCCGCCACTACGAGGGAGAACGCCATCGCGCCGACGGCGACGATCGGCAACCACTGGCCGCTGAGCGCGAACGCGACCACGAAGCTGGTCGGGTAGAGGATCAGCTGGACGTCGAGCTCCGGTGTTTCGGTGGGGCTCTGGTAGAGAAGGTCGGTCGCGATGCCGAACCCGACCACGAACACCAGGATCCACGCGACCTCGCCCTGGTCGACGGCGCCGATCACCATCCACGGCAGGGTCGCCCAGGCGATCGTCGCCACCCACCCGAGCCGGTCATCGATCCGGTCGTGACGCCGGTTCTGGTTCGGGTAGAGCCGCTGGATGAACTCCCAGCCATACGACGACACGATCGCGACCGCGACCCACGCGACGAGGAGGCCGACCGGCGCGTGCGCTCGGAGCGCGACGGCGGCGCTGATCGCGACGACGGTGTCTCCGCCGAGGACGGCCACCCCGAGCAGGTCGCGATGGCGCGCGAAGATCTGCGAGCCCTCGCTCGGAAGCTGCTCCCGGGCGCCGGCGTCCGGTGTCTCCGCCATCGCCTCAGTATCGGCAGCGGCGCACGTGGTGTGAATCACGTGTCCCAGGTCTGACCGGTCAGTCGACGAGTGCCTCGCAGCCGGTCGCGGCCAGTACCGCATCGACGCGAGTCCGGTCCCCACCGCTCAGAGCGCTGTACTCCTCCCGAAGCCAGTGCAGACACTTGCCCTGGTAGGCGAACGGTGCCTGCCGATAGGTCTGGCCGTCGATCTCGACGACCACTTCGTCGGCGCCGCTCCGCAACGCGGCGGCGTTGGCGACCATGAACGGCACATAGGTCCTCGCCGCCTCTTCGAGCAGGCGAAGGGTCCCGGCAGAGAGGGCGTCGAGGGGCGACCAGCCGTCGTCCTCGCCGACGGGCAACCACGAGAGATCGTCGACGCGATCGACCCAGTTGATGACCTTGGGGGCGTTGCGGGCGGCGAGGTCGGTCGAGGTCGGATCCCATCGCACGAGTTGGCTGAGCTGTCCGAACAGGGCGAAGTCGCCGCGGCCGGGTCGGTCGCCGAGGACGAAGTCCTGGGTCGCGAACACCTCGGTCAGCACGGCGAGCAACCGCTCGTAGGACGACTCGATGATCGGCCGGGTGATGTCGGTCGAGCCGACCAGTTCGCGCCGTCCGATCTGGCGCGCGGTGATGAAGCCGTACGCCTGTTGAGCCGAGTCGGAGTCGAGCTGGAGGTCGGCCGACAGCGGCAGCAGCTTGCCGGCCTTGTCGATGCCCTCCTGGTAGGCCCATCGGTAGTGGTACATCGCCTTGGTGACCCACTCGTCGGCGTAGTCCTCGATCACGGAGTCGATGAACCGCAGGGCCGGATCGGTCGGGAGGACGCTTCGCCCCTCGTACTCCTGCTCCAACCGCATGATCTGGGGCGACGAGTCGATGGTGACCTCGCCGTGGCTCCCGTCGGGCTCGGGGTACACGATCATCGGGACGAGCCGCACGGGCGGGTCGGGAAGGTCGTCCCACTTCGAGTCCCGCAGCACCCAGCGGAAGGGAATGTGGCGGTAGCGCATGACCGCCCGCATCTTCAGGGTGTACGGCGATCCGTACTGTCCGGCGAGTACGAGGGGATGGTCGGCCATCCATCGACCGTAACAATCGGCAGTTCAACTGCCAAAAGTTCTCCCGGTGCTGCGGTTCTCCTCGCGCCGACCCTTCGTGCGTGTCCGCTAGTTTCTGGCCCCATGGCTGGTGGTCTGGTTGGTCTCTTCGACGACGTGGCGGCGCTCGCGAAGCTCGCTGCAGCTTCCATCGACGACGTTGGCGCGGCCGCGGGTCGAGCGAGCATGAAGGCGGCCGGTGTGGTCGTCGACGATGCGGCGGTGACGCCGCAGTACGTCCAGGGCTTGGCTGCGGACCGCGAGCTGCCGATCATCAAGCGCATCGCTCGGGGCTCGATGCTCAACAAGCTGTTGTTCATCCTGCCCGCCGCGCTCATCCTCTCCGAAGTCGCGCCACTCCTCGTCGAGATCATCCTCATCTGCGGCGGGTCGTTCCTCGCCTACGAGGGGGTCCACAAGATCCTGCACGCCCTCGCCGGCGACGATCACGATCACGACGTTCCCGTCGCGGTGATGGGCCCCGAGTACGAGGAGAAGACGATCTCGGGTGCGGTCCGCACCGACTTCATCCTCTCGGCGGAGATCATGGTGATCTCCCTCAAGGAGGTCATCGACGAGCCGCTCGTGACCCGCGGCATCATCATGGTCGTCGTCGCCATCTTGATCACCGTCGTCGTCTACGGCGCGGTCGCTCTCATCGTGAAGATGGACGACGTCGGGCTCCGGATGGCGCAGTCGGATTCCGAGAGCTCGCAGGCCACCGGCCGGGCCCTCGTCGCCGCCATGCCCAAGGTGCTCAAGACGCTCTCGGTCGTCGGCACCGCGGCGATGCTGTGGGTGGGCGGTCACATCCTGCTGGTCGGCGCCGAGGAGCTGGGCTGGCACTTCCCGTACGACGCGGTCCACGCAGCGGAGCACGCCGTCGAGGACGCCTGGCTCGGCGGCCTCTGGGCGTGGTGCCTCAACACCTTCATCTCCGCGATCGTCGGCTTCTGGTGGGGGCTCATGATCGTCGGCGCGGTCGCCGCCCTCCCCAAGGACGGCGATGAGCACGGCCATGCCGAGGCCGACGCGCACGCCGGCCACCACTGATCGACCGACTCAGCGTCGGCGGGTGTGGCGGCGGATGGCCCACACCATCACGAACTGCATCGGCAGCCGCAGCAGGTTGAGGGTGCGTGCGGCGCGCACGCCCTCGACCCGCTCCATACGTCCGTCGTCGCCGGGCTTGACCACGACATCGTTGATGGCCATGTCGATGTTGGCCGGGTAGACCGCCGCGGTCAGGAGCAACAGCCCCTTCGCCGCGGCCGGTCGGGTGGCCGGGTGGAACATCCCCGCCCCCAGGACGATCTCGGCGGCGCCGGACACCTCGTTGGCGAGTTTCGGGCTCGGAAACCAGCGCGGCACGATCGCCTCGAAGAAATCGGGCCGGACGAAGTGCATGACACCGGCTCCGGCGAAGAACGCCCCGACGGCGTAGGCGGATCGGTCAGAGGGAGGAGGCATGGCCGTCATTGAAGCCGGAACTACTCCCGCGGGAGTAGTCGCGAAGACTCCCGGTGGGGGATTCCGGATCGGGGTGGATTGCAGATCATGAATCCATGATCGAAGTCCAGAACCTCACCAAGCAGTACGGCACCTTCACCGCCGTCAACGACCTCAGCTTCACCGTCCAGCCCGGCATCGTCACCGGCTTCCTCGGCCCCAACGGCTCGGGCAAGTCGACCACGATGCGGATGATCCTCGGCCTCGACGCCCCCACGTCGGGGACCGCCACCGTCGGCGGGCGCTCGCTCAGCCAGCACCCCGCGCCGCTCACCTCCCTCGGCTTCCTGCTGGACGCCGGAGCGGTGCACCCCACCCGGTCGGCCTACGACCACCTGCGGGCGCTCGCCGTCACCAACGGCATCCCGACCTCCCGAGTCGACGAGGTCCTCGACATCGTCGGTCTCGGCGAGGTCGGCAAGCGTCGCTCCGGCGGTTTCTCGCTCGGCATGGGCCAGCGCCTCGGCATCGCCGCCGCCCTCCTCGGCGATCCCGAGGTCGTCATGCTCGACGAGCCGGTCAACGGTCTCGACCCCGAGGGCATCCTCTGGATCCGTCACCTCCTCCAGGATCTCGCGAAGGAGGGACGCACCGTCTTCGTGTCGTCGCACCTGATGAGCGAGATGGAGCTCATGGCCGAACACTTCGTGATCATCGGCCAGGGCGCCCTGATCGAGGACATCTCGATCGACGAACTGCGCGACATGGCGGCCGGCGAGAAGACCCACGTCCGGGCCGAGCAGCTCGACGACCTCGTCGGCCTGATGCGCCGCGACGGCGTCGAGATCGTGTCGGCCGATCGGGGCAGCGTCAGCGTCAGCGGCCTCGACGCCACCGAGATCGGCGTGATCGCCCGCGACAACAACATCGCCCTGACCTCCCTGATCCCCGAACAGCGCTCCCTCGAGGACGTGTTCATGTCCCTGACCGCCGACGCCGTCCAGTACCACGGCAACACGACTTCCATCGCCGCCTGATGAGCAGCATCGACTCCTTCACCGTCCCTCCCACCCCCACCCACACCGGAACCATGACCACCATCACCGTCCCCACCGAGACCGAACACACCGAGACCCCCACCCAGGAACCCATGAGCACCACGACCGCCACCCCCGAGCGCACCAACCGAGTGCGCAGCATCAACGTCATCCGCGGCGAGTGGATCAAGTTCTGGTCGGTTCGCTCGACCTCGATCACCCTGATCGCCGCCGGCCTGGCCACCGTCGCCTTCGGCATGATCTTCTCCGCCGTCGCCGAGTCCGAGGAACAGGCCGGACCGGCCGCCTTCCTGACCGACCCGGTCGACGTCGCCCTCGGCGGCATCGGACTCTCGGAGATGATCATCGGTGTGCTCGGCGTGATGTTCGTCGCCAGCGAGTACTCGACCGGGCTGATCCGCACCGCCTTCGCCTCGGTCGGCAAGCGCAGCCGCATCATCACCGCCAAGGTCGCGGTGACCGCCGCCGGGGTGTTCACGATCGGGCTGGCATCGGTCGTCGGCGCCGTCGTGCTCGGCCAGGCCGTGTACGCCGGGAGCGAGCCGACCGTGGCGCTCACCGAGGTGTGGGACGTCGTCTTCGGCACGACCGTCTACCTCACCGGCGTCGCCCTCATCGGCGTCGCCCTCGGCTTCATCCTCCGCTCGACCGCCGCCGGCATCGGCACCCTGGTCGGCGGCGTCTTCATCGGCCCGAACCTGCTGCAGCTGCTGCCCGACAGCGTCACCGACGTCTTCCTCAAGTACCTGCCCTCCGAAGCAGGCTCTGCGATGATGACCCGAGTGTCCGACCCCGATCTGCTCAGCCGAGGCGCCGGCTACGCCGTCTTCGCC
Organism: uncultured Candidatus Nemicrothrix sp.; assembly: GCA_964513285.1. Taxonomy (GTDB): domain Bacteria; phylum Actinomycetota; class Acidimicrobiia; order Acidimicrobiales; family Aldehydirespiratoraceae; genus UBA11606. Next base: position 14,868 of record CAZEML010000080.1, read on the forward strand.
GCCTGGGTCGTCGGCCTGCTCGCTGTCGCTGCGGTGATGACCGCCCGTCGGGACGCATGAGCCCGTCGCCCGGCGCATCGGCGATGGCGTGGCTGCGGGCTGATCCCCGTCGCCTCGACGTCGCCATCGCCGTCGTCGTGGTCGGCCTCGGAGCACTTCTGCTCCAGACCGGACCCGAGGACTTCGAAACCGGCTGGCCCGAAGTGGCCGCCGGTTTCGGCGCGTTCGTGCTCGTGGCGTTGCGTCGATGGCGACCGTTCGTCCTGCTCGCCATCGCCTTGGTGTGGGGTGCGGTTCACGTCGCGATCTACGAACGACCGACACCGATCTTCTTCGCCGTCCTCGTGCTGTTGATCACCGTGGGCATCCGCCTCGAACGGCGCCAGGCGATCGGGTTGGGCATCGTCGTGGCCGTCCCGCTGTATGTCTCGGGTCTCGTCGTGAACGAGGCGACCGCCGGCGACGCCCGGGCCGTCATCGGCATCGTGTGGACCTTCCTCGCCGTCGGCATCGCCGACGCCATCCGGTCGTGGCGGCAGTACAAGGATTCCGCCGATGCGCAGGTCCGCGCCGCGGTGCTCGCCGCCGAGGCCCAGACCCGCCAGCAGGTCAGCGAGGAGCGTCTCACCATCGCCCGCGAGCTCCACGACCTGCTCGCTCACAACCTGTCGGTGATGAACGTGCAGACCGGCGCTGCGCTCCACCTGCTGCGCAACGATCCCGATCAAGCGGAGGCGTCGCTGACCGCGGCGCGCGACGCCGGCAAGAACGTGCTCGAGGAGCTGCGTGATCTCCTGAGCGTGCTGCGTCACGACGAGGGCGACGAAGCGCCGACCTCGTCCCTCCCGACGGTCGAACAGCTCCCCGACCTGGTCGAGACCATGCGGTCGGCGGGTCTCGATGTCCGCTGGTCGCAGACCGGCGCGCCGCGGCCGCTCGCGCCGGCGGTCTCTCTCGCGGCCTTCCGCATCGCCCAGGAGGCGTTGACCAACGCCGCCAAACACGGACCCGGTTCCGCCGACGTCACCACCGAGTGGCGGGCCGACCGGCTGACGATCCGGGTGACCAACCCCGTCGGTGCGGTCCGTGGGGACGGTGGGGGTCATGGACTGATCGGGATGCGCGAGCGGGCGGTCGCCGACGGCGGGCAACTCTCCGCCATGGAGGTGGGGGAGCGGTTCGTCGTCGACGCCTGGCTCCCGGCCACGGTCGAAGGGACGCAGAGCGGCGCAGTTCCGAGCCGCGACGGAGAGGAGACCTGATGGCCATCCGCGTCGTGTTGGTCGATGACCAGGCCCTCATTCGGGCGGGTTTCAAGGCGATCATCGACTCCGCTCCGGACCTCGAGGTGGTCGGCGAGGCCGACGATGGCACCGACGCGCTCGACGTGGTCCGTCGAGAACGCGCCGATGTCGTGTTGATGGATATCCGCATGCCCGGGCAGGACGGCATCGCGACCACCGAGGAGATCACCAGCGACGACGACCTCGCGGGCGTCCGGGTCATCGTCCTCACCACCTTCGAGCTCGACGAGTACGTGGTCTCGGCGATGGCCGCCGGTGCGAGCGGCTTCCTCGACAAGGGGGTCGACCCCGACGTGTTGCTCGACGCGATCCGTGTCGTCGCCGAAGGTGAGGCCCTCCTCACCCCGAAGGCGACCCGCGCCCTGCTCGCGTCGCTCGGCGACGAGCCCGCGGCCGTGCCCGTCGATGACGACGCGCTGCAACATCTGACCGCTCGCGAGCGCGAGGTGGTCGGACTGGTCGGTCAGGGCCTCTCGAACGAGGAGATCGCCGAGGCGCTCTTCTTGTCGCCGCTGACCGCCAAGACCCACGTCAGCCGCGCGATGACGAAGCTGCACGCGCGCGACCGAGCCCAACTCGTCGCGCTGGCGTTCAAGACCGGCCTGACCCGGCTCGACGATCTGTAGCGCGACGCCGGCACCGGTCACGTACAACACCGCCGGTCGTCGGTGCGCTTGGATGGAGTGATGGATCGGTGGTCGCCGTTTCGCCTCGGCGCTCGACGTGCGCTCCCGCTCGGACTGGCCGGGTTGCCCTTCGGGCTCGTCTACGGCGTCGCCGTCGGCGAGAGCGAGGTGGCGGGCTGGATCGGCGTGCTCGGGTCGTGGCTCGTGCTCGCCGGCGCCGCCCAGCTCACGCTGCTCGATCTGCTCGACGGCGACGCGGCGTTCATCGTCGTAGTGGCGACACCGCTGCTCATCAACGCTCGGTTCGCGTTCTACAGCGCTGCGCTCGCGCCCGGTCTGCGGAGCTTCCCCGCACCCTGGCGCTACGGGTTGCCGTACCTGATGACCGATCAGGCGGCGACGCTGTCGATCGCCTACTTCGACGAAGCACACGACGCCGGGGCCCGGCGGTGGTTCGCCCTGGGGGCGGGACTCTGCTTCGCCACTGGCTGGTGGATCGGCACGGTGATCGGCTGGGGGGCCGGCGCCGCACTGCCGGAGTCGC
>CAZEML010000081.1:0-17167 GCA_964513285.1 uncultured Candidatus Nemicrothrix sp.
TGAAGATCTGGCGCCAGGACGGCCCCTGGGCCCAAGGCGAGCTCCTCGAGGTCGACGCCCACGACATCCCCGAGGACGCCTCGTTCCTCGAGATGCTCGACGTCGTCAACGAACGATTGATCGCCGAGGACACCGAACCGGTCACCTTCGGTCACGACTGCCGTGAAGGCATCTGTGGCACGTGCGGCGTGATGATCAACGGTCAGGCCCACGGCCCCGAGAAGGCCACGGCGACCTGCCAGTTGCACATGCGGAAGTTCAACGACGGCGATGAGATCGTGATCGAGCCGTGGAAGGCCACCTCGTTCCCGGTGTTGAAGGACCTCATGGTCGACCGTCGAGCCTTCGACCGCATCGTCGAGGCCGGTGGCTACATCTCCGCACCGACGGGCACCGCGCCCGACGCGAACGAGATCCCGATCCCGAAGGAGGTCGCCGACTCGTCGATGGACGCGGCCGCCTGCATCGGCTGCGGCGCCTGCGTCGCTGCGTGCCCCAACTCCGCGGGCCAGCTGTTCACCGCCGCCAAGCTGCACCATCTCAACGTGATGCCGCAGGGTCAGCCCGAACGCTGGAAGCGCACCGAGGCCATGGTCGAGACCATGGAGGACTTCTTCGGTTCGTGCACCAACCATGGCGAGTGTCATGAGGCGTGCCCGAAGGAGATCCCGCTCGACTTCATCGCCTTCATGAACCGCGACTACGTCAAGGCCAAGGTCAAGAACCGGAGCCTCGCCTCGCAGCGATAGTGGCATCGGGGTGACGATCGTCGGTCATCACGGCTGACGTGGTAATCACTCCCCCCATGACCGCACAACCAATGAACGGCGCGCAGGCGCTGGTGAAGGCGATGACCGACTCCGGGGTCGACGTCTGCTTCGCCAATCCCGGCACCTCCGAGATGCACTTCGTCGCGGCCCTCGACACGAACCCGCAGATGCGGTGCGTACTCGGACTGTTCGAAGGGGTCGTGACGGGTGCGGCCGATGGCTACGCCCGGATGACCGGCACGCCGGCAGCCACCCTGCTGCACACGGGACCCGGGCTCGCCAACGGGCTCGCCAACATCCACAACGCCAAGAAGGCACGGACACCGATGGTCAACATCATCGGTGATCACGCGACCTACCACCGTCGCTTCGACGCGCCGCTGTCGGCCGACGTCGAAGGCATCGCGGCACCGATGTCGCACTGGGTCGGCAACGCGGAGACGGCGGACGAGGTCGCCGCGATGGGCGCGGCGGCGATCGAGGCGTCGATGGTCGCACCGGGTCAGATCGCGAGCCTGATCCTCCCGGCCGACACCGCGTGGAACCCGACCTCCCAGACCGCAAGGGCCGATCTCTCCACCGTGCCTCCGCCGGACACGCCCGACGAGTCGGCCATCGACTCGGCCGCCGCCGCGATCCGTTCCGGCGCGCCCTGCACCGTGGTGCTCGGCGGCACGATCACCGAAGCCCGAGCCCGCCAGGCGAGCCGACTGACGGCGGCGACCGGCACCAAGGTCTTCTGCTCGACGTGGGCACCCCGACAGGAGTCGGGGGCCGGGCGCTCCCCGATGGCCCGGTTGCAGTACTTCGGCGAGATGGCGGCGAAGCAACTCGCGGGCACCGAGCACCTGATCGTGATCGGTGGCCACCCGCCGATCACCTTCTTCGCCTACCCCGACAAGCCAAACGAACTCACACCTCAGGGGGCGACCGTTCACCAGATCTGTGAGGTCACCGGGGACATCGACGCCGCACTCGGCGCGCTCGTCGAGCGGTCCGGCGCGGCCGACACCGCGCCGAAGACCCTCGAGCTCGATCGGCCCTCGCTTCCCGAAGGTCCCCTCGACCCGACCGCTGTCGGCCGCGCCCTCGCCCACCTGATGCCCGACGACGCGATCGTCGTCAACGAAGCGGGCACCTCCGGCGCCGGCTACCAGGGAGCACTGCGGGGGACGCCGGCGTTCTCGTTGCTCGCGCTCACGGGCGGATCGATCGGCTACGGCCTTCCTGCCGCGACCGGTGCCGCGATCGCCTGCCCCGACCGGCGGGTCTTCGCGATGCAGGCCGACGGCGGCGGCATGTACACCCTCCAGGCGCTCTGGACCCAGGCCCGCGAGGGGCTCGACGTCACCACCGTCATCTTCAACAACGGCAAGTACGCGATCTTGCAGTACGAGTTCGACCGGGTCGGTGCGCACTCCCCCGGCCCGAAGGCGATGAGCATGCTCGATCTGACCAACCCCGCCCTCGACTGGGTCTCGCTGGCCACCGGCATGGGGGTTCCGGCCGAGCGGGCGACGACCAGCGAGGAGTTCAACGCCGCGCTGGCCAAGAGCGTCGCCACACCCGGCCCGTCACTCATCGAAGCGATGGTCTGAGCACGGCGCCACCCGCGCTTGTTCTCGTGAGCACGTTCACGAGTCACCACCCTCCGAAGTCCTCGTTGACCGCTGACGCTTCCGGCGCGACCGTGACAGGAGTCACACCAGCAGCGGGTTCCGCTCGATGCACTCGCCTCGAACCCGTCGTGACCCGAAGGGAGGTCGGCACCGCTTCATCACCCACCCCGATCCGCCAACCGAGGTGTGTGGTCGAACACCGCCGAGTGGTCGACGGATCCAGAACCCACGACCGGTCCCACGAGCTTCTTGCACCCAGGACGCCCTCCACAGCGTCACGGAGAAGCATCAGCGGACGGAGTCTCGGCAACGGATCCCAAGCGCGACCACCGACCTTCGTGGACGAGGCGTCCCTGCCCCGGGACGTCTCGTTCGCGTCGGTCATGGCATCAGGGAATCAGCCGCCCGAAGGTGCTCGACGAGGGCCGGGCGCAGCGCGGCGAGCATCGGGGCCGGCGTCTCGTGCCCGAGCCCGTCGACTTCGATGAGCACCGCACCTTCGATCCCGAGGGCGAGCGCTCGGCCGTGCTCGACCGGTAGGACCGGGTCCGCGGTGCCGTGAACGACGAGGGTCGGCTGGCCGATCTCATGCAATCGATCGACCCGGCTCGGTGACCCGTAGGCGGCCGCGCCATGACCCGACTCGGGCTGCCATCCGGTGAGCAGTTCCGCGCGAGCAAGCAACGCCGCCTCGGACCGATCGAACCCGAACGCCTCACCCGCCATGAGCTCGCCCAACTCGACCAGCCAGTCGATGCGTCCGGGTTGATCGTCGGGCGGGCCGGCGAAGAGGCGCCGGACCATGCGATCGACGAACGCCTCGTCGGGGACGGGGAGCCGGTCATCGTCGACACCGGGGGTCGAGCCGATCAACGTCAGCGAGCGCACTCGGTCAGGCTCGTCGAGCGCCAACACCTGGGCCACCATGCCGCCCATCGAGCGCCCGACGAGGTGGGCGTCGGCGTGGCCGAGATGTTCGAGCAGCCCGGCGACGTCGGCGGCGAGATCCTCCAGGAGGTAGCCGGCATCGGGGCCGAGGGTCGTCGACCGGCCACAGTCCCGATGGTCGAACCGAACGACCTCGAAACCGTCGGCGACCAGCGCGTCGACGAAGTCCGGATGCCATCGAAAGCCGGGCGAGTCGGCACCGGCGAGCAACACCACCGGCGTCCCTCTGCCGGCGACGTCGACCCACAGTTCGACGTCGCCGATGCGTACCAGATCGCCGCGATCCACGTCCCGTGCCGCGTTGGTCATCGGGCCGAACGGTACCGTTGACCCCCGTGTTCCCCAAGATCGGTGCCCAACTCGTCCGCGGTTTCCTCATGGGAGCGGCCGACGTCGTCCCCGGCGTGTCCGGCGGGACGATCGCCCTCATCGTCGGCATCTACGAGAAGCTCATCGAACAGGTGCGGGCCGGCGCCCGGGCGCTCGGCTCCCTGGCGAAGGGCGACGTGCGCGCCTTTTGGAGCCGGCTCGTCGGGCTCGACTACCTCTTCCTCATCCCCCTCGCGGTCGGCATCCTGCTCGCCGTCGGCGGGCTCGCGTCGGTGCTCGAGACCCAGCTCGAGGAGAACCCCGAGGAGATGGCCGGGCTGTTCTTCGGTCTCGTCTCGGGATCGGTGCTGATCGGCTGGGATCTCATCAAGCGCCGGACGAGCACCCACTTCGCCATCGCCATCGTCGTCGCGATCGCGGTCTTCTTCCTGCTCGGCTTCCAGTCCGGTCCGATCGCGGACCCCAGCCCGGGTGTCTTCGTCGGCGCAGGTGCGCTGGCGATCTGCGCCATGATCCTGCCGGGGATCTCGGGCTCGTTCATCCTGTTGATGATCGGCATGTACGCGGCGGTGATCGGCGCGGTCGACGACCGAGCGTTCGGCGACATCGCAATGGTGGGCATCGGTGCCATCGTCGGGCTCGCCCTGTTCTCGACCTTCCTCGGCTGGTTGCTCGACCACCACGGCGACACGGTCATGGCGGCCATGGTGGGCTTGATGCTCGGCTCGCTTCGGGTGCTGTGGCCCTGGCCCAACGGGGTCGGCGTGATCAGCGAGAACGAGGACGAGGTCATCGACGGCACCGGTCTGGAGTGGCCTGGTGGCGATGAGGTGCTCGGCCCCGTCGCACTCGGCGTCGTCGGCTTCGTCGTGGTGATGGCGCTCGCCCAGATCGGCAAGCGCTTCGAGAGCTGAACCTCAGGGCAGCTCGACCCAACCGGGGCGGTTGCTCATGATCCAGCCCCGGATCTCCGGCGATGGCTGCCCCGGCCACTGGACCGCGATGCGCGTCTGAGGGTCGAACCCGGGGGTCAGGGGGCTCAGGCGGGGCCAGCGCCCGTCCCAGCGGCGGCGTCGCACGCCGATCGCGTCGATCTCCCATTCACCGCTGCCGACCAGCACTTCCCCTCGCACGGTGACCTCGTGTTCGAAGCCATCGTCGTGTTCGTCGGGCGCGGTCGCTGCCTCGACGTCGAGGTCGAGACCGACCGGGGTGCGATCGCCGTACACGTCCGGGGTGAGGATCTCGTCGGGATCGACCGCGAGGCCGAACGCCTCCAGACCGATCGTCCACTGCTCGACGGGCGTCTCGCACACGAAGTCGGTCCAGATCCCCGGGGCACGGAACTCGAACGCGTTCGAGACCAGCGGAAGCTCCCAGTCGAGCACGACCACGGGCAGCTCACCCCGTTCGTGGACGACCGCCAGGAACCAGGTCGTGCCCGCGCTCGGTCGGACCGAGACCCGCAACAGGCCGGCCAGCTCCCGGTGACGGTCGACCCATTCGATGTCGATCGTGTCGTCGAGGCCCGGGTGCGGGTGCCCCGGATCGGCGCCGTCGGTGTCGATCACGTCGTCTCCTCTCGCGGCAACGAGACCACGACCGAACCGGCGATCCGGTCGTGCAGACCACGTCCGGAGGCGGGAAGGACGAAGCTGGCGATCAGCACGAGGACCACGATGCCGCCGAAGGCCCCGAACGCGACCGGGGCGCCGTACAGGACGAGCGCACGGGCGGTCGCTCGCGACCACGGCACCTGCGCTCTCGGCTCGACGGTGCGGAGACGAAGGCCGACGAGTGCCTTGCCGAGCGTCGCCCCCTTCCAGACCGTCGGAATCACCTCGTAGGCGGCGATCGTGACGATCACGAAGACGAGCGAGCGGCCTTGGGTGACGTCGATCTGGAGCGGACGACGGCCGAACGGGTCACCGCCGAGCAGCCGCTGATCGATCTCGACCAGCACGAAGCCGAGCAGCCACATCAAGGTGATCGCATCGACCAGGCGGGCACCCAGACGGTGACGGACTGCCGCGGGGGTGGGCAAGGTGTCCACGAGGGCCGAGGGTAGGCGCGGCCCGACCGCTCGGCCACGCCCGGCGCAGGCGTGCCCGGATCAGCGCCCTAGCCTGAGGGCGTGGCTGACTTCTTGACCGACGCGTGGTTCGCCGACCTCGAGGCGAAAGCCGAGGCAGCCACCGCCCCGTCGGGGTTCGAGTTCGTCTTGGAGCAGGCCGTCAGCGGCGACCCCGACCATCGCTGGCAGGTCCAGATCGGCGGCGGGCAGGTCCGGATCGAGCGCGACCCGACCGGTGACCCCGACGCCCGGATTCACACCGATCAGGCGACCGCGAACGGGATCCACGCCGGGGAGATCTCCGCCCAACGGGCCTTCCTCGACGGGCGACTCCGGATCGGTGGCGACGTCCAAGCGCTCATGGACCACCGCGAGGTGCTGGCGGAGCTCGGCCTCGGCCTGGCCTGACCGCTACTTCAAGAACTTGCTGGTCGTGTTGTCGGCGAGCACCTTGCCGTCGGTCTGGCACGTCGGGCAATAGGCGACGGTGTAGCGGCGGTACTCGACCGAACGGATCTCGTCGTCACACACCGGACACGCGAACCCGACCCGGTGATGCACGTGGTTGGGCCGGTCCGCCGACTTCCCGATGTCGTCGAGGGTGCGCTCGTGGTCGATCGACGCGCCGATCACCGACTGCATCGCCGCGTGGAGCCGATCGATCTGATCGTCGTCGAGCTTCGTGCTCATCGCGAACGGCGAGACCTTCGCGGTGTGAAGGATCTCGTTCGCCAGCAGCCGACCGATACCGGCGACATGCCCTTGCCGCCGCAGGAAGCCGTGGATCCGCGAGTTCTCCTGCTGGAGGATCTGGGCCAGTTCGTCGCGGGTGACGGTGTTCGCGTCGGGGCCGAGGTCGGTGAGTGGATCGACGCCCTCGGTCTCACCCTCGACGAGCCAGACACCGGCCTTGTGTTCGGTGCCGGCCTCGGTCAACAACAGCGCGCCACCATCCTCGAACTCCCATCGGGCCATGCCCCCACGGGGCTTCTTGGCCCGCTTGGGATCGGGACGGAGACGACCGCCCTGCATGAGGTGCACGACGTAGGTGTGGGTGTCGTCGAAGGTCAGCGTCAGGTACTTGCCGCGGTGGCCGGTGCGCGTCAGCACCATCCCGTGCGTGTCGCTCGGGTTGGGATTGAACGTCTTGAGCGCGGTGAGATGCAGCGCGCGGAAGGCGCTGAGTTCCGCGCCGGAGTAGTTGTCTGCCAGACGCTCGGCGTGCGCCGTGATCTCCGGCAGCTCCGGCACCGGCTCAGATCAGGCCGAGACCAGCGACGGTGTCGCGCTCTTCGGCGAGTTCGGCGACGGTGGCGTCGATCCGGCCCTGGGAGAACTCGTCGATCTCGAGGCCTTGGACGATGGAGTACTCGCCGCCCGAGCAGGTGACCGGGAACGAGGACATCAGGCCCTCCGGCACGCCGTAGCTGCCGTCGGACGGGATCGCCATCGAGACCCAGTCGCCGTCGGGCGTGCCGAGGACCCAATCGTGAACATGGTCGACGGCGGCGGAGGCCGCCGACGCCGCGGAGCTGAGGCCACGGGCCTCGATGATCGCGGCACCACGCTGCTGCACGGTCGGGATGAAGGTGCCCTCCAGCCACTCCTGGTCATCGACCTTCGCCGCGGCGTTCTCGCCGTTGACGTTGCAGTGGAACAGGTCGGGGTACTGGGTGGCGGAGTGGTTGCCCCAGATCGTCATGTTGGTGATGTCGTTCACCGTGACGTCGAGCTTCTGCGCGAGCTGAGCCTTGGCCCGGTTGTGATCGAGGCGGGTCATGGCGGTGAACCGGGCGTCGGGGACGTCCGGCGCGTTGTTCATCGCGATGAGCGAGTTGGTGTTGGCCGGGTTGCCGACCACGAGGACCTTGATGTCGTCGGCTGCGTTGTCGTTGATCGCCTTGCCCTGGGCGGTGAAGATCGCACCGTTGGCTTCGAGGAGGTCCTTGCGCTCCATGCCCTTCGAGCGGGGCCGCGAGCCGACGAGCATCGCGATGTTGGCGCCGTCGAACGCCACGTTGGCGTCGTCGCTCAACGTCATCCCGGCGAGGAGCGGGAAGGCGCCGTCGTCGAGCTCCATCGCGACACCCTCGAGTGCGCCCATCGCCGGCGGGATCTCGAGCAGCTGGAGGATGACCGGCTGATCCGGGCCGAGCATCGAACCGCTGGCGATGCGGAAAAGCAGGCTGTAGCCGATCTGACCGGCAGCGCCGGTGACCGCGACTCGAACGGGGGTCGTCATGAGGGTGTCTCCGTGAACGAACGGTGGTGCAACCCGCTGAACGCTAGCAGCGGCGGGGCGGGGCCCCCAGGGTCCGCCGACCGACTTCACCACCGTGCGTGCAAACCCCTACAACCACCCCATTTTGCGCCGACGCTGAGGGGGATGGACCACCCTCCCGCGCTCGACCAACTTCTGGTGCATCTACCCGACCCGACGGTCCTGTTGGACGTCGACGGCACGATCCTGTGGGCGAACGATGCGGCGATCGAGTTCAGCGGGTTCGACCCGATCCACGATGTCGGGCGGTCGGTCTTCGAACTCCTCCACCCGGACGACCACGCGACCGTCATCAACGGTTTCGCGACGGTCGCCGGCGAAACCGAGGACATCGGCGACCTCATCGACGTGCGCGTCCGCGACGCCCACGGTCGCTGGCTGCCATCTGAAGTGCGCGGTCGCTTCCTCGAACTCGACGGCGAAGGTCGCGTCGTGATCGTGATCCGATCGATCGAGGACCGCCAGCGGCTCGAGCTCGGCGCCGGCAGCCACGAGCGCCTCCGTGCCCAGGTCCACCACGCGCACGCCATCCTCGCATCGCTCGACGCCACCGGCATCGTTCGATCGATCAACGCCGAAATCGCCCGCACGTTGGGACTCGACGGCGCCGACGTGATCGGCCGTCCCTTCGAGGACATCCTGGTTTCTCCCGACCGAGTCGGCTTCGGGGACACGCTGGCCACCATGGCCGACACCGCCCACGTCGAGGTCCGGGCCGAGCGGATGGACGGCACCATCGTGCATCTCGATGTCCAGATCGCCGACCTCCGCGCCGACGCCCTCCAGCAGGGCTACACGCTGTGCGCCACCGACGTCAGCGACCTCAAGAACACCCAGCGCGCGTTGCGGCACATGGCCGACCATGATGCGCTCACCGGCCTCCTGAATCGACGAGCGCTGCTCGCCCGTCTCGATTCGATGGTCGATGACGGCTATCAGCACGAGATCGTGATGCTCTTCTGCGACCTCGATGGCTTCAAGCCCGTCAACGATCGCCTCGGCCATGCCGCCGGCGACCAGGTGCTGATCGAGGTCGCTCGACGCATCGAGCGTTCCATCCGACCCGGCGACCTCGTCGGCCGACTCGGTGGGGACGAGTTCGTGGTCGTCCTGCCCCAGAGCGACACCAACGACGCCCGCCAGATCAGCGCCGCGATCCGCACGGCCTTGACCGAGCCGATCGTCGCCGCCGATCAGGTCGCCGAAGTCGACGTCTCGATCGGTGTGGCCACCTCCGGCGACTCGCCGACAGCCGCGCGACTGCTGGCGACCGCGGACGATGCGATGTACGCGGTGAAGAACTCTCGTTCGGCCCGCTGACTCATCTCCGCCCCCTCACCGTCCGATTGAACGGTGTGGCGCTCGCACCTCCGCTCGACATCGCTTGGGAACGCCGGCTCCGGATCTATCCGGTGCTGATCCTGGTCGCGCTCGCGACGGCGTTCGTGTTCGTGATCCTCGCCGGCAGCGGCTCGAGCACGGCCAGTGGGCGGGTCGGGGGCGACTTCCCCGCCTTCTACGGCGCCGGCTCGATCGTCGCCGCGGGTGGCGCAGACCAGCTCTATGACCCGGCCGTCCAAGCCGCGGCCCAAACCGAACTCCTCGGGGACGAAGGCGGCTTCATCATGTACCCGTACGCGCCACACGTCGCGGCGGCGTACGCCCCGCTGAGCGAGTTGCCCTACCGGGCGGCGTACGTGCTCCACAGCGCCCTGATGGTGAGCGCCCTGATCGGTGCGCTCTGGACGATCCGGCCGATGGTGCCGCTGGTCGGACGCTGGTTCGGCGCGACGGTGGCCGCGACCGTGACGGCGTACCCGGTGTTCATCGGCGTGCTCGGTGGTCAGAACACCGCGGTGTCGCTGCTCCTGATCGCGGCGACCTGGCGAGCGTGGCACGATGACCGCGACGGCGTCGCCGGCGTGGCCTTGGCGCTGTTGCTCTTTCGCCCCCAGTACGCGCTGCCGCTCATCGGGTTGGCGTTGCTCGACCGCCGCTGGCGCACCGTCGCCGCCGCGTCGCTCGGTGGTGTCGGCGTCTGGCTGGCCAACGCCGCGGTCGCCGGAACCGGTTGGCTGACGACCTGGTACGACGGCGTTCGCCCCCTGCTCGAGGCCGACGCCGAGATCAACGCCGCCAACGAGATCGCGCCGATCGGCGTGCTCGTCGCCCTGTTCGGCGAATCGGCCATCGCCGTGGTCATCGGCGGGGCCATCTCCGCCGCGATCGTCCTCGGACTGATGGGGCTGTGGTGGCGCCGACCGGTCGACCTGACGAGCAGAATGGCGATCACCACGGCGGCGCTGACCCTGCTCGGTCCGCACGCCATCTACTACGACTCGGCCCTGCTGCTGTTCTCGGTCGTCGTGCTGCTCGACCGCCGGCACCTCTCCCCGGCCGGCGCCGCGTTCATCTGGATCGCGGGCCTCGTGCACCTGACGAAGTCCGTCGCGGACACGAGCCCGCTCATCGTCGTGGTGCTCGGCGTGCTCGTGATCACGTCGCAGCGCCTGCTCCGGGCGGATCAGCCCGCCGTCGACCCGGATCGGGTGTTGCCGATCCAGGACTCGTACAGCGTCCGGTAGACACCGGGCTGCTCGACGAGCTCGGCGTGCGGCCCGAACTGCACGATCTCGCCGGCGTCGAAGACCACGACGAGGTCGGCACGCTCAGCGGTCGACAGCCGGTGCGCGATCGAGATCATGGTGCGGCCCGTCGCCAACCGGTCGAGGGCGGCGGCCAACGCTTCTTCGGTCTCGGGGTCGACCGCCGACGTCGCTTCGTCGAGCACCAGCAGGCCAGGATCGGCGACCTGGGCTCGGGCCAGGGCGACGAGCTGTCGCTCACCGACCGACAGGCGACCACCACGTTCGCCGACCACGGTGTCGAGCCCCTCGGGAAGGCCGTCGACCCAGGCCCGAAGGCCGAGGGCATCGATGGCCAGCTCGACATCGCCGTCGTCGGCGTCTGGTCGGCCGAAGCGGATGTTGTCGCGGATCGAGACGTCGAACAGGAACCCGTCCTGGGGCACCATGCGAATGGATGCACGCCGGGACTCGGGGCTCACGGTGGTGAGGTCGACCCCGCCGATGCGCACGACGCCCGCCGTCGGATCGGCCAGCCGGGTGACGAGCCGGGCTGAGGTGGTCTTGCCGGAGCCCGTCTCGCCGACGACCGCGACGATGGCCTCGGGCGGGATGTGGAGATCGACCCCGCGAAGCACCGGAGGGCCGGTCCGGTACGAGAACGAGACCCCGTCGAGCTCGACGGAGAGCGGCCCGCGAGCGAGGGTCTCGCCGTCGGCCGGCTCGGCGACCTCGACCGGAACGTCGAGCACCCGCAGCACCTTCCACCACCCGGCCAGGGCGGTCTGGGTCTGATCGAGCACCTCGCCGAGCTGGGCGATCGGCTGCAGCATCAGGTTGACCAGGAAGATGAAGGCGACCAGCTCACCGACATCGAGGCCGAGGTCGTCGCGCCACCAGACACCGACCCCCACCGACACCGCCAGCGCGATCGACGACACGATGTCGACGACCGGCAACATGCAGGCGAACCACACCTGGCTGCGCTGCTGCTGGGAGAACTGGCGCTCGATCGCGTCGTCGAGCCGATCGCGCACCGGCTCGCTGTAGCCGTAGGCCCGGATCACCTGGGCGCCGGTCACCGACTCCGAGACCTGCCCGAGCGTCTCCGCGACCCGGCTCCGGACCTTGCCGTAGGAGATGAACTGGCTGCGCTGCACCCACCGCAGGAACGGGATCAGCGGCAGGTGGATCGCGATGACCAGCAGGGTGAGTTCCCAGCTGTACCACGCCATCACCGCGAGGGTGCCGGCGATGATCGCGGTGTCGATGATCCAGCTGATCAGACCCCACTGGGTGAATCGGGCCAGGGCCTCGACGTCGGAGGTCACGCGCGCCACGAGGACACCCCGGCGGCTCTCGGTGTGGTCGGCGAGGCTCAGCCGGTGGATGTGCTCGAACACCCGGACCCGGAGGTTCATCAGCACGGTTTCGGCCATGTCGACGAGGCGCATCAGCGCCACCCGGCTCGCGCCGGCGACGACGACGACGACCGCCAACGCGACCAGGCTCGCGGCCCACACGTAGCCCGCCCGGTAGCCGCCGTCGCCCAGCACCCCGTTGTCGAGGATCAGCTGCACCAGGATCGGCACGACGAGGCGGCCGATGGCGGCGGTGAGCGCCATCACGACGGTGATCCCGAGGCCGGCCCGCAGCTCAGGCGAGACCCGGATGCCGCGCTTCATCACCGCGAGCGCACCGATCGACGGCTGCTCGTCGTCGAGCAGCGTCGCGGCCTCGTCGAGGGCGGGAAGGTCGAGCGGCTCGGTCACGCGTCACCCTGTTCGTAGGCGGTGACCAACGCCCGGTAGTCGTCGCGTTGCAACAGCTCCTCATGGGTGCCGGTGGCCACGACGCGGCCGTCGTCGAGATACACGACGGTGTCGGCGAGCAGGATCGTCGAGATGCGGTGGGCGACCACCAGGACCGTCATGTCGAGGGCGTCGCCGAGACCGTCGAGAATCTCGGCTTCGACCAGCGGGTCGACCGCGCTGGTCGCATCGTCGAGCAGCAGCACCTTGGGCCGGCGGGCCAGCGCCCGGGCGAGCGCCACACGCTGGCGCTGGCCACCCGAGAGGGTCGTGCCCCGCTCCCCCACCACCGTGGCCTGGCCATCGACCAGGTCGGCGACGAAACCGTCGGCGCGGGAGATCTCCAACATCTCGTCGACCTCGTCGGCCCGCTCGCCCAGCGCCACGTTCTCGCTGATCGAGTCGGTGAACAGGAACGACTCCTGGAACGCGATCGCGACCGCGTCGGTCCAGTCGGCCACCGCCACCTCGTCGACGGAGGCGCCGCCGAGCTCGATCGTCCCGCCGGTCGGGTCGAGGAGCCCGGCGATCGACTCGAGCAGGGTGGACTTCCCCGAACCGGTGGCGCCGACGAGCGCCGCGGTCGACCCGGCTTCAACACGCAGGTCGACTCCACGCAGCACGTCGTGCTCGCCGTAGCGAACCTCGAGGTCGCGGGTGCGAACGTCGACCGGACCATCGGGCATCGGGACCGAGCCACTGCGATCCTCGACCGGCTGCGCCATGACCCGATCGACCCGCTCCAACGCGACGACCGAGCGGGGCATCTCTTGCAGGAAGAACCCGAAGACTCGCAACGGGGTGGAGAGCAGACCGAAGACGACGGCGGCGAGCACCAGGTCGCCCGGTGTCGCATTCCCTTCCGAGACCAACCAGCTGCCGATCAACAGCAACAAGACGATGCCGACGTTGGGCAGCGCGTCGATCGTGGGTTCGAAGAACGCCCGGACCCGACCGACGACCAGTCGTTCCTCACGCAGGACCGCCGACGCCTGACGCATGCGCTCGACCTCGGCGCGTTCGCGACCGAGGGTCTTGACCACCAGCGCACCCTCGAAGCTCTCGTGGGCGACCGAAGCGACATCGCCGACCGCCTGCTGGGCTCGCGCTGACGGCGCTTCGACGCGGTTGGTGTAGATCTGGCTCAGCCCCAGCAGGAGAGGGAACAGCACGAGCCCGAGGATCGCGATCAGCGGATGGATGATGAAGAGAGTGACGACCGCGACGATCACCAGCACCAGGGCACTCAGCGAGAAGGCGAGCGGTTTCAGCACCATCGTGGCCGTCGTGAGGTCGACGTCCGCGTGGGCGAGCAGCTCGCCGGTGGGGCGCTCGCGGTGAAACCGCAGCGGCACATCGAGATAGTGGTGCACCAGCGCGCGACGCCAGTCCCGCTGGGTGCTGTTCTCGGCCAGCGACAGGTACCAGCGCCGCATCATGACCCCGGCGCCGCGACCCACCGACACCACCACGATCAAGAACATGACCGCCCAGATGTCGGCCTGCTCGACGGTGCCGTCCTCGAAGGCCGGCACGACCAGATCGTCGGTCGCAGCCCGCAGGACCCAGGCGCCGCCGATCGAGGCGGCGACGAACCCGACCGCACCGATCATCGACAGCGCGTGCAACCACGGGTAGGCCCGCAGCGAACGCATGATGAGGCGGCTTCCCCGCCGCCACATGTGTTCGTCAGCCGCCTCCAGTTCCACCCCGGCACCGTACCGGTGTAGACCTCCTCATCCCGCACCGGTTTTGACCGATACTGGCCATCGACGTCTCTGAAAGGTCAACTCATGAAAGGCGTCATCTTCAACGCCGTCCAGGACGCCGTCGAACGCAACTTCGGTGACGACGCATGGGACGACACCCTCGATCGCGCCGGTGTGGCGGGCTCCTACACGTCCCTCGGCAACTACGAGGACGCCGAGCTGGTCGCGATCGTCGCTGCGTTCCCCGAGGCGACGGGCACCGACACCGCCGCCCGTCTGCGATGGGTGGGGGCAGAAGCCGTGCCCTTCCTCGTCGGCGCGTTTCCCCAGTTCTTCGAGGACACGGACCTGCGCGGGTTCCTGCCCGCGCTCAACCACATGATCCACCCCGAAGTCCGCAAGCTCTACCCGGGCGCGACTCCACCAGACTTCGACATCACTCCTCAAGACGCAGACAGCCTGTCGTTGCGATACGAGTCCGAGCGGCGGCTCTGCTGGCTCGCCGAAGGGTTCACCTACGGCGTCGCCCGCCATCTGGGCGAGACCGTCGTCATCGACCAGCCGTCGTGCGCGCAAGACGGTGACGATCACTGCGAGCTTCGGATCCGCTTCGTGCCATGACCGCGACGGAGCGGGACGCGATGGCCGACCTGTTGGTCGAGAACGATCGGCTCCGTCGCCGCCTCGACCGTGAGCGCACCGCTCGCTCCGAAGCCGAACGAATCGCGGAACAGGCCACGCGGCTCAGCATCGAAGACCCGCTGACCGGTCTGGCCAACCGGACGTTGCTCACCGCCACCCTCGAGAACGAACTCGCTCGCGCGGCGCGCTCCGAACGCGAGGTCGCCCTGCTGTACATCGACCTCGATCGGTTCAAGCTCATCAACGACACCTACGGCCACGACGCCGGCGACGAGATTCTCTGCTCGGTCGCCGAGCGGCTGCGTGCCCGCGCCCGCGCCAGCGACACGGTCGGGCGCCTGGGTGGTGATGAGTTCCTCGTGATCGCCCCCGACATCGGCGAGCGTGGGGCCGCGGCGCTCGCGACCGATCTCGCCGCCGAGATCGAGTCCGTGCGACCCGAATCGGCCGGAGGGACCGGATGCGGGGCGAGCATCGGCGTCGCGCTGCTCAGCGGTGACGTCGGCATCGACGCCGAGCAGTACGTCCGCAGGGCCGATGCCGCCATGTATGCCGCGAAGGCCGCCGGCCATCCTGTGCGACTGTTCGATGACGATCTTCTCGAAGCCTCCGAGATTCGTCGCGAGGTACGCCGAGCGCTCCCCGAAGCAATCCGAACCGAGACCTTCATCGTGCACCATCAGCCGTTCGTTCGGCTCGACGATCACGAGATCGTCGGGTTCGAGGCGCTCACCCGCTGGGTTCGAGACGACGGCTCGCTCATCTCGCCCGGTCACTTCATCCCCGTCGCAGAGGAGGGGGGTCAGATCGGCGACCTCGGCCA
The DNA here is from genome assembly GCA_964513285.1 of uncultured Candidatus Nemicrothrix sp. Classification (GTDB taxonomy): domain Bacteria; phylum Actinomycetota; class Acidimicrobiia; order Acidimicrobiales; family Aldehydirespiratoraceae; genus UBA11606. The sequence goes on from CAZEML010000081.1 coordinate 15,593, forward strand.
GCTCGTCTCCCGGCTCGCCCTTTCCGATCTGGCCCGCTGGCGAACCCTCCATCCGGGCAGTGACGCATTCGTCGCGATCAACGCCTCCGCCCGCGAATTGGCCCACCCCGCCTTCGTCGATCGGCTCGCTCAGCTGCTCGACGCGCACGACCTGCCCGCTGACCATCTGACGGTCGAGGTCACCGAGACCGCGATGTTCGCCGCCGGGCCGACCGCCGACGCGAACCTCAGTCGACTCCAGGCCTTGGGCGCGCAGACCGCCCTCGACGACTTCGGAACCGGCTACTCCTCGATCGAGCGTCTCCGGAGCCAACGCTTCGACATCGTCAAGGTCGATCAGGGCTTCGTCGCCGGGGTCGCTGAGCGCGCCGAAGACCGCGCGGTCGTCCAGGCGATCGTGGCCCTCGCGGGGGCCTTCGAGATGACGGTGTTGGCCGAAGGGGTGGAGACCCGCGCCCAACTCGAGGTCGTCACCGAACTCGGATGCGATCTCGCCCAGGGTTGGCACTTCGCGCCAGCGGCGCCGATCGAGGAGGTCGGGCCGACCTCCCGCTTTCGATCGGACGCCGCGGAGGGCTGAGATCGCCGGCGGCGGTCAGCGACGAACAGCGCTCCCGGCGATCGTCAGAGACGATCGACGATCGCGCTGGCGAACTCCGAGCACTTCACCTCGGTCGCGCCGTCCATCAGACGGGCGAAGTCATAGGTGACGACCTTGTCGCCGATGGTGGCCTCGACGGCGCGGATGATGTCGTCGGCGGCGTCCTGCCAGCCGAGGTGCTCGAACATCATCACGCCCGAGAGCAGCACCGAGGACGGGTTGACCTTGTCCTGGCCGGCGTACTTCGGGGCGGTGCCGTGGGTGGCCTCGAACACGCCGTGGCCGGTGACGTAGTTGATGTTGGCACCCGGCGCGATGCCGATGCCGCCGACCTGGGCGGCGAGGGCGTCGGAGAGGTAGTCGCCGTTGAGGTTCATCGTCGCGATGACGTCGAACTCGGCGGGGCGGGTCAGCACCTGCTGGAGGGCGATGTCGGCGATGGCGTCCTGGACGAGGATCTTGTCGCCGGCGTCGCCGCCACAGTCTTCCCAGCCGACGGCCACGTCGGAGAACTCTTCACGCACGAGGTCGTAGCCCCACTTCTGGAAGGCGCCCTCGGTGAACTTCATGATGTTGCCCTTGTGCACCCAGTGGACCCGCTTGCGGTTGCGGCGCACGGCGTACTCGATCGCGGCCCGCTGGAGGCGCTGGGAACCGGTCTTGGAGACGGGCTTGATGCCGATGCCGGAGTCCTCACGGATCTCCCAGCCGTAGGCGTCGTGGAGCAGCTCGATCATCCGCTTGGCTTCGGGCGTGCCGGCCTCGACCTCCATGCCGGCGTAGATGTCCTCGGTGTTCTCACGGAAGATCACCATGTCGACCAGCTGCGGCTCCTTCACCGGCGACGGCACACCGGTGAACCAGCGCACCGGGCGCAGGCAGACGTAGAGATCCATGATCTGACGGATGGCGACGTTGAGGCTGCGGAATCCGCCACCGATCGGCGTGGTCAGCGGACCCTTGATGCCGATCAG
>CAZEML010000082.1:0-17084 GCA_964513285.1 uncultured Candidatus Nemicrothrix sp.
CAACAGCGAGGTCGGCCACAACGCCCTCGGCGCAGGCCGGATCTTCGCCCAGGGCGCCAAGCTCGTGAACCAGGCGATCGCTTCGGGCGAGATCTTCGAGTCCGATGTCTGGCAGACCGTCGTCGACCGCGCCACCCCGGCCACGCTCCACCTGCTCGGCCTGCACTCCGACGGCAACGTCCACAGCCACAACGACCACCTCTACGCGTTGATGCGGCAGGCCGTCGCGCAAGGGGTCCAGCGGATCCGACTTCACATCCTCCACGACGGCCGCGACGTCGATCCGCGCTCGGCGCTGACCTACATCGACCAGACCGAGGCGGTCGTCGCCGAACTCAACGCGGCCGGCGCCGATGTCGCGATCGCGTCAGGTGGTGGGCGCATGACGATCACCATGGATCGCTACGAAGCCGACTGGCCGATGGTCGAGCGCGGCTACTGGTGCCACACCCATGGTGAGGGCCGACCGTTCGCCTCCGCCCGCAAGGCGGTCGAGACGATGTACGCCGAGTCCGACGATGGCGACCAGTACCTCGACCGCTTCGTGGTCGTCGATCACGAGGGCGATCCCGTCGGCGCCATGACCGATGGCGACGCCGTCGTGCTCTTCAACTTCCGAGGCGACCGGGCGGTCGAGATCAGCCAGGCGTACGAGGATCCCGACTTCGGCCACTTCGACCGGGGCAACCACCCGGACGTGTACTTCGCCGGGATGCTCCAGTACGACGGCGACCTGCTCGTGCCCACGAACCACCTCGTCGCCCCGCCGTCGATCGACCGCACCATGGGCGAGTACATCTGCGCCACCGGGCTGAAGAGCTTCGCGATCAGCGAAACCCAGAAGTTCGGTCACGTCACGTTCTTCTGGAACGGCAACCGCAGCGGCTACATCGACGAGTCGCTCGAGACCTACATCGAGATCCCGTCCGACAACGTCGAGTTCAACACCGCGCCGGCGATGAAGGCCCGCGAGATCACCGAAGAGACGATCGCGTTGCTGCGGTCCGGCGAGTATGCGATGGGTCGCATCAACTATCCGAACGGCGACATGGTCGGGCACACCGGCGATCTCAAGGCGACGATCGATGCGATGCAGGTGCTCGACGACTGCCTCGAGCAACTGCTCGACGTCATCGACGAGGTCGGCGGGGTGATGCTGTTCACCGCCGATCACGGCAACGCCGACATCATGTACACCGAGGGCAAGGACGGCGAGATCACGCCCAAGACGAGCCACACGCTCAGCCCCGTACCGTTCGTGATCCACGACGGCGCCGGCGACGCCGACTACCGGCTCGTCGACGACCTTCCCGAGGCGGGCATCGCCAACATCGCGGCGACCGCATTCGAGCTCATGGGCTACACCCCGCCCGACGACTACGAGCCCAGCCTGGTGGAACGCACCACACCCTGACGAGCTGACCCGCGTTCAGAATCGTCGGAGGGTCACCCCGCCTACCACCACCAAGGCGGACAATGGGCGGCGATGCATCTCGGCGGAGAACTGCAGTGGGCAGACAGCTGGAACGTGATCACGGCACCGACCGGTGCTGTCGTGGTGCATGCAGGGCCCGACCGCTCATTCGAGATCGGCGGCCTCGACCACACCACCGTGAGCCAACTGGAACGGTGGGCCGCTGGTGCAGCGATCGAACCCCAAACGCCGGCCGAGGACCGGCTGGCTGACCGCCTTCTGGACGTCGGCGCCATCAACCCACCGAGGCCGACCCGGGTCGGGCTCGCCGGCGATCACGACACCACTTCGTCCCTCGCCGAAGCGCTCAAGCCTCACGGGATCGAGGTCGTCGACACCGATCCGGACCTCGTCATCTCGGTTCGGGGCGAGGGCGGTTGGCCAACCGTCGACACCGCCCACCTCGCGGTCGATGCCCGCTACCACCACACCCTCGTGATCGGCCCGTATGTGATCCCCGGTCGATCGACCTGCACCGCGTGCCTCGACGGGCGCATCGAGCGACGGTGGCCACGATTCGACGACCCACCGGTGCCCGCAGCGAGCACCCGCCGGGCCCTCCTCGCCGAACTCCTCGCGATCCACATCGACCTGATCCAACGCCAGGCCTCCCCGCTCGTGAACGGAACGATCTCGTGGGACCTCGAGCACGGCCGGACCGAACACACCACAGTCCTCAAGGTCCCAGGCTGCACGGTCTGCGAGAGATCCCGACCCGATGGGCGACTGGAGCTACCGATCTCATGACGTCCTACCCCACCGACGCGACGATCACGTTCACGCCACGTCGCGACGCATTCGACGCCGGCCCGGGGCCCATGTCGACCGCCACGCCGTCGTGCTGTTGCTCGTGCTGTTGCTGCTGTCTCAACACGGTGCTCGCCGCCAGTGCCTATGAGATCGCGGAGATCGGTGAGGTGGCGAAAGCCAACGATCGAGACGAGCGCTTCGCCCCCGTCCTGGGCGGTTTGATCGGTGGGTTCCAGCTCCCCGCCGCTGTCGCCCTCGGGATCTGGCTCATCGTCAAGGTCAGCGACGTGTTCTCCCACTCGACGAGGCAGGACTCGGGGTCGCGCGTGCTGATCGCCGCTGGGATCGCGTTGATCGTGCTCGCCTTCTGGACGGCCGCCGGCGCGCTGGCGTACCGCCTCGCGGGTGAGGAACGAGTCATCGGTCGTCGAATGCTCCGCCAGGCGAAGAAGCTCTTCCTTGCGGGATTGGGCATCGCCGTCGAGTTCGTCCTCACGCTGGCGACCGTCTTCATCGCCCAGCTCGCGGCTCCGGTCAGCGCGTGGTTCGGATGGAAGCGAGGCCGCAACGCCGTCCCGATCGAGCCCGACTCGCACCGACCTCAGTGACACCGACGTTCGCCACGCGTGCGGTCGGCGACCGCTGTGGGATCTTCCGACCCCCGGTTCTGTTGCCCGCGACCGCCGCCGACCCCGGTGGGGTGTTCCACGCCAGCGTGAGTCGGGAGGGACACGACTTCGTCAGTGCCGGCGGAGGTGTTGCTCGCACCATCGATCAGGCGAAGACGGCCGCGGTCGCCGAGTCGCTCGAACGCTACGCGGCGGCGGAGGTCGTGATGCCGCTGGCGCGGTCGGATGAGATCCCCGACGGTGAGCGATGCGTCGGCTTCGACGAGTTCACGCTGCACAGTGAGGCGCAGCGGAGCAGCGCCGAGTTCCCGCACACCGACGCCTATGCCGACCCGTGGTTCGGCCGATGCTTCGACCTCACCGGAAACGACCCAGTCTGGGTTCCTGTTGCGCTCATCGGACTCGATCCCCGTCACGGTGCGTTCACCACGTCGTCGGGGCTCGCCGCTCACACCGATCCATGGCTGGCATTGATGCGCGCCATCCAGGAGCTCATCGAGCGCGACGCCTACGTCACCACCTGGCTTCATCAGCTCGGCGGTCGACTGGTCGAGACGCGCTCGGCCGGCTCGCGGGTCGGTGGACGCCTCCGCATCTTCGATCTGACGCCGACCTACAGCCCGCATCCCGTCGCGGCGGTCACCGGCTCCGTCGAGCTTCTCGGCGAGCCCCGACACTCGATCGGCCTCGCGTGCCGGGAAGACTGGACGATGGCCGTCGAGCGTGCCGAGCTCGAGTGCCTGCAGGGAATCACGTTCATCGGCAATCAATTGGCGCGGAATCCGGGCCTCCGAGCGCTGAGGCCCGAGGACGTGACCGACTTCGACCGGCACGCCCTCTACTACTCGGCCAATCCGGAACGGTGGGAGGAGCTGCCGATCCACTCGCATTCGGTCTCTGCCGAGCCGCCCGAAGGTCGAGGCGAGGTCGCCAGCGCGACCGAGCTCCCTCACCTGGTGGCACACCTTCGAGGCCAAGGCATCGCGCTCTTCTACCGAGACCTCACGCCGATCGATGTCGCCCAGCTCGGGTTGACCACCGTGCGCGTCCTCTCCCCCGAGCTGACACCCATCCACCACGACCATCGATGGCCCTTCCTCGGTGGGCGTAGTGCCGACCTCAGCTGGCGCTACCGAGACGGCCTCGAGCGTCGCGGTGATCGGACCTTCCCGTCACCGGCACCTCACGCACTCGGCTGACATGGCACCCGACTCGCCACTCGAGGACTTCTGGGAAGCCAGTTCCCTGCATCCCCACAACATCAGTGCGTTCGCGGCCCGCCTCCTGACCCACACCGACAGCGACCTTCCGGTCCATCCGCTGACGCCGACCGGCCGGCCCATCCCCCTGCCCACCGTGAACGACCGGACGCAACGACTCCTGAAGCAGCGGCGTTCCGGGCGGAGCTTCCGGGAGGGAACACTCGACACCAAGCCACTCGGACGCCTGCTCAGCAGCGTTGGCGACACGCTGATCCCGGCGGCCGGCGGTATCGAGTCGAGGTTCACCTACGTGATGTGCGGGGCCGTCGCCGAGCCCTTCGCCGAGCAGACCTTCCAGTACCGAGCGAGGGATCATGCACTCGCCCGAGTCGGCCCCGCGCCGGACCGGAACGAACGCCGGCGCCTCTTCTCCCTGGAGTGTGAGGGCGAGCCGCATGTCCTGATCGTGAGCGTCATCCATCTCGACGAGCTGCGGTACAAGTACGGCGACCGCGCCCTTCGGTTCGCCCTGCAGCAGGTCGGGCACGCACACCAGAACCTCTCGCTTCGCGCCGCTGCCGACGGACTGGCCGCGTACGTGCTGGGCGGCGCGCTCGACGACGAGCTCCTCGACGCACTCGGCCTTCTCCACACCTCTGCGCTCATCGGAGGCGCCATGGCGGTCGGGCTACCGGCCGGAACGGGCGGCTGAGCCGTCAGGCCACGACGCCGTGGAGGAAGACGTCGAGGTTGGCCCGGGTCCAGCGGCGTCGGTAGTCCTCGTCGGTCAAGAGGTCGGTGCCGTAGTGCTCGGTGATCCACGGCGCCATCTGCACCTGGTTGAGGATGCGGTCCAGCATGAAGCCGACCACCATCGACGCGTCGACACCCGCCCGGACGAACCCGGCCGCCTGCGCCTGGGCGATGAAGTCGGCGAGCGCCGCCTGGTACCGAGGGAGCGCCGACGGTGACGCCTGTTCGCGGATCACGACCAGGAGCACCGACCGGTTGGTGACGTAGGCGTCCGCCGTTGCGTCGAAGAGCAGCTCCATGCGGGACACGAAGTCGTCGGCCGACTTCGGGGCCGTGTCGAGCAACCGCATCGGCACGGCGAACACCTCATCGCTGAACTGCTCGATGATGGCGTCGTACATCCCCTGCTTGCTGCCGTAGTAGTGGTGCAGCATGTTGATGCTCGTGCCGGCGGCGGTGCAGATCTCCCGCACCGACACGCCGGCGAAGCCGCGTTCGGCCATCAGCTCGGTCGCCGACTCGAGCAGCCGCTCTTTGACCGGGCGTTCGTCACTCACGAGCTGAGCTTCGCGCTCAGAGACGGTCATACCAACCCGAGATCGTCTCTCCGATCAGGTGCGGGTTGTCCTCCTGGATGAAGTGGAGTCCGTTGCCGATGTCGACCACCTCCAGGTTCGGAAGGTGCTCGCGACACCACTCGGCCTCGACTTCGGTGATCGCGGCGCCCGGGCTGGCGGTGAACAGCAGCTTCGGAACGTCGCTCGTCTGCAGCCAATCGGTGAACCCGTTGACGTGGACGGCGTTGTCGGCCGGCTTGTTGTCGATCGGCAGCTCGCGAGGCCACTGGGTGATCGCCTTTCGGCTGGCGACCGTCGGGTAGGGCTCGGCGTAGGCGGCCTTGACCTCGGCGGGCAGCTCACGGTGGATCATGTCGGGGATCATCTTCTTCACGAAGATGTTGCCCACGCTGCTCATCAAGAAGCCCATCGGCGCGAACCGCATCATCCGGATCGCCATCCGCTGTGGGCCGGGGATGAAGTCCCAGGTCAGCGGACGGACCATCGCCTCCATGAACGCAAGGCCCTTGATGCGTTCCTTGTGTTCGTGCGCCCAACGGAAGCCGAGCCCTGATCCCCAGTCGTGGAGCACGAGGGTCACGTTGTCGCCGAGGTCCATCTGCTCGAGGAACGCCGAGAGGTAGCGGTACTGATCGTCGTACCGGTACGCGATGTCGGGCTTGTCGGACTTGCCCATGCCGATGAGGTCCGGGGCGATGCAGCGCCCCTGGTCGGCGAGATGGGGAAGGATGTTCCGCCACAGATACGACGACATCGGGTTGCCGTGGAGGAAGACGATCGGATCGCCCTCCCCTTCCTCGATGTAGTGCATCCGCGAGCCGAGCACGTCGACGTAGCGGGACTCGAACGGGAACTCCGAGGAGATGGAGGAGGACTCAGTGGAGACGGCCATGACGGCCCCTTTCGGTATGTAACGTTCGCTACACACTGTGTATCACCTGTTACATCACGTCAACCGCGAGTTCTCGGGCGCGTCGAACCGGACCGTCGACCGGTCCGGTTCCTCGAACTCGATTCCCTCGCGAACTAACTCGCTTCGGCGAACAACCCCCGCCCGAAGAGCCGGTCGAACACCTGCTGGCGATCGAACTGCATGGCGTAGGTACGGGCCTTGTCCTCGCGGGCCTCGCGTTCGTCGCGGGCGATCTCGAGCACGACCTCATCGAGCGCCTCGGCCACGTCGGCCGGGCAGTCGGGGCGCACGATCGTCGCCGTGTCACCGACCGCCTCCGGGATGCCGCCCGTCTCGGTCGTGACGACAGGCCCACCGCCGGCGAGCATCTTCTCGACGATCGAGATGCCGAACGTCTCGGTGAACTCCGGCCGCGGCTTGCTCGGGAGCACATACGCGGCGGCGCCGGCCATCAGCGCGTTCTTCTCCTCGTCGCCGACATCGTCGAAGAAGTCGACCCGGCCGCCGAGCCCGAGGTCGACCGCCTTGACCCGCATCGCCTCGCGCTCCTTGCCGGTGCCGGCGATCACCAGCCGCACGTGGTGGCGAGCCTCCGACATCGCGAAGCCCTCGAGGAGATCATCGACCCCCTTGGCCGGCGTGATGCGAGCGAGGAACAACACGTACTCGTCCCGAACGAGTTCTCGACGGTCGACCACCGCGGTGATCTCCTCATCGGTGGTCTCGGTGAAGTCCGCCGTGTTGATCGCCGGGTAGGAGATCTCGACCCGCTGTCGGCATTCGTCCGCGAACGTCGTGCCGAGGCGTTCGTCGACCTCCTCCGCAGCCGCCACGATGAGTTCCTTCGTGTAGGCGGACACGGCGACACAGACGTCGTTGCCGAGGTAGGTGACGAACGCGTGCGCCGCGGCGCCGAGCCGCCCTTCCTCGACACACGAGCGCACGACGTTGGTGATGTCGGAGCCGACCGCTTCGGCATAGGTCGTCACCGGGACATCGCCCTTCATGGCTCGGGCGACAGACATCGCTTCGGCGATCACGTTCGCGTGGGGCGCGAGATAGAGCGACAGGGCCGCGGTCGGGACACCGTCGGTGAAGAGCTCCACGAGGCGGCCCACCAGCCCTGCGCAGAACCGGCCGTCGGGGATCTTGTAGTCGCCGACCGGGTCGGGGCGCTCGACCGTGATGCCGGGCGAGTACGGCTTGACCGAATCGAGCGGCTTCAACGGCAGCTCGGTGATCGCCTCCAACGGCCACGTGAGGATGCGCACGTCGGTGAAGCCCCGTTCGAGCGCGGCTTCGGCGAGGTTGCGGGCTTCGCCGGAGTGACCACAGATCACCGGATCGGCGCGCACGACGATCACGAGACGACGGACATCGGGGGACAGGGGCTTGATCATCGTTGACACCTCCTGGGTGTTGGTCGGGGGATTCAGATCTCGAGGGCTTCGGTGGTGGAGTGACTCGGCGGTCGGTCGGTGGTCGCCCAGGCCGACGGCGCAGGGCCGAGATCGAGCTCGATCCGGCTCGCGGCGTGCAGCTCGGCGTTGGTGATCCACGAACGGTCGAGCGGTCGGCCGTCGACCCGCACCCCCTGCACGTAGGAGACGGGTCCGTCGATCTCGGGAGCGACGAAGCCGGTCGTCTCGATGACGACGTCGGAATAGCCGGTGCGCATCCGAGCGTGTCGGAAGGCCGGCGCGTTGATCAGGAAGAGCCCGTGACCGGCGACGGGGAACAACCCGAGCGACGCCCACACGTACCAGGCGCTGAGACCACCCGAATCCTCGTTCCCGGGAAGCCCGCCGCGGCCCACACCGAACTGGGTCGTGATGATGGCGTGCACGATCTCCGCGGTGCGGTCGGGGCGGCCCACCCAGTGGTACGCCCACGGCACCTCCATGTCGGGCTCGTTGTTGAGGCCTTCGAAGCGATTGAGCGCATAGCCCGCCGCCACCTCCGCGGCGCTGGGGGACTCCCCCAGCTGCTTCACCGCTTCGGCACCGAACCCGAAGAATTCGTCGAGCAAGTCGGTGAACCGGTCCTCTCCGCCCGCCAGCTCGATGCGTGCGGCCATGTCGTGCAGGAGCCGGAAGGAGTAGTTCCAGCGGCCACCCTCGTAGAAGGTCGAATCGACGAGCAGCCCGGTCTGCGGGTCGAACGCGTTGCGCCACCGGCCGGCGAGCGCGTCGAGCTGATCGGCGAGGGCGTGGTCGTCGACATGGCGGGCGACCTTCGCGGTGCAGTGATGTCCGATGGCGAGGTCGAGGGTGTGAGAGACCGGGTGGGCGATGCCGTGCTCGAGGTACTCCTCGCCGTAGAACCGGCGCAGGTCGGTGTGCATGTGCAGCAGTGCCCACTCCCAGTCGATGCCCGGTAGCCCGAGGGCGCAGACGTCGGCGAAGAAGGTGTGGGCCAGCGCGCTCGCCTGCCGGAAGAAGCGGTCGGCGCCGCGCGACATGCGGTACCCGATCGGAAGGTTGCCTTCCTCCGCCGCGACCTGGATCAGTGCCTGCACCAGCTCGACCGCGACGTCGGGGGCGGTCGCGGCCAGCAAGGGCAGCTGCGTCTTGTAGATGTCCCACATCGTCGCGATGTCGAACGCGAAGGCCCCGTCCATCGGCCAGAACGGGCTCTCGTCGGGTGCGAGGCACGGCTTGATCGCGGCGTGGTAGGCGGCGGTCGCGAAGGTCGTCCGCTGTTCGGAGGTCCCGCCTTCGACCCGGATGGTGTCGAGCTGGCTCCGCCACGCCGACCGGGTCCGGGCCCGACGCTCGTCGAAGCCCCCTTCGTGAGATTCGAGGTCAGCCCGCAGATTGCGCTCGGCCTGCTCGACCCCTCGCAACGAGAACCCGACGCGGAGCTCGACCGACTGGCCCGACTCGGTCGGACCGAGCAGCAGGATGCCGAACGGTCGCAGCGTGGTCTGACGGATCGAGTCGAAGTCGAGGCGGCTTCCGCCCGCCATCAGGCGCCGGTCGTACCAGAGCATCTGCTTCCACTCGGGCGTGTCGCACTCGACGTGGATCGCGAGTGGCACGCCCTCGACGACGATCTCGCCTTGCGCGACCCCGGGGGCGACGACCTGCAGGTGGGCCCGGGAGGGAACCGTCTGGCCGTGATCGATCCCGAGCCCGCCGTTGGTCACGTCGATGACCACCCGAGCATCGCGGTGAGCCGGGAACGTGTAGCGATGCACGGCCGACTTCGGCCCGACGGTCAGCTCACAGTCGATGCCGGTCGCCAACCGGGCTCGGTAGTAGCCCGGTTCGGCCCGCTCGTCGCTGAGCGCCCACTCGGTGCCGAGCCCGTCGAGCGGTTCGAGCATCGGGGTGACGCGGACGTAGTTGTAGTACTTGCGGATCGCGCCCGTGCCCGACTGTTGGAAGTGCGTGAACCCCGAGGCGACCTGCCGATCATGGAGCGCCGTCGGCACTCCCTCGGTCGCCTTGTCGTAGAGGCCGTAACCCGTCGGGTAGGCGCCGGAGTACGCACAGGCCGACACCATGCCGAACGGATAGGTCGCCCCAGGATGGGTGTTGCCGATCTGTGGCTTGGGCCGCCACCAGGTCGCGGCGATCCCGCCGGGCGTCGGCAGGTCGGTGACCTCCGTGCCGATGAACGGGTCCACGGCGTCGTACACGTTGGCGACGGTACGGAAGCCGTGTTCCACGCCGATTTCGTCAACGTGAACCAGACGGCCGATTTCGTCAGACAGGTGTCAGGCTCGGCGACGATCGTGGCGGAATGCTGAACGAAGCCGCCATGACCGCACCACGCACTTGCGCGAGACCCGATCCAAGGGCTGCACTGTCGACATGAAGCCCGACATCACCTCGGTCGATTTTCACTTCGACGTCATGTGCCCGTACGCCTACCAGACGGCCAAGTGGATCCGTGACGTCCGCAGCCAGAACGGCATCGAGATCAACTGGCGGTTCTTCTCGCTCGAGGAGGTCAACCGGGTCGAAGGCAAGAAGCACCCGTGGGAGCGGGAGTGGAGCTACGGCTGGTCGATGCTGCGGATCGGCGCTCTCCTTCGTCGGACGTCGATGGACGACCTCGACCGCTGGTACGAGCGCGCCGGCCGGGCCCTGCACGAAGAGGGCCACCGCCCCCACGACCCCGAGGTGGCTCGTCACCTCATCGAGGAGATCGGGCTCGACCCGGCCCTCGTCGATCAGGCGATCGCCGACGAGACCACCCACGACGAGGTCCGTGACGAGCACCAGCGGGTGATGGACGCCGGCGGCTACGGCGTCCCGACGATGTTCTTCACCCGAGCCGACGGGAGCGAGCACTGCCTGTTCGGGCCGGTGTTGATCGAACCGCCGACCGGCGATGCCGCGATGCGACTGTGGGACGCGGTGACCGCCTGGGTCGAGTTCCCGTTCCTCTACGAACTCCAGCAGCCCAAGCAGAAGCACGACGAGGTCGCGATCGCCAAGACGTTCGAGACCTACCTGAACGCCCGCGACTGGGTGAGCATCAACCGGGGTGTCGAAGTCGGTTTCACCGAGGACGGCTTCGAGATCGTCGGCAGCGCCGACCGAGATCGCTCGTGAAGTACGACGATCAACCCGGGATCGGCTGGGGCCTCCTGGTCAACGCAGAACCCTCGATCGTGTGGGACGTGATCAGCGACCCCGCCACGCCGGTGCAGTTCTCCGACGAGCTACAGAAGGCCGAATGGGAGAACGCACCCGACGGCCCCGCGCTCGGCGCCAGCTTCCGCGGGTACAACAAGCATCCCGAGCTCGGCTGGGAATGGGACGTCGAGTGTGTGATCACGAAGTTCGACGAGGGTCGGCTGTTCGGCTGGCGGGTGCAGTCGCCAGACGGTGGCGCGGCCGAGTGGTGGTTCACCATCGAGCCCACCGAGGGCCGGACCCGACTGTGGTTCCAATCGACGATGGGGCCGGGCGTGTCGGGCCTGTCACCGGCGATCGAGGCTCAGCCCGACCGTGAGGACGACATCGTCGCGAACCGGTTGGGGGCGTGGTCGACGAACATGGCTGCGACCGTCGAGGGCATCAAAGCGCTGGTCGAAGCGCGGGGATGAAACCGCGCTGGACGAAACCGGCGGGTGATCAGATCGTCACGATGCGGGTCGTGATCGGTGGCAGCTCGTCTTCGGGCAGCAGGTAGCGAGCGAGCAGGATCGTCTCTCGCCGACCCTTGGTGTCGAGCCAGTTCCCGGCGCCGGGGTCGTCGGGCCCGACGAGCATGGTGATCCGCCCGTCGTCGCCCCGGACCGCTTGGCTGTCGTTGATGCACACCGACTGGCCGTCACGGAACTCCGGCGACTCGAGCCACCAGTTGTTGAGATGCACGCTCCAGTACCGGCACGGCGGCGGGGTGAGCTCGAGCTCGAGGGCTTCGCCTTCGGCCAGCTGGACGTAGCAGAGCTGGTAGTAGTTGTGCGGCGTGCCGGCCATCTCCGAGACGAGATCGGCGGCGGCCTCGTTCATGCGGTTGGGTCGCTGCCTGAGTTCCTCGGACAGTCGCGCCGAGGCTTGGTTGCCGAACATCAGGCCGAGGCTGATCCGGCCGAGGGCCGCTTCGAACGTGGACGCGTCGAGCTCGGGGCGATGACCGAGTTCGGGCGACAGCTGCTCGACCTCGAAGGTGGCCTTCACACCATCGACCCGGTCGTGGGTGTATTCCCGGATGATGACGAACGCGGCGTCGTCACCGAGGTCGAGCCAGTTGCTCGGCTGCTCGGGACCGCCGATGGTCAGCTCGAACGTGCCGTCGGCGGCGATCCCGAGCTCGCCGTCGTGGAGGTCGTCGACCACCCGGTCGCTCACCGCCGCCCGGTAAGCGGTGAAGGAGATGTACGGCGATGCGCCCCGCGTTCCGGTGAGGCGGTAGATCCCGCCCGGGCTGACCGTGAACTGCCGATAGATCGTGTCTGGGCAGTCGGCGAAGACCTTCCGCACCGGCGATTCCGGCAAGAAGAACTCCGGCTGGGTGTGGGGTGGGTACTCGAGGAACTGTTCCTCGCGGTAGCCGAGCTGGCGGAGGATGAAGCGAAGCCCGTCGACCTTGTCCGCGTCGGTCGGCGCCGACGCGAGGGCCTCGTGCCCCAAGGCGTTGAGCTGCTGGGTGAACGTGTCCCAGGCGGCGGCGAGTTGTTCGTCAGACATCGAGGCGCTCCCTCAGGGTCGAGATCACTTCAGCGGCGTTCGCGAGTTCGTCATCGATGCCGTCGCGCAGCCCCCAGGCGAACTTCAGCCCGCTGACGGGGCCGGTGGGGAGAGCGAGCTGGTCGATGGCGTCTTGGATCGCGTCACGGTGGTCGGCCACCTGGGCCGGCGGGGCGACCCGTCGGAGCAACCAGCCGGCCGCGGCTCGAAGGACGAGCCCGACGATCAACGCCGCGACCGCCGCGATCATGACGACGACGCAGACCACGCGAAGCACGTCGTCGAGCAACACGGCACCGATCAGGCCGACCACGGCCACGACGCCGATCCCGATGAAGATCGGTCGGCTCCGCACCCGCAGCTGATCGAGCGCGACACCGACGAGGATGGATCGGCCGATGTCGACGGCTTCGTGGCGGTCAACCATCGCATCATCATGGCCCAGCCGGACAGGAGGTCCCATTCCTGATCGATCAGCCGGCAGCGAGCACATGCGAAGATCGACGGGTGGAGGCGATGGGCACGGCGGAACGCCGCGAGAGCACCGCCATCGCGGTCGCTGCGATCGCGATGGTCCTCCACTTCCTCCACCTGCATGTTGTGGTCGGCCGTCGGGTCGCGTTCGAGGATCAAGCGGTGTTGTGGGATGTCGCCCGGGATCTTCGACGGGGCGACGTGTACCAGATCGACTTCCCCGGGCAGTTCTACGACAGCTCTCTCGAAGCCGTTCCCGCCGCGATCCTCGGCGCCCTCGGGCTCTCGGATCCGGTCGCATTCTCGGTCGGCATGTTCCTCATGGCGCTCCTCCCCTGGAGTGCCCTGGCCTGGGCTCTTTGCCGGCGAGATCAGCCGTGGCTGGCCGCCGCCACGCTCCTGCTACCCGTCGCCTTGACGGTGGACAACAGTGCGGTGCGACTCCTTTGGGTCACTGCGGTCCCGCGCCAGCTCGCCGTCCTCGGTGTCGCCGCCGCTCTGGGTGTTCGCAGCCCGGCCCGCCGCTGGGCGGCGTTCGTCTCGCTGGCCGGAATCGGCGTGCTGCTCGACACCTCGACGCTGTTGCTCGTCGGCCCGGTCGGCGTGTGGCTGCTCACGACCGACCGACGGACACTGCCCTGGCCCGGGTTGCTCGCCGGAGCCGTCGTTCCCCTCGCACTCGCCGTCGGCCGCGCCGCGAACCACGATGCCCATCCGGCGTACGACCTCCATCCGAGCCCCGGTCTCCAACTCGCTCGCAAGCCGATCGAGTGGCACCTCCGGAACCCGACGCGGGCGCTACGCGAGTACGGCCCCGAGGCGTTGATGTCGCCGCTGCTGCGGACCGCAGCCGTCCTCGTCGCGCTCGCCGCGATCGTGGTTCTGATCGCGCGACGCGGAACCCTGGCGGCGCGGCTCGCCACGGCCACCGGAACGGCCGCGCTCGCCATCTTTTTCTCGAGCGTCGGGTCGCTTCGGAGCGCAGAGTTCGCCGTAGCGCTTCCGTCGGTCGGACGCGGCCTGATGGCACTGCCCTTCCTCGTGATCGTGCTCGTTGCCGTGCTCGGCCTCAGCCCCCGAAGTCAGCGAGCGATTGCGGCCGGCATCGCCGTCCTCGCAATTGCAGGGATCGGAGTTCGAGCCGCGACCGACAGCCCGGGTGACTTCGTCGATGAGATCACGGCAACCGGGGCCATCGACCTGGTGCAACTCGACCTCATCGAGCAACGATGTGACGACCTCCAGCAGGTTATGGCCGATCATTCCGACGCCGTGGTGCTGTCATGGAGTTCGACCACCGCATGGTCGTGCTCGGCTCTCACCGAGGACACGCTCGGCTCGACGGCGACGGTCATCTTCCCGATCTACGAGCGACGGACCTGGGAGCTCGAACGCGTCTGGGACCGTGGCCAGCTCGATTGGATCGTCTGGGGCCACGGACAGGACGGCTGCAACTTCGCTCCCGGAATGTTCACGTGTGAGCTCGTCGCGGACGACATCGTCGTGATGGGAGCACCGTCTCGCCTCACGCTCTCGCAGGTCGTTCCGCTCGTTGGCCTTCAGCTCCGGCCGCTGCCCGAGAACTTCCCCGAGAACTGAGCGCGGCTCAGGCGACGCCGCCGTCGTAGTCGGGGCCGATCGGTTTCCCGTCGACCACCTGATCGAGGTACTCGGTCATGCCCATGCCGGTCTTCAGCACCCCGTCGTGTTCGCACTCGAAGGTCGTCATCGCCTCGGTGATGCGGGTGAAGAGCTCGTTGCCCTCGGGATCCTTCCGTCGGTTTCGGAGCGGGATCAGGGCATTGACTCGCCCGGTGATCTCGTACTCCTTGCCCGTCTCACTCTTGGCCCACATCCGCATCGCGGTCTGGTGGTGGAGGTCGTCGTAGTCGGACTCGATCCGGCAGTCGACGATGTGGTGGTACTCGTCGCCCTCGAGCACCATGCCGCTGCGGCGCGATGCCTTGCCGTCGGGGCGGCCGATGATCGACAGCATCAAGGCGAACCCTTCGTCGAAGATCATCGGCGTCCATCGGTACCACGAGAGCGCCTGCCAGTAGCGAGGGCCCCACGACTTGTCGCGGAGGCCGAGACCGTTCATGTCCCAGGCTTCGTCACCGACCTCGATCGTTCCGGTCACCCGGGTGTGTTGTTCGTAGTGGGCTTTGGCGAAGGAGTTCTGGGCGTCGGTCTCGATCTCGGTGCCGTCGGCGTATTGCGGCTTGCCGCCGTACATCGGGGACACGCCGCGCACGTCGAGCCGGACCCTGCACTCGACCATCGGGTTCTCTCGGAACGCCTCGCGGGGATTCGTCATCTGTTCGGGCTCGTCGAGCACGACGACCTTGCCGTCGTAGCTGATCGTGAGGTGCTCGAACGGCGTCTCGACCGCGATCTCGAGGCCTCCTGCGTTCATGGCGTCGTTGGTCTCGATCTTGGGTCGGCCGAACATGAAGCCCACCCGACCGTCGGGCAGATACAGGCAGACTGACATCTCGGCGTAGCCCTCATTCACCCGGTTGCCGAGCCGAAACCAGGCCCCCAGGCCCTGATCGAGATCGAACCCGTTCAGGTACATCGATTCGTTGTAGTTCGACGCCGCGTCGGGTTCGTGGGTGTATTCGTCCTCGGGTTCGAGGACGGTCACGATTTCCGGGCGTTCGCTCATCCCGCAACCCTGCCTCACCGATGGAGCCAGGCGCTAACCTCAGCGCTCGTACTCTTCGGAGTACACGGAGACGTGGCCGAGCCAGGTTGAAGGCGCTTCCCTGCTAAGGAAGTAACGTCGTAAGGCGTTCGAGGGTTCAAATCCCTCCGTCTCCGCCAAGCCGATTCGCTGGTTGAGGGATGGAGACGTCCCTCTACACTGGGTCGGCGCCCACTTCGGTGGGACTGCGCCCGTAGCTCAGCTGGATAGAGCATCTGACTACGGATCAGAAGGTCGGGAGTTCGAATCTCTCCGGGCGCGCTGAACACGGCCCTCGCCACCGGCGGGGGTCGTTTCGGTTTTCAGCCCGGCCCGATGGTGGCGAGGTTCTGATCGAACGGCGTCTGGAAGTAGACGACACCGTCGGAGATCGCGGGCCGCACGAAGGGAGAGCTCGTTTCGTCGACGGCGAGTTCATTGCCGCCGAGGTCATAGACCACGAGCCCGCCACCCGGTGCTGCGTTGACGACGATCATGCCGTCGTCGATCACCGTCGGTGCTCCGGGTACGGCGGTCGCCCGCTCGGCGATGACCACGAACGTCTCACGCTCGAAGATCCGGACGAGTGCTTCACCAGCGCCTTCGACCACCACGACTCGCTCGTCCGCCGCGATTCGAAGATCGCCGACGTCACCGAGTGCCACTTCGTGTGCAATCTCACCCGTGGCCGGGTCAAGTGCGTGGAGCCCAGCGGCGAGATCGGTGACGTACAGCCACTCGTCGTCACTCAGCATCGACCGGGCCACAGCGGGGAACCGCTGCTGCCAGAGTGCCTGACCGGTGCGGGCATCGCGGGCGACCACGGTGCCGTCGTCATGCGGGACGAAGACGCGTTGGCCGTCGGTTGCGATCCAGACGCTGCGCGAGAGGCCCTCGTCGTGCCACAACACCTCGGTGGTCGATGCATCGATCACGCCGTAGCCGCCGTCGACGAGTTGCAGGGTGGCGATGTCGCCTTCGAAGAGCACCCGTTCCAACCCCGTACGCGGCGCCAACGCGCGAATCGCCTCACCGGTCTCCGGGTCGATCTCCACCAGCTGCCCTTCGCATACGATCCACGGCGCGGCGCCGGACCCCGCCTGCCTGTCGAGCCAGAACGGTGTGCCGCAGACGTCGGCGAGCGGCTCGACCACCCCAGTGGGATCGGCCACGAACACCCCACATCCGCCGAGTACCAGCACGCGACCGTCCACGACGCGCGGATCGCTGTAGGGCGTCGGATCGCAAGCGCCGGTGGGCACCGGTTGCGCCGTCGGGACGACGAGTGGCGAGACCGCCGCAGTGGTGGTCGGAGCCGCGGTAGGTGAGGGTTCGACGAATCGCTCAGCCTCCAACGCCGTTTCGAGTTCCTCGATCGGCACCACGATGATCTCGCCGTCCCGGATGACCGTGAAGGTGCCCTCGTCGCCCATTCGGAGCTCATCGGCTCGGTCGAACGGGCTGTCGACCGTCTGG
>CAZEML010000083.1:0-16999 GCA_964513285.1 uncultured Candidatus Nemicrothrix sp.
CTCGACCAACCGGCCGTCGATCGTCAGGCGGGTCTCGGGCCACGCGCTCATCGGTTTGCTCCGGTCCGGCGGCCGGGCGTGAAGGCGATCGGGAGGCTCGTCCACCCCGTCACGTTCGAGGAATGGAACCGGACCTTCTGCTCGTGGTCGACCTCGTAGTCGGGCATGCGAGCGTGGATCTGTTCGAGCGCCACCCGCCCTTCGAGCCGGGCGAGCGCGGCGCCGAGGCAGAAGTGGGCGCCATGGCCGAACGCCAGATGGCGATCGGGGGTGCGGGTGATGTCGAAGCTCCCGGCGGTGGGACCGAACTCGCGCTCGTCGTGGTTGGCGGCCCCGATCAACAGCAGCACCGAGTCGCCCTCGCGCATCGTCGCGCCATGACGTTCGATGTCGCGGGTGAGGGTCCGGTGCATGTACTGGGTGGAGTTGTGGAACCGGAGGACCTCCTCGACCGCATGGGGCATCCGAGGGGGCTCGCTCGCCAACCGCTGCTGTTGGTCGGGGTGGCGAGCGAGCAGCTCGACCGCATTCGCCACCATCTTGGTCGTGGTCTCATGGCCGGCGATCACGAACAACACGCAGAACCCGAGGAGTTCTTCGTCGGTGAGCTTGCGCCCCTCGACCTCGGCCTCGAGGAGTTCGGTGATGAGCCCGACGCGGTCTCCTTGGCGCCGGGCGGCGAGATCGTCGACGAAATAGCCGAGGAGCTCGAACATCCCGTCGAGGGCCGCCGCGGGGATCTCCATCGATCCGTCCTCACGGATCAGGATCTTGTCCGCCGAGTGACGCAACGCCTCCCGGTCGGCTTCGGGGATCCCGAGAACCGCGCTGATGACGTCCATCGGGAACGGTCCGGAGATGTCGTGGACGAGGTCACAGGTCCCGTGCTCGATGACGCGGTCGATGTACCCGTCGACGATGCGGCGGACCTCGTCTTCCATCGCGGCGACGCGGCGGCCGGTGAAGACCCGAGACACGATCGAACGAAACGCGGTGTGATCGGGTGGGTCGAGGTCGATCATCTGTTGGAACGAGGCATCGTTCGAGCCGATCCGGCGGCGGGCCTCGAGCGCGACGCCGCCCGCCGACGAGAAGGTCGCGTGGTCCCGGAAGCCTTCTTGCACGTCGTCGAACCGGCTCAGGACCCAGAAGTCGAGCTCGTCGTTCCAGTAGGCCGGCTCCTCGTCCCGGAGCCGGCGATAGGTGACGTACGGGTCGTCGTGGAGAGCGAACGCGTAGGGGTTGTAGACGAGCGGCGCGGTCATGGCTTGGTGTCGCCACCATCGCTCGGCTCGGCCTCCTCGAACGCCTGGATGATGTCCTCGGTCGGCCCTGCGAAGTCGGCGACGTTCGGGTAGCCGGCGTAGGGCGCGAGTTGGATGAGGCACTCCCGGAGCTGATCGGGGGTGAGCTCGCCCCGAGCGAGGGCCGAGCGGGCCTGGATCCGCCACGTCTCCACCGATCCCGACGCGGCGATCACCCCCATGATCAGGAGCCGGCGGTCACGGATCGACAGCTCGGGTCGATCCCACACCGTGCCGAAGATCGTCTCGAGCATGACGTCATAGAACGGCATCGCTCCCTTGGGGATCGGGACGACGTTGCCCGCATAGACCTCGGCGATCTTCTCCTCGCCGCGTTCCCAGCGTCCGTCGGCATGGTCGGTCATCGGGGTCCTCCCGGGTCGGCCGCTTCGGGGCGGGCGTCGAAGCGGAGTTCGGAGCTGTCGATCGTGGGGTGATCGAGGGCGGTGCTGAGGGCGGCGATCAGCGCAGCCCCGACCTCGCCGGTGTCCATCATGTTGGCGACGTCGATGCCCTGCTCGATCCAGCGGTTGAGCGCAGTCCCGACCGCGTTCGGGTCGCCCATGTGGTCGGCGAACTCGGTGGGCTGGGCGTTGCCCATGACGACCCGGACGAATCGGTGGTGTGGATGCTCGACCCGCCAGGTGGCGATGCACTGGTCGAGTGCCGCCTTGGTGGCGGAGTAGGCGGCGAAGTGGGCGTTGACGTCGTCGACCGTGCGCGAGGAGATGAACGCAACGATGCCGTCGTCGGCCAGGTGGGGGAGCGCGGCGCCGGCGACGAGGTTGGCCCCGATGACGTTGACGCCGAAGATGTCGGCCCACCGTTCGGGATCGATCTCCGCGAGTGGCTGGACGAGGCCCGAGCCCGCGACGTAGACGACGAGATCGAGCCCGCCGAGCCGGTCGGCGGCCGCGCCGACCATCTCCCGCACCGACGTCGGATCGGTTGCGTCCGCGGTGATCGCGTGACCGCCCCCGTGCGCGGCCACGACTTCGTCGAGTCGGCTGCGACGTCTCGCGGACACGACCACATCCGCACCAGCGTCGATCGCCGCGCCGGCGACCGCGGCACCGATGCCCGAGGAGGCGCCGACCACGAGGACGCGCCGGCCGGACGCGTCAGTGGTCATCGGTGGTGCCGGGCGTTCGGGTGAAGGTCATGAGCCAGCAACGACCGAGCCCGTCCGACGATCCCCCAATCGTCGGACAGACCCGGTCGTCGATCGAGACCGGACCTAGCGCGGGGCGGGACGCCAGTCGCCCCGGCCGGTGATGCAGACCGCGTCGCCGCTCGCTCGCACGTACGGGAACGCCTGGGTGCACGGGAAGCTGTAGTCCTGGGTCTGGATGACGTCGGGCATCTGGCCCTTGTCGGGCGTGATGCTCGCCGGGATCATCGCGGACAGGTCGACCGGGCCGAGGTTGGCCAGCGCCGACTCGACGTCGGCGCGGGTCGGGTTGTCGCCGGCGTCGTAGATCGCCCGCGCCATCACCCGCATGATCGTGCAGATCGACGTCGCCATGCCGTAGGCCGAGTCACCGCCTTGGTCCTCCCACTGGTGGTTGGCGCCGATGTCGTTGTTGTCGTTGTAGGTCCCGACACACATCTCCTGGTACGGCGTCGGCTCGTAGCCGTCGGCGCGGTAGCCCCCGGTGTCGCGGAAGTCGACGATGATCGCGCCGTTGTAGAGATCGCCCGACGTCGGGTTGTTGGCGATCTGGCCCGACACGAGCTCGCTGGCCTGGCTGTTGAAGTCCGAGGCGTAGAACTGCACGTCGCCGGGCTCGAAGCCCTGGTTGACCATCTCGTCGATGTAGCCGGGGGCGGTGAGGATGCCCATCGTGTTGAAGAAGTGTTCGATGCCGGCGTCGCGCATGTTGGTGACCGACTCCGGAACACCTTCGACACAGACGGTGCCGCCGCCACAGCCGATCACGTCGAACACGACTTCGAGGCCGGCCTCGCGGAGCGGTTCGACGAGGTTGGCTTCGATGTCCTCGGGCTGGCCTGGCGTGTCGGGGGCGACCACACCGATGACGTCGCCGGCGGCGAGCTGACCCGAGGCGAGCAGGTCGGCGGCCGCGAAGCCGAGGTTCTCGGAGTTGGTGTTCGACAGGCTGACGAGGCGGCCCTGGCCGCGTTCCATGAACTCGTCGGGCTGGCCCTGGGTCGAGACGAACATCGTCTCCTTCTCCTCGACGATGCACAGCACCGCCGAGCCCTGGAAGCCGGAGCTGTTGAGGATCATCACCGCGTTGTTGTCCTCGGTCGCCTCGAGGCACGCCGCGTTTCGCTCGTCCTGGGTGGTCGGGCCGAACAGGGCGACCTCGATGGTGTCGAGTTCGAGCATGCGGCCACGGATACCGCCACATTCGGTGTTGATGTAGTCGGTGAAGACTCGGAACATCTCGTTCATGTCGCCGACCGGGATACCGAAGCCGATCGCGACCGCGTCCTCGAGCTTGGACTTGATGTGGGTGATCGAGATGGTGTCGGCGGTGATCCCCGGGTCGGTTTCGACTCGGTCGGCTGCGTCACCGGTGTCGGTGCAGAAGGTGTTGATCTGGGTGAACGGGTGGTCGCCGCGGTCGAACGACTCCTGGAACTCGACGAAGACGCCGCCGCGCGGGTCGTCGTAGAAGTTCGGCAGGGGGGCGGCGTCGTCGCCGGCGTCGCCGGAGTCGTCGTCGCCAGCGTCGCCGTCATCGGTCCCGCCGTCGTCGGCTCCGTCGTCGGCGTCTCCGCTGTCGTCGGCCCCGTCGTCGGCGTCGCCGCCGCCGTCATCGGTGGACGTGTCGCCGCCCCCGTCGTCGTTGTCGTCGGCTGCGTCGTCGACCTCACCACCGCACGCGGAGGCGAACAGGGCGAAGACGAACAGCAGGACGAACCAGCGGCTGGTGCGCTTGGTCGATCGCATGCATGTCCCCCTATCGATTACCTGACGTTTCGTCAGGTGGTTAGAGTCTCGTCGGCCGGTGAGGTGCGACACAAGTCACACCCCGGGCAGGGGGACATGAGCGAAGCACAGCGGGGAGGAAGCGACGACGCGGCCTCGCTTGCCGCGGCGGTGCTCGAGGAGGAAGCGAAGCGGCAGGCGGCGCAGGCCGAACGCGATGCCGGCGTGGTGCTGCCCGACGATCTGCTCCCGGGGGTCGGCGACGATCCGATGACCCTCAAGGAGGCGATGGCCTCGGGTGGTCGCTTCACCGTCGTCATGCTCTTCGTGCTGGGCCTGATCGACGAACTGCCGCGCGCGATTCGAGTGCTCGCCCCCGACATCCAGGACTCGCTCGGGATCTCCGACACGGTCTTGGCCGGCGTGCTCGGCTTCGGCGGCGTCACCCTGGTGCTCGGCGCGGTGCCGATGGCGGCCCTGGCCGACCGCGTCCGGCGGGTCTCGTTGATCCCGGTCATGACCGTCATCTGGGCCGGCGCCACGGCGCTCTCGGGCGCGGTGGTCAACGCGTTCCAGTTGTTCTGGACCAACGCCATCGCCGGCATCGGCCACTCGTATCGCATCCCCGTCTCGAACTCGCTGCTCACCGACACCTATCCGATCCAGGCCCGCTCACGCGTCTTCGCGTTCGAGGGGTTGGGCCGCCCGCTCGGTCAGCTGGTCGGGCCCCTCCTGGTCGGCGGTATCGCCGCGATGGTCGGCGGCGACGACGGATGGCGGTGGGCGTTCGTCATCATCTCGATCCCACCGGTCCTCGTCGCGCTGATCGCGATGCGCATGAAGGAACCGCCTCGCGGTCAGTTCGATCAGAGCGCCGTGTTGGGCGACGGCGAGGCGCTCGAGATCGACGAGCTCGAGCCGTCGATGAGCACCGCCCTCGCTCGGCTGCGCAAGATCCGCACCTTCTACTACCTGGCCACCGGGGTCGGCGTGCTCGGCTTCGCCCTCATCGCAGTGCCGCTGCAGTTCAACCTGCTCCTGGAGGATCGCTACGCGATGGACGCCTTCGAGCGCGGTGCGGTCGAGGCGCTGATGTGGGTCGGCTCGCTGATCGCGATCCCGTTCGCCGGCCGCTACTTCGACGGGATCTTCCGGCAGGACCCCGAACGACTGATGCGACTCCAGGGTCGCCTGGTGATGCTCGCCGGCGTGCTCTTCGCGATCGCGTTGCCGATCAAGGCGATCGGTCCGCTCGTGATCGGGATGGCGTTGGCCCAGTCGGCGATCTCGGCCAGCTTCGTCGCCGCGCCCACGATCATCGCCGCCGTCTCGCCCTACCGCATCCGCTCTCAGGCGTTCGCCCTGTTGCCGGTGTTCGTCTTCTTGATGGGTGGCTTCTTCGGCGGGCTGATCGCCGGGCAGATCTCCGACGCCTACAGCGAACGCACCGCGATGCTCGTGATCGCACCGGCGGCGGCCGTCATCGGTGGCTGGCTCATCCAGCAGGGCGCCAAGCACATCCGTCGCGACATCTCGCTCGCCGTCGAGGAGTTGCTCGAGGAGCAGGAGGAGACCAAGAACATCCTCGCCGACCCTGACGACGTGCCGGCGCTGCAGGTCCGCAACCTCGACTTCAGCTACGGGCCGGTGCAGGTCTTGTTCGACGTCAACTTCGACGTCGCCCAGGGCGAGGTCGTCGCCCTGCTCGGCACCAACGGTGCGGGCAAGTCCACCCTGCTCCGGGCGGTCTCGGGACTCGGGATCCCCGATCGCGGCGTCGTTCGCCTGAACGGCCGCACGATCACCTATGCCGAGGCCGAGACGCGGTTCCGGGTCGGCATCGTGCAGCTGCGCGGCGGCGCCGGCACCTTCCCCGGGCTCTCGATCGAGGACAACCTCCGAGCCAGCCTGCTCGGCACCGAGCTCAGCGGCATCGAGGTCGACCTCCGCATCGAGAAGGCGATCCAACGCTTCCCGGCGCTGCAGGGTCGACTCCACGAGAACGCCGAGGACCTGTCCGGTGGCCAGCAACAGATGCTCGCCCTGGCGATGACCCTCGTCCAAGAACCCGAGATCCTGCTGATCGACGAACTCAGCCTCGGGCTCGCACCGGTGATCGTGCAAGAGCTCCTCGGCGTGGTCGAGCAGCTGAAGGCGGAGGGGCAGGCGATGGTCATCGTCGAACAGTCCCTCAACGTCGCCCTCGCGTTCGCCGACCGGGCGATCTTCATGGAGAAGGGGCAGGTTCGGTTCTCCGGTCCCGCCCAAGAGCTCGCCGAGCGCGGCGACCTCGCTCGGGCCGTCTTCCTCGGAGGCGAAGGCGGATGATCGAGCTGCTCGGGATCGAGATCAGCCAACAAGCGCTCCTGGTCGGCGTCGTCACCGGCCTCACCTACGCGGCGTTCGCCGCCGGCTTCGTGCTGATCTACCGCTCGACCGGGGTCCTCAACTTCGCCCACGGCGAGATGGGTGCCTTCGGGCTCGCCCTCTTCGTCCTCCTGCTCGTCAACTACGACGTAAACTGGTGGTTCGCCTTCGTGCTCGCCGTCGCCGGGTGTGCGCTGGCGGGGGCGGTGGTCGAACTCATCGTGGTGAGACGGCTCTTCACCTCGCCGCGGCTGGTGTTGTTGATCGCGACGATCGGCGTGGGGCAGATCCTGTTGCTCGCGCGCGTGAGCTGGATCCCCGACATCACCGCCGGCGGGTCGATCCCGACCGCGTTCGACGTCACCTGGGAGCCCACCGACGACCTCCGCATCCAGGCGCGGGAGCTCACCGTGCTGTTCGTGGTCCCGGTGTTGATCGCCGCCCTCGGCCTGTTCTTGACCCGGACCCGTTTCGGCCTCGCCGTCCGCGCATCGGCCAGCAACCCCGACACCGCTCGCGTGTTCGGCACCTCGCCGCGGCGGGTGTCGACCATCGTGTGGGCGATCAGTGGGGCCTTCGCCGCCGCGACCGCGATCCTGATCGCCCCGCTCAACGGCACCCAGGCCGCGCTCGTCGACGACACCGGCCAGGCCCTCGCCGAAGTCCTGCTGCTCCGCGTGCTGGTGGTGTCGTTGCTCGCCCGGATGCGTTCGCTGCCGGGCGTGTTGGTGGCCGGCGTCGCGGTCGGCGTGATCGAGAAGGTGGTGCGCGACAACGTCGCGACCACCAACCAGACGATCGTCGACCTGTTCATGTTCCTCGCGGTCTTGATCGTGGTGCTGTGGATCGCCCGGTCCCAGCGCGACGACAGTGGCTGGTCGCTCGCCCCTCGGGTTCGCCCCGTCCCTGAACGCCTCCGTCAGATCTGGTGGGTCCGCAACCTCAACCACATCGGCTTCGCCGTGCTCTTCGGGGCGCTGCTGCTGCTGCCGCTTGTCGTCACCACCAACAGCGGACTGTTCACGTGGACGATCATCCTCTTGTGGGCGATGGTCGCGCTCTCGCTCACGATCCTCACCGGGTGGTCGGGCCAGCTGTCGCTCGGCCAGTTCGCGTTCGTCGGGGTCGGCGGTCTCACGACGGTCGCGCTCAGCAGCGGCCACGACCTGCCGGTCCCGTTCGACCTGTTCGACGTCTCGGCCGATCTGCCCTGGGGGCTCGCGATCCTGGGTGGCACCGTCACCGGCATCGCGTTCGCCATGGTTGTCGGGTTGCCCGCCCTTCGTGTGCGCGGCCTGTTCCTCGCCGTCGCGACGCTCGCCTTCGCGGTCGCCTCGGCCCGATGGCTGCTGGTCCAGGACGTCTTCACCGGCGGCACGACGATCCCGCGTCCAGCGCGTCCGCCCAAGATCCTCGGGGTCGACTTCGGCGAGAGCCGCGCCAACCTCTACTACCTGGTGCTCGGCTCGCTGATGGCGATGTCGTGGATCGCTGCCCGGATCCGGGCGAGCGGTGTCGGCCGCACCCTGATCGCCGTGCGCGACAACGAGGAGATGGCCGCCGCGTCGACGGTCCCGC
Source organism: uncultured Candidatus Nemicrothrix sp. (assembly GCA_964513285.1). Classification (GTDB taxonomy): domain Bacteria; phylum Actinomycetota; class Acidimicrobiia; order Acidimicrobiales; family Aldehydirespiratoraceae; genus UBA11606. Next base: position 8,149 of record CAZEML010000083.1, read on the forward strand.
CCGCCCGGGTCAAGCTGGCGGCGTTCGCCGTTTCGGGAGGCATGGCCGCCTTCGCCGGCGGTCTGCTCGTCTCGGTCGTGCCGAGCCTGCAGCCGAGCGTGACCTTTGCGGCGGTCGAGTCGGTGCAGGTGGTCGTGGTCGCCATCATCGGTGGTCTCGGCTCGGTTGCCGGCCCGATCCTCGGCGCCCTCTGGGTGCGCGGCCTGCCCGAGGTCACCCCCGACGGCCTGCTCGACCTCCAGCGCTTGTTCACCTCCAACATCGGTCTGCTGGTGCTGCTGATGTACTTCCCGGGGGGCCTGCTGCAGATCGTGTACGCCGGTCGCGACTGGCTGCTCCGGCGGGCCGAAGACCGACTCCCCGAGGAGCCGCCGGCCACGGCGACCCCGGCGGTCGCCAAGACGCCGCCGGCCCGCGGCGAGCGCACCGCCCTCGACGACGGTGTGCCGGCGTTGGCCGCCAAGGACATCCGGGTTCGTTTCGGCGGCAACATCGCGGTCGACGGAGTCAGCTTTGCGGTGGCGCCCGGCGAGCTCGTCGGGCTCATCGGCACCAACGGCGCCGGCAAGTCGACCCTGCTCAACGCCATCAGTGGCTTCGTCCCGTCGACGGGACGGGTCGACGTGCGCGGCGTCGACGTCACGTCGATGGACGCCGCCGCCCGCCACCGGGTCGGTCTCGGCCGCGGCTTCCAGGCCGCCCGCCTCTATCCCGATCTCACCGTGCGCGAGAGCCTCCAGGTCGCCCTCGAAGCCCGCCAGCGCTCGCCGTTCATCGCCTCGGTGCTGGGCGTGCCCCCGTCGCCGGGTCGTGAACGGGCCAAGCGGGCGGAGGCCGACGAGATCATCGACTACCTCGGCCTCGGGCGGTACGCCGATCAGGCCACCGGTAATCTCTCCACCGGCACCCGTCGCATCGTCGAGCTCGGCAGCCTGCTCGCCGTCGACGCCCAGGTGTTGCTGCTCGACGAGCCGACCGGTGGCGTCGCGCAGCGCGAGACCGAGGCGTTCGGGCCGCTGATCAAGCGGGTGCAGTCCGAGCTCGAAGCGTCGGTCGTGGTGATCGAGCACGACATGCCGCTGGTGATGAGCATCTCCGACCGCGTGTACTGCCTCGAATCCGGCATCGTCATCGCCGAAGGCACTCCCGACGAGGTCCGCAACAACGACGCGGTGATCGCGAGCTATCTCGGCACCGACGAGCGGGCGATTCAGCGCTCCAACAGCTGACGCCGAGTCGGTCGTCGGCCGTCGGGATCAGCCGAGGAATCCCTCGTCGACGTCGACCGCGCTGCCCGTGCGCGGGCCCATCAGCTTGGCCAGCAGATGGCCGCCGGCCGTGGTCGGCGGATACTTCGCCGGGTTGTCCGCCGACGTGCACGCGTCGAGCACCTCGATGATCGCGTCGTGGTTCGGCTGCTGGAACCAGGCGATCGACCGGCGACGAGCAGGGCCATCGCCCGGTGGGGGCGGAACGACTCGATGCACGGTCGATCGCCAGCGGTCGTTGGTCCACTCGGCGAGGAGGTCCCCGAGGTTGACGAGGAAGCCGTTCTCAGGCGGAAGGAGGTCGTGCCACGCCCCGGCGTCGTCGCGGATCTGGAGGCCGGGGACCCGATCGGCGAGCAGGATGGTGATGCTGCCGTAGTCGCTGTGGGCGCCCATCCGCATCTGGTCGTCGAGCGGGGCCGGCGCCCCCGCGGCTCGCTGGTAGTTGTTGGCGCGGATGACGCTCGGCTGTTCGGTGAGGAGCGGACGGAACCAGCCGTCGGGGAGCCCGAGGGCGCGGGCGAAGACATCGGTGAGCACGTCGCCGAGCTCGGCGCAGGCCTGCCAGTACCGCTCCCAGACCGCCTGCATGCCCGGCGGATCGTCGGGCCAGAGGTTGGTGGCGAAGAACTGTGACCGGGCCTCGTCGTCGATCCCGGCCGGGGCATGGGCTGGTCCGGCGTTGAAGGCCTCGAAGAGGTCCGGCGGCGAATCGATGCCGAGCGAGTAGCTCAGCGCCTCGGACTCCGGCGGTGCATAGCCGCGGTTGCCGACCAGATCGTCGGTGCGGCTCCGCAGCTTCGTCTCCATCGGGAGATCGAAGAACTCGGTGCACACGGCGAGCATCTCGTCGATGAGGGCCGGGTCGACACCGTGGCCAGTGACCGACAAGAACCCGGTCTCCTGGCACGCCTGATCGACGGCCGCGGCGACGGCATCTCGGTCGTGCTCGTCGCCGTGGAACCACGGGGTGAGATCGACGGGAACGGCCTCGATGGTCATGGTGGGCGAGTATCGCCGGTGAGACGGTGCTTGCTCAACCACCCTGACCGTTGTCTACGATCGCGACCGATGCCGTTCGACTTTCATCCCCTGGAGACCGGGTATGTGGCTCGGCTGCACGGTGTGCTCGAGAAGGACATCGTCTTGCAGATGGCCCTTACCGGATACGCCCACTACGCCGGCGCGGCCCGCTGGATCATCAACGACCTCCGGGCGGTCGACATGGATTCGGCCCGAGCGATCGCCAACGATGCCCGCAACACCGAGAAGATGGATCGATCGGCCCGCGAGGTCGGCAAGGACCGCCGCGACGCCAAGCTCTACCTCTGCTACGTGTGTTCCCCCGAGGCCTACGACGAGATCGTGCCGCCCCAACTGGCCGCGCTGGACGACGTCGCTGGCAGTCGGCTTGGGCTCAGCAGCGAGGTTCCCCGCTTCGACACCGTGGCCGACGCGTTCGCATGGGAGCAGGTGACCCACGAAGGGTGCCTCCCCGAATGGGTGGCGATACTCGACGCTCCCTACCGGGACGAGGCCGGGGTCGTCACGTTCGGCAACTCAGCAGCCCGGTAGCCGCCGTCCGTCGTCGGCGGCGATCGCATGGGCGACGTTGCGGCCGCTCACCCCCCAGATCCCGGCTCCCGGATACGTCCCGGCACCACACAGATACAACCTGTCGAGCGGGGTCCGGTAGCGGGTCAGCTCCTTGGGCCGTCCGAGGACGACGTCGAGCGGCGAGCCGGCCCACGACGGTGCGTACCCGCGGCGCATCGAGAACTGCGCCTCGTAGTCGACGGGCGTCATGACGCGCCAGGCCCCGATGCCGGCTCGCCACTCCGGTTGGACGGCGTCGGCGAACCGATCGATCCACCGCTGCGGCTCCGGTGAGGCCGGCCATCCGCCCTCGAGTTCGTACGGGGTCCAGAGCACTTCCAGACTCAGAAGATGCTCGTCGACGCTCGGCCGCATCGTCGGGTCGGGGACCGACGGTGTGTTGATCAGCATCGCCGGCTCCGCGCCGACACGGCCCTGACCCGCGAGTCGATGGTTGGCGCTCAACGTCTCGATGTCGGGCCCGATCGCCATCGTCGGCGCGGCCGGGTCACCCAGATCGGCGAGGTCGGCGGCGGCGCGCAGCACCGGCGGTTCGGTCATCACCAGGTCGACCTTGGATTCGTAGCCGTCGTGGCTCGGCCCCGACGCCCAGCGCTTCCGGAGCCGATCGAAGGTCGGACCGGTGTGAGCGTCGAGCCAGTCGACCAGGACCACCGACGGGTCGACGGCGGCGACGACTCGGTCGGCCGTGAGCTCGTCGCCGGCGGTCGTGCGGACGCCGACGGCCTCGTCGCCGCGACAGAGGATCGCTTCGACTCGGGTGTCGACCATGAACCGGGTGCCTGCGGCTTCGGCGGCGCGTCGCAACGCATCGGTGAGGGCCCCGCTGCCCCCGATCGGGCGGCCGACCGGGACGAGGTGCTTCGTCGCGTAGCCGAGCGCGGCGAGGCCGGTGCCGGGGGTCTGGGGGTCGACGCCCCACACCACCGGTCCGGTGATCAGCGCCGGCACGATCAGGTCCTCGTCGGAGAAGTAGGACCGAAGGACGTCGACGGCCGATCGTTTCCCGAGTCGCAGCACGTCGAGCAGTCCGGCGCCGCGGCGGGCGAGGGTGCGCCCGATCGCCGTTCGAGCCGACGGCGGCCGGGTGGAGACGTCCATCAGGAGTCGAGCGGCCGGGAGGAGATCGTCGAGATAGCGCCGGTAGCCGTCGACCGCATGGGGATGGGTGCGGGCGAGGCCGTCGAGCGTGCGTTCACGATCATGGAAGTGGAACCACGGCGAGCCGTTCCAGCGCATGCCGAGATACGACGGGTCGAGGTCGACGTAGTCGAGACCGTGGCGCCCCAGGTCGAGCTCGTCGTGGATGGCGGTGCCGCGGACGAAGAGATGGTCGCAGTTGCAGATGTTGACCCGGGTCCCGACCGCATCGACGGTGCTGGCACAGCCGCCGGTCGTCGAGCGAGCCTCGATCACGGTGACGTCGTAGCCGCTTCGAGCGAGGTAGGCCGCCGCGGTCAGACCGTTGTGCCCGCCGCCGACGACGAGGACCGTCTCAGCCATGTCGGACCTCCGCCTGACCAGGGCTCGCAGTGCGTGTCGGGTCGTTGGGTAGGGTGCGGCCATGGCCGGTCGCCTTCACGAACTCACGGGTCCCGAGATCCAGGCGCAGATCGGCGAGGAGTCGATCGTCTTGGTGCCGATCGGGGCGATCGAACAACACGGGCCGCACCTGCCGCTGGTCGTCGACCACCTCATCGCCGACTCGGTCGCCAACGCCGTGATCGATCGGGCCGGGCCCGACCTCGACTGCTGGATGATCCCGACCTTGCCGTTCTCGAAGTCCGACGAGCACGCCTGGTCGTCGGGAACGATGTGGCTGAGCCGCGACGTCACCCAACAGATCCTCGACGAACTCGCCGAACGGGTCGCCGCGATGGGGGTCCGTCGCCTGGTGTTCCTGAACGGCCATGGCGGCAACTCCACCATGCTCAACGTCGCGTGTCGTGAAGCCCGTCGCCGCCATGGGCTGCTGACGTTCCTCGTTCACCCGTTTCCGCCCCCGGCCTACTCGCCGCCGAGCACCACCGACACCGGCGAGCTCGGCATGGGGATTCACGGCGGCCACGACGAGACCTCGGTCATGTTGCACCTGCGGCCCGACCTCGTGCACCTCGACCGCGCCGGCCGCAACGTGCCCGAATGGCTCGCCGACAACGAGCACGTCCGCTTCGGTGGCTCGACCCAGTTCGGATGGATGTCGGACGACTTCGGTCCCGACGGCCACATCGGCGACCCGACCGGCGCCACCGCCGAAGCGGGCGAGGCGTTGTTCGACCACGCCGTCACCCACGTGCTGGCGTCGCTGCGCGAGATCGCCGACTTCGACTTCCCCGGTCGGCAGGGGTGAGCGATGGCGAACCGCATCGTCGATCCCGCCGGCATCGCCCCACCCGCCGCCAACTACGCCCACGCGATCGTGAGCGAGGCTCCGGCGCGGATGCTGCACACCTCCGGCGTCGTGCCGACGGCGCCCGACGGCTCGGTCGCGTCCGACGTGGGGGCTCAGGCCGACGAGGTCTGGCGCACGATCGCCACCCTGCTCGCCGACGCCGAGCTGACCGCATCCGACATCGTGTCGGTCACCACCTATGTGGTTCCCGGCCAGGACCTCGGGGCCGTGATGGCGGCTCGAGACCGGTTCCTCGACGGCCATCTCGCCGCGTCGACGCTGGTGATCGTTCCCGAGCTCGCCCGGCCCGAGTGGCTGATGGAGATCGCCGTGGTGGCGGCGCGCTGACCGATGGACGTCCTGCTCGTCGACGGCTTCGAGGGTGACGACCCGTCGGTCACCGAAGCCATCTCGACCCTCGAGGCCGGCGGTCACACCGTCCATCACCTCGACCTGGCGGCCGACGACTTCCGGGCCCACATGACCACCGGGGAACGGCGGGCCTACCACGACGAGGGCGAGAACCTGATCGACCCGCAGGCGGCGGCCGCCGCCGAACTCCTCCACCGCATCGACGCCGTGCTGTTCTGCTGCCCGCACGTGACGTTCGGGTTGCCCGCTCGCATGAAGGGGTTCCTCGACCGGGTCTTCATCCCCGGCGTGGCGTTCACCTTCGACGATCAGGAGAAGCTCGTCCCGAAGCTGCGTCACATCCGGCGCGTCGGGCTCATCACCCGGAGCCCCCACGACGCTCGCACCATCCGTCGGGCCCGCGACGGTGCTCGGCGCTACGTGCTGTGGACCGTGCGGCTCAACTGCTCCTGGACCGCCCGTCGCACCCACGTGCGGCTCGCGCCCGACGAGTCGGCTGATCGGGTGAGGCGCGCGTTGGCTCGTTGGTGACCCCGGCTCGGCCGGGTCACGCATGGGCGAGCGATCCGGCCGCCTGGCCCCGCACGTGGTCGAGGAACTCGACCCGGGTGGCTTCGCTCGCTCGGTCGAGCGTGTAGAGCGCCAACCAGTCGAACGACGCGCCCGACGCGCAGAGGGGCCGGAGGACGCGGCGGTAGAGCTGGCGGCCCGGCTCGCCCTGCAGGCGGTTGACGAAGGCCGACGACCCGTGGGTCGTGACCGCGGTCAGCCGTCGGACCCCGCCGAGTGGTGATGGGGAGGGGTCGGCGCCGTCGATCCAGGGACCGAGCGTCCGCTGGATCCAGTCGAGCAGCACCGCCGGTTGCCCGCCCCACCAGGTCGGGTGGACGAACCAGAGCTCGTCGGTCGCTCGGAGTTCGTCGACGGTCGGGCCGCCCTCGCTCGCGTCGCCGATGCGGTGCACGGCCGGCTCGCCGCGCGTCGCGAGCCCATCGAGTACGGCGGTCAGCAGCGCGCCGCTGTAGCTCTCGGGGACCGGATGGGCGTGAACGACCCGGATCACGACGGCGACATCAGCCGAGCTGGGGCATCACGTCGGCGGCGAACCGCTCGAGCTGCTCCTCGACCTGGGAGTAGGGGTCGCCCAGCATCGCCGGGAAGATCACGAGGTTGTCGAGCCCGCCGAGTTCGTCGCGATAGGCGGCGATGCCTTCGGCGACGTCGTCGGCGGTGCCGACGAGCCAGGTCCGGTTGTCGAGTGACTCCTCGAGGCTCGGGATGAGGCCGGGCGGCGCGGGCTTGCCGCCCTCGCCCATGTAGCCGCGGCTCCAGCCGTACGGCCCGAGGAACTTCCAGAACTCGTCGTGGCCGTTCCGGACACCGTCGATCGCGGCCTCCCGGGAGTCGTCGACCCGCACGTTGACGACGAGGGTCCGCTTCTCGCCGGGTGCGAGGTCGATCCCATGGGTCTCGGAGTAGATCTCCGCGTAGCGGTCCCAGAACTGCTTGGTGAACGAGTGGTGCTTCAGCCAGAAGACCCCGCCGACACCGGTGCGCGGCACGGTCTCGAGGGTGGGCGGGGACGTGATCGCCTGCCAGATCTCATACGGGTAGAGCGGGCGGGGGAGCAGGCTGAGCTCTTGCACGGTGCCGCCACGGTCGGGGATCCCGGGGACGGGGAACTCGAACACCTCGCCGTGGTAGCTGAACGACTCGTTGTCGAGGGCCAGCCGGACCACCTCGAGCGCTTCGGCGGACTGCTTGCGGTTGAACTCGTCGGCGGCGGCCTGGTCGGGGTTGTCGAACGAGCCGATCTTGGAGCCGAGGTTCTCCGCCTCGCGGGGCACGGTGCCACGGCCGACGCCGAGGATGCCTCGGCCCCCCGAGATGTTGTGGAGGGTGGCGAAGTCCTCCGCCAGATTGAGTGGATGCCACTGGCCGAGGATGTTGAACATCATCCCGAGGCGGATGCGTTCGGTGCGCTCGGCGATGATCGTCGAGAGGAGGATGCCGTTGGGCACGACCTCGTAGCCCTCGTACTGGAAGTGATGCTCGGTGGTCCAGAAGGAGTCGTAGCCGAGACGGTCGGACGCGACCGCCATGTCGATGATGCGTTCGGTCGCCTCCCAGACCTGCTTGGAGTCGTAGCGGCGATCGGTCGGGGCCGGCGCTCCGGCACCGGCGTCCGGCATCTCCACCCCGCCGAACAGGAACACTCCGGTCTTCATCTGCGGCCTCCCACATCCACGTCCTGCGCCGGAGCTTACGACCGCCGGACGACGGGTGTCCCGTCCGGTCGATGAATGCCCTGTTACGCCGTCGGCGTGCTCGCGGTCGACCGCCTAGGTTGGCCCGATGGCCGACCTGGTGATTCGAGGCGCGACCGTCGACGGCGGGATTCGCGACGTGGTCTGTGACGGCGGGCGAGTGACGAGCATCGGCGATCCCGGTCTCGACGTCGTGGCCGACGACGAGATCGACGCGGCAGGGTTCGTGCTCGTCGCCGCGGCGGCCGAACCCCATGCCCATCTCGACAAGGTCCTGACCGCCGACTCGGTGGCCAATCCGGCCGGTGACCTCTACGGGGCGATCATGGCCTGGAAGGCGAGCTACGGCGAGCGTGATCGCGCCGACATCACCGCTCGGGCCGAGCAGGTGCTGCGTCGCATGGTGCTCGCCGGCTACACCGCCGTCCGGACCCACGTCGACTGTGGTCCCGACATCGAACTGCGGGCGGTCGAGACCCTCCTCGAACTGCGCGAGCGGTGGGCGGCGCTGATCGACATCCAGGTGTGTGCGCTCGTGGCGCCGCCGACGATCGGCGCCGATCGGGTCGCCGCGTTCGAACGCCTCGACGAAGCGATCGAGATGGGGATCGACCAGGTGGGTGGCGTGCCGTACGCGGAGGCCGATCCGCGAGCGGCGACGGCCGGGCTGCTGGAGCGCGCCGCGGCGGCGGGCATCGGGGTCGACTTCCACACCGACGAGACCCTCGACCCATCGGTCCTGAGCCTCGTTGACCTGGCCGAGCTCTCGGCCGACTTTTCGCACTCGGTGACCGCCTCGCACTGCTGCTCACTCGGTGTGCAGGACGAGGGGCGCCAAGCCGAGGTCGCCGCGATGGTCGCGGAGGCGGGCGTGCGGGTGGTGACCCTGCCGCAGACCAATCTCTTCCTCCAATCCCGCGACCGCGCGGTCGCCT
>CAZEML010000084.1:0-16998 GCA_964513285.1 uncultured Candidatus Nemicrothrix sp.
GCGGTGAGGACATCTGGTGCCAGGGCTACTCCGAGCCCGACGCGGGCTCTGACCTCGGCGGCCTCGGCTGCAAGGCCGTGCTCGACGGCGACGAGTGGGTCATCAACGGCCAGAAGATCTGGACCTCGGCCGGTCAGCACGCGAACTGGATCTTCGTGCTGTGCCGCACCGATCCCGACGCCCCCAAGCATCGCGGCATCTCCTTTCTCCTGTGCCCGATGGATCAGCCCGGCGTCGAAGTCCGACCGATCCAGATGCTGTCGGGCGATCACGACTTCAACGAGACCTTCTTCTCCGACGCCCGCACCCACAAGGACAACGTGATCGGCGAGGTCAACGCCGGTTGGGCCGTCGCCATGACCCTCCTCGGCTACGAGCGGGGCGAGTCCGCCGCCACCCAGCCGCTGATGTTCAAGGCCGAGTGGGAGAAGCTCGCCGAGAAGGCGAAGGAGACCGGCGCCAATCAGGACCCGGTCATGCGTGACCGCCTCGCCTCGACCTACATCGAGGTCGAGATCATGCGGTACCTCGGCATGGGCACCCTCACCCGATTCCTCGGCGGGGCCCAGCCCGGTCCCGCGGAGTCGACGTTCAAGCTCTACTGGAGCGAGTACCACAAGCGGCTCACCGAGCTCGCCCTCGACGTGGTCGGCCCCGAGTCGATGTTGTCGGGTTCGACGGCGAAGAAGTCGTTCCACTCCGACGCACCGGGGGCACCCAACGACGCCGGCTCGTGGGTCGGCGCGTTCTACAACGCTCGGGCTGGAACGATCTACGCGGGCACCAGCCAGGTGCAGCGCAACATCCTGGGCGAGATGGTCCTCGGTCTCCCGAAGGAACCCAAGCCTCAGGCGAAGTAGCGAGCCGTGAGCGACGCACCGCAGCCGATGGTCCCGATGCACGGCCTCACCGAGGCATTGCATCTGGGTGAGGACGACACCCCGTGGGTCTACGCCGGCGAGCTCGGTATCAAGCTCCTCCACGTCGACCTCAACCAGGGGTTGTGGATCCTGCGGAACCGGTTCCCACCGGGCTACGTGGTGCAGACCCACTACCACACCGGCCCGGTGTACGCCCTCACGCTCGCGGGCTCGTGGGGCTATGCGGAGTACCCCGAGTACATCAACACCGCGGGCTCCTACCTCTATGAGCCGGCCCACTCGGTGCACACCCTCACCGTCCCCGAGACCAACGAGGGCGAAACCGACGTCTGGTTCGCGATCCACGGCGCCAACGTCAACATCGACGAGCACGGCCAGGTCACCAGCGTGACCGACGCCCAGTCGATCCTGCAGGCCTGGCAGGGCCTGTGCGCCGCGAACGGTGTCGATGGGTCGAGGACCATCGTCGTCGGCGCCCCTGGCTGAACGCCGTCAAGTGCCCCGCAGGCCCTAATCGCTGAGGCCACCACGCCGAGACTTGCTCCTGATCGCCTCGCCCCCGAGGTCGCAGAAGGAGCCGTCGTGCGTCGTTTCATCGCCATCCTCAGCCTCATCGGCGCGACAGCGGCGGCCTGTGGCGGATCGACCACCGACACCGGTGTCGAACGGTCGGTCTCGGCCGCACCGGTCGCGCCGCCGACGGGCGAGGTCGTGCTCACCATCTCCGGCGACGTCGGTCAGCCCAACGTGGGCGATCAGGTCCAGATCGATCTCGAGGGCCTCGAAGCGCTCGGCGTCGTGACCGAGACGATCTTCGAGCCGTTCATGAGCGAAGACGTCGTCATGACCGGCGTGCCGGTGGTCGACGTCCTCCGCGCCGCGGGCGTCGACGAGGACACCCCGCTCGTCTGGACCGCACTCGACGACTATCAGGTCTCCTACACCCTCGGCGAACTCATGGCCGACGACGGCCTGCTCGCCACCCGGCTTGACGGCGAACCGATCCCGGTGTCGTCGGGCGGGCCCATCCGCGTCGTCTTCCGGAACCTCGACGGACCCATCGGTCGAAACACGAACCAATGGATCTGGAGCCTGGCCACCATCGAAGCGGGGTGACCACCCCGCCCGAGTCAGGCGGCGACCTCGACGGCCCGCCGAGCGACGCGGCAGCCCATCTCCGGCTGACGGCGTGGCAGTACGCGGTCCTGTTCGCCCTGCTGGGCCTCGTCGGGATCATCTCCTGGCTCGGGGTCGCGTCGACGAGCCGGGTCGCGGACACATCGATCGACCTCGCCCAACATCTCCAGAACACGACCGGCGACAGCACCGGGCTCGAACGTCAGCTGAGCAAGCTCCGGGTCGACGTCGACGCGTGGCGCGACGGCGTGGTGGACCAGGAGCAGGTCGAGCTGTCGATCGCACTCGTGCAGCGCCAGCTCCAGACCGGTGTCGATGAAGAGCGCACCGACGCACTGATCGCCGATCAGCACCAGATCGTCGACGACAGCATCCAGACCATCATCGATGTGGTCGGAAAGGGTGTGCCGGCTCCGCTCAGCACCGACGCGGTCCGCCTCGACGCTGCACTCGACGAGGCGCTGGCCGCGGCTCGCACCGTGGTCGACGCGCGCGAGGTCGAAAGCGTCGAACGGCTCTTCGACCTGGAGGACGAGGTCGAAGCCGCCAGGAGCGATCTCGGGCTGGCGGCCGGCTTGGTGCTCGTGCTCGTCGGCATGCTGATCGCACTGCTGCGGCGGATTCAGCGGTCCAACTATCGCCGAGCCAGCCTGCTGTTGGAGCAGGAGAGCCGTCGCTACCTCGAGGCCCGGGCCGGTCAGGACCGGGCCGAGGCGTTGGCCAAGATCCAGACCGAGATCCTCGAGCTGGTCGCCACCGACCGGCCGACGGCGGAGGTGTTCACCCGCATCTCCGACCGGACCGCGGAGCACCTGCCGGGCATCGTCCTGCGCTTCTGCAGCGGCTCGGACCCGAGCGACCCGAACCGGTCGGGCGCGGTCCCGATGGCGGCACGAGAGTCGTCGGTCGTGCTCGGCGAGCTGGAATGGACGTGCGCCGAGGGGACCGAGCTCCCCGCCGACTTCCAGTTGATCGTGACCTTCGCCGCCGGCCTCGGGGCCCTGGCCCTCGACCGCCAAGAGGCGGCCGAGGCGATGGTCTTCCAAGCCACCCACGACCCCCTCACCGGCCTCCCGAACCGCAGCCTCTTCAGCGACAAGGTCGAGGCCGCGATCGAACGGTCGCGTCACAGCGACAGCCGGATCGCCGTGCTGTTCATGGACCTCGATCGGTTCAAGGTCATCAACGACACCTTCGGTCACGAAGCGGGCGACCAGATCCTCATCCACGTCGCTCGGTGTCTGATGTCGGGCGTGCGAGCGTCCGACACGGTCGCCCGACTCGCCGGCGACGAGTTCGTGGTGCTGATGGAGGACGTCGGCGACCTCGAACAGGTCGAGCGGACCGCCCAACGGGTGCAGACTCACCTGCAGGAGCCGGTCGAGGTCAGCGGGATCACGATGCAGCTGGCCTCGTCGATCGGCATCGCACTGGGCGACGACGACTCCGGGGTCGAGGAGCTGCTCCGCAACGCCGATGCGGCGATGTATCGGGCGAAGAGCAATGGTCGCGATCGCTTCGAGTTCTTCGACGAGGCGTTGCGCGACTGGACGGAGCGACGCAACGACCTGGAGATCGCCCTCCGAACCGCGATCGACAATCGAGAGTTCGAGGCGCACTTCCAGCCGTTGTACGCCGCATCGGATCTCACCATCTCCGGGTTCGAGGCGCTCGTGCGTTGGGACCGCCCCGGCGTCGGTCTCGTGAGCCCCGGTGAGTTCATCGAGGTGGCCGAGGAGCTCGGGCTGATCGGACAGATCGACGGCATCATGCTGGAAGCCGCCGTACATGCGTCGAAGGCGTTCCGGGCGGTCGACGCCGAGGTGACCGTCGGGATCAATGTGTCGGCACGCGACCTCATGCGGCCCGACTTCGCCGACCGGGTCGAGCAGGTGCTCGACGAGACGGGAGCGGACGCGGAGGGGATCGTGCTCGAGATCACCGAGACGGTCCTGGTCGAAGACGCCGAGGCGGTCACCGAACCGCTGTCTCGTCTGCGCGACCGCGGCCTGCGGGTCGCGATCGACGATTTCGGAACCGGCTACTCGTCGCTGCGGTACCTGCGCGACCTTCCCGCCGACATCTTGAAGATCGACCGAGCGTTCGTCAGCGGGAGCTACGACACCGAGCTCGCGGATCCTCCGATCGTCGCCTCGGTGATCGATCTCGGCCACGCCGTCGGGCTGGAGGTCATCGCCGAAGGGGTCGAGACCCCCGCCCAGCTCGAAGCGATCCAGATCCTCGACGCCGACGTCGTGCAGGGGTTCCTGCTCAGCCGCCCGGTCGAGTTCGACGAGGCGATGGGCATGCTGTCCGAGGGTCAGCCGGCGGGCGTCGCGTCGACCGCATCCTGACTCAGCGTTTCACCCACACCGAGACATGGCTCGAGCTGTCGGCGGTGAACGGCGCGCCGGTCCAGTCGGCGTGGCGGGACTCCAGCTCGAGGCCAGCGAGGCGAGCCATGAGGTCGAACTCTGCCGGCCAGGCGTACCGGAACGCGTTGGAGGACTGCCGGACCCGATCGCCATCGACGTAGTAGTGGTGCGAGATCAGGATCTGATCGACCGGGTCGAGGTACTCGTCGAACCCGAGGTGTTCAGGAGAGACGTCGAAGGGGCGGAAGCGTTCGCCGGGTGGCAGTGACGCCAGCCCCGGCACGATGCACTCGATGAGGAACCGGCCGCCGGGGCGGAGGTGGCGCGCCGCGTTCTCGAAGCAGGCCACCTGGGCGTCCTGGGTTCGCAGGTTCATGATCGTGTTGAAGACGAGATAGGCAAGCGAGAAGTCGTCGCCGACCTGTGTGGTCGTCATGTCGCCCTGCACGATCTCGATGCCGGCACTCGCGGGCTTGGCCCGGAGCTGCGCCAGCATCGGTTCGGAGACGTCCATGCCCGACACCGGTACGCCCCGTTGTACGAGCGGTACCGCGATCCGCCCCGTACCGATCGCGAACTCGACCGCGGCACCGCCGTCGGCCAGGTCGACGAGTCGGTCGACCGTCGCCTCGATCACCGCGGGGTCGGCCTCGTCGCCGTGGGCGTCGTCGTACACCGACGCGACGAGGGGATCGAGGTGCGCGTCGGGTTTGTCGAGCCACTCCTGCATCGCTGCGACGGTAGCGGCCGTCGGTCCGGTGGCCCGGATGAATTCCGCTGTGACGAGTGGCATACATTTACGCTGAAAAGTCTGGCTAGGGTTCGACCATGGCACTCCGACTCAACGACACCGCCCCCGACTTCACCGCCGAGACCACCGATGGTGAGATCTCGTTCCACGACTGGATCGGCGACGGTTGGGCGCTGCTGTTCAGCCATCCGAAGGACTTCACGCCGGTCTGCACGACCGAACTCGGCACCGTCGCGGGCATGAAGGGCGACTTCGCCGCACGTGACTGCAAGATCATCGGCATCAGCGTCGACGGCGTCGACGACCACGCCGGGTGGAAGGCCGACATCGCCGCCGCCACCGGCAACCAGGTCGACTATCCCCTCATCGGCGACCCGACGCTCGAGATCGTCAAGGCCTACGACATGCTCCCGGCCGACGCGGGCGACGCCTCGACGGGCCGCACCGCAGCGGACAACGCGACGGCTCGCACCGTCTTCATCATCGGCCCGGACAAGACGATCAAGGCACAGCTGACCTACCCGATGACGACGGGTCGCAACTTCCACGAGATCCTTCGGCTCCTCGACTCGATCCAGCTCACCGCCGCCGAGCAGGTCGCGACCCCCGCCAACTGGGAGCACGGCGACGACGTGATCGTGGTGCCGTCGGTGTCCGACGACGACGCTCGGGCCAAGCACGGCGACTTCACCGCGCCGCTCCCGTACCTGCGCTTCGTGCCCCAGCCCGGCGCCGGGGACTGACCGCCGAGGGCGAAGTGCCACCGCGGTGTCAGAGCCGCCCGCTACGTTCGCCTTGATGCCTGCGAAGAAAGCCGCCTCCTCGGGATACGACGCCGACGCCATCCAGACCCTCGAAGGGTTGGAGGCCGTCCGCAAGCGCCCCGGCATGTACATCGGCGGCACCGGCTCCGATGGCCTCATGCACCTCGTCTGGGAGCTCATCGACAACGCGGTCGACGAGGCGTCGGGTGGTTTCGCCACCAAGGTCGACGTCACGCTGCACCGCGACAAGTCGATCGAGGTCGCCGACAACGGCCGCGGCATCCCGATCGACATGCACGCCCGCAAGAAGGTCTCCGCGCTCGAGGTCGTGTTCACCGAACTGCATGCGGGCGGCAAGTTCGGGGGCGGCGCCTACTCGTCGTCGGGTGGCCTGCACGGCGTCGGTGCGTCGGTCGTCAACGCCCTCGCCGCCAAGCTCGTCGCCGAAGTGGACCGCGACGGCCACACCCACGTGCTCGGGTTCAACGAGCGGGTCGCGGGACAGTTCGCCGGGGGCTCGGCGGGGACCGGCAAGTTCAAGAAGGGGCATGCGCTCGTGAAGGCGAAGCGCATCTCCAAGAACAAGACCGGCACCCGAGTCCGGTTCTGGCCCGACTTCGACATCTTCGATCCCGACGCGGTGATCGATGTCGACGAGATCTGTACCCGCGCCACCCAGGCCTGCTTCCTCGTGCCGGGCATGAAGGTCACCGTCACCGACAAGCGCACGGCGGCCGGTGCGGGCGAAGGCTCGCGCTTGTCCGAGCCGTTCGAGTTCGTGAGCCGTGGCGGTCTCGCCGATCTCGTCGAGCACCTCTCGACGGGCAACGCGGTCAACCAGATCATCACCTGCACCGGCATCGACACCTTCACCGAGAAGGTCCCGGTCGACGGCAAGATGACCGACGTCGAACGCGAATGCCGGGTCGATGTGGCCCTGCGGTGGACAGGTGGCTACGACACCAAGATCGCGTCGTTCGTCAACACGATCCCCACCAGCCAGGGCGGCACCCACCAGGCCGGTTTCGACAAGGCGCTGACCCGCGTCGTCAACAACGTCGTGCTGAAGGACAGCCGCAAGCTGGCCAAGCTCAAGAAGGAAGACAAGCACAAGGCGGTCAAAGACGACGTCCAAGAAGGGCTCGTCGCCGCCATCAAGGTCACCTTCCCCGAGCCCCAGTTCCGGGGCCAGACCAAGCAGGAACTCGGTACGCCGTCGATCGAGGGCATCGTCAGCCGCATCGTCTACGAACAGCTCAAGGAGTGGTTCGAACCCGGCGGCGGTCCGCGCAGCCACGTGAAGGCGATCGCCGACAAGCTGGCCACCGCGATCCAGAACCGGGTCGCGTCCAAGCAGGTGCTCGAGAACAAGCGCAAGGCGGCCAAGCTCGGCTCGACCGGCATGCCCGAGAAGCTGGCCGACTGCCGCAAGCACGGGCCCGACAGCGAGATCATCCTCGTCGAGGGCGACTCCGCCGCCGGTCCGGCCAAGCGGGGCCGCGACTCCGAGACGATGGCGATCCTCCCGCTGCGGGGCAAGGTCGTCAACGCGGCCAAGGCGAGCCAGAAGCAGGTGCTCGACAACGCCGAGGCCCAGGCGTTGTTCACCTCGGTGGGTGCCGGGGCGGGGCGTGACTTCACCCTCGATGACGCTCGCTATGGCCGGATCGTGATCCTGTGCGACGCCGATGTCGACGGCAGCCACATCCGGTGCCTGCTGTTGACCTTGATCCACGAGTACATGCGTCCGATGCTCGAGGCCGGCAACGTCTATGCGGCGCAGCCGCCGCTCTACACGACCAAGGTCGGCGACGACATCTACCGGGTGTACAGCGATGACGAGCGCGAGGCGGTCACCGACGAGCTGTGCAAGGGAAACCGCAAACGCGAGAACATCAAGTGGCAGCGGTTCAAGGGGCTCGGCGAGATGAACGTCGATGAGTTGCGCTACTGCGCGCTCGATCCCGAGACCCGCACGTTGAAGCGGCTCACGATGGACGATGCCAAGCAGGCGAAGGAAGCGGCGAAGATGTTCGACGTGTTGATGGGCAACGACGTCAGCGTGCGCCGCGACTTCCTCGTCAAGAACTCGGCCTTGGTCGACGCGGCGACGCTCGACGTGTGAGGGGTCGACGCGGCGACGCTCGACGTGTGAGGGGTCAGGTCACTTCCGGCTGAACGTGTCGCCGAGGTTGGCCTGCTCGAAGCCTTCTGGCGCGGTGCCGCTGGTGGCGTACATGTAGAGCGCGGCTTGGAAGATGCCGCCGAGGGCGCTGATCGTGGCGAACACGACCGCGATCCAGACCGCGGCGATGGCGATGCCGAGCACGATCACCGTGGTGACGCCGCTCGCGAGGGCGAGCGCGCCGACGATGACGGCGGGGATGACGGCGACGAAGCCGAGGAGGCCGAACCCGACGCGGGCGGCGAGGTTCTCGCCCCAGGTCGTGCGGAGCAGCGACGCCGACGTCTTGAAGCCGTCGATGGCGCCCTTCTCGTCGATCACGATGGCGGGGATGGTGAGGAAGGCGGCGATCTCGAACGCCATCTCGATGCCGCCGAGGAGGAGGTTGGCGAGCCAGCCGGCCCGCTCGCGCAGGGCTCGGATGACCATACCGACGGTGAAGGTCAGCAGTGCCCACGGCACCAGGCCGGGGATGCGCTGGACCGCTCGCCCGATCGCGCTGCCGACGGTGGGGTCGCCGCCCGACATCCGCTCGTGGGCGCCGGCGACGAGTGCGCCGGTGAAGAAGACGCTGACGATCGCGGCGCCAGCGCCACCGAGCGCGAAGAGGATGTAGCTGAAGGCCGGGATCGCGGGGGCTTGCTCGCCGGTCGTCGAGTCGACGGCGTCGAAGTCGGTGGCGAGGAGGCCGGGGACGACGAAGACGGCGAGCACCAGCAAGGTGATGATGAAGCTCAGGACGGGGAGGAGGACCAGCTCACGGTCCTTCTGGAGCACGCCCCAGGAGGTCTTGGCCAGTTCGATCGTGTTGCGGATGCGACCCATGGACGCCGAGTCTAGGCGTCGCCTTCGGTCTCATCGCCAGCAGCGCGACGGTCGCGAACCCGTTGGCGCAGGCGGCCGAAGGCCGCGCGCCCACGGGCGGACCGAGACGTGTCGCCGGGGCGGAACCCGAGCTGCTCGGTGATCGTGCCGGTGTCGAAGACCAGATCGTGCTGCACGACGAAGCCGTCCTCGAGTTGCACGACCGAGATGATGTCGACGTCGATCTCGCGCCCGTTGGCGACGACCCCGTGCCACGGCTCGCCCGAGAACGTGCCGGTCATCCGGTGGCGGGCGGTGGCGGCGTCGCCTGAGCCGTTGGCGTCGTGGACCTCGATCGCCAGGTCCGGGAACGCGGCGAAGAGGGCGTCGAGTTCGGTGCGGAGCTGATCGGGGACGGCGACCTCGCCGAACAACGGATGACGTTCGACGCCGCGACGATGCCAGGTCGCGAGGACCGCGTCGGCGTCGCGTGTGCCGTACGCCGCGAGCATCGCTTCGACGGCGCCGACCCCGCTGTCGGCCCGGGCCTCGGCTGCTTCGAGTCCGGTGCGGGCCTTCCACTCGCGGTCGGATCGTTCGGCGTCGACCTCGGCACCGACGATCACGGCCAGGGCCGAGAGCTGGAACCAGAGGAGCAGCACCACGATCGTGGCGAGCGGCCCGTAGGTCTCGCCGTAGCTGCCGAGGTTGGCGGTGTAGAAGGAGAACAGGCCGGAGAGCAGAACGAAGAGCAGGGTGGCGACGATGCCGCCGGCCGTGATCAGGCGGGGGGCCAGGGGCTTGTCGTTGCCGCGGTGGTCCGGGCCGAGGCGGTAGAGCACCGACAGCCCCACGGCCATGATCGCCGCGAGGATCGGGAATCGGAGGGTGTTGAGGATGAGGCTCGCCGCATCGCCGAGCCCGACTTCGTCGAGCAACGGTGGCAGGGCCGCCATCAGGAACGTGACGATCGACAGCAGGACGATGCCGCCGAGCATCAGGCCGATCGCCAGCCCGCGCAGCGTCCAGGGCTTGCGGGTCTCCTCCAGTTCGTAGGCGACGTTGAGCGACTTGATCAGGTTGGCGACCGCGCCCGACGCCGAGAACAAGGCGAGCACGATCGAGATCGCGACGCTGAGTCCGAGCGCACCGCCGCTGCCGCCGGCGATGGAGGCCATCTGGTCGACGAGGAACTCCCGCGTCGATTCCGGTGCGCTCTCGAGGGCGTCGGTGAGCTGCCGGGTGATGTCGTCGGGGTTCGACACGAGGCCGTAGACGCCGATGATGCCGGTGAGCGCCGGGATCAGGGCGAGGAAGGCGAAGAAGGCGACACCCGCGGCGAAGATCGGCGCGTTGTGGCGGGTGACGCGGTCCTTGATCGCGAGCGCGAGTTCCTTCACGTCGTTCACGACGCCGAGGCTAGGCCGCAGGTCGCGGATCGGTTCCGGGTCGGTCAGATCGACGACGTGATCGGTTCGTGCCGACCGGACTCCTGCATCGCCACGAGTCCGAGTCCGGTCGCGCCCGCCATCACGATGGCGCCGCCCCAGATCTCCGGAGGCCAGCCGATCGTGTGGTTTTGGGCGGCGATGAGGAAGTAGGTCGCGAAGGTCGCCGCCGGGCCGGCGAAGGCGGCGAACGCGAGCGGACGGATCGGCGCGAGACGCAAGACGGCATCGAACACGAGGCCGCCGATCAGCAGCGACTGCACCCCCGACGACTCCGAGTCGAACGCGTACATCTCGAGGAGCGCGGCGAAGGTCCACGAGCCGGTCGCGACGCCGAAGGGGAGGCGCCACCGGCGCGCGATCACCAGCAGGGGCCCGGCGAGCACCAGGACCTGGACGACGACCGCGGCGAGGAAGAGCGAGACGTGCTCCCAGCCGATGGTCGTGCGCGGATCGAAGGGGACTGCGGTGATCCAGGTCTCGGACAGCAAGAAGATGTACTCGATGAAGAAGACGAGGAGCGCCGTGGTCAGCACCGCCGCGCCGATCGCCAGGTCGGGGCTCGGGTCACGCCGTTCGGCCGCGGCTCGGACCGGGGTCCACAACAGCAGCAGCGAGCCTGCGAACAGCACGAGGTGGGTCGGCGAGAGGAGCGCGTCGATACCGACCTCGACGCCGAAGATCGTGTGCCAGATCCCGTCGGCGACGCCGCCGAGGGCGAAGATCCCGACACCCATGATCGCCCACCGGTACCCCGCCGGGAACCATTCGAGGATCGGACCGGTGTCGGCTCGGCGGCGCCCGACGTCGGCGATCCAGGCCGCGAGCGAGACGAACGCCGCGTAGAAAATCGCGTGCCAGGGCGTGAAGAAGTCCTCGGTCTCGGTGTCGATGATGTTGACGTGCGCGTAGCCGTCGATGAAAAGGCCGGCGATGAGCCAGGCCGTGATCATGAGGGTGATGGTGTCTTCGGTGCGGGTCGACACCGTTGCCACCGGTGCCGCCGCACCGGTACGCATCGCAGTCATGTGGCACCATCGGACGGTGACGCCAGATTTCAACGAGATCATCGATCGAGATGACACCGCCGCCATCGCCTCCGAGTCCTGGCGGGAGTTCCTCCTGGGCGATGTTCCCGACGAGGAACTGCCCCCACCCGACGCCGACCTGTTGTCGATGTGGGTCGCGGACATGGACATCGCCGCGCCGCCGGTCGCCGTCGAGGCGATCCGGGCCCGTCTCGACCGCCAGATCCTGGGCTACACCCGCAGCGCCGACCCCGAATACCGGTCGGCGTTCGCCGATTGGTGCGCTCGACGCTACGGCTGGAGTTTCGACGACGATCATCTCCACATCGGTCGCGGCGTCGTTCCCGCCCTCGTCGACCTCATCGATCTGATCTGTTCGCCCGGCGACAAGGTCGTCACCCTGACGCCGGCGTACCACTGGTTCGAAGAGGGAACGCATCAGCACGGCCTCGAGCTGCTCACCTGCCCGTTGACGATCGTCGACGACCGCACCACCGTCGATCTCGGCGCGCTCGAGGCACTGCTGGCCGACCCGGCCGCACGCCTGTTCTTGTTGTGCCACCCACACAACCCCAACGGCCGCGATTGGGACGCCGAGGAACTGACGGCGATGGCCGACCTGTGTCGGACCCACGGGGTTCGCATCATCAGCGACGAGATCCACGCCGACCTGTTGCGCACCGGTGGTCGGCACACGCCGCTGGCCGCGCTCGTTCCGGCCGAGGACCAGGTCATCACGTGCCTGGCGCCGAGCAAGACGTTCAACCTGGCCGGGTTGCTGTTCTCCAACATCATTATCCCCGACGAGGAGCTCGGCGAGGCGTTCGCCGAACGCAACTCCGGGATCACGAACCCGCTCAGCATGGCGGCGGCCACCGCGGTGTACCGCGATGGCGACGAGTGGCTCGACGCCCTTCGCCTTCATCTCGACCACAACCTGCGCCTCGTCGGGGAGACCGTCGCGAGCCGGCTCCCCGGAGCCCGTTTCGAGATGCCCGAAGCGACCTATCTGGCCTGGATCGACCTCGGCCCGCACGCCGACGGGATCGACGATCTCAGCGCGTTCTTCGCTCGAGAGGCGCACGTGCTCGTGGAGGGCCCCCACAAGTTCGTGGCGGACGCCGATCGGTGCATCCGGATGAACGTCGCCTGCCCGACCCCGAAGGTCGTCGAGGCGCTCGATCGCATGATCACCGCGCTCGAACGCCACGCCGCCGCGGCGGCGTAGCGCTCACAGGGAGTCGGCCGGCGGCCTCAGAGGGAGTAGTCGATGAGGCCGCGGATGATCTCGCCCGCGTGCAGCGCCCGGTAGCCCTCGTTGATGTCATCGAGGGCGTACTTCTTGGTGACGAGCTCGTCGAGCTTGAGCTTGCCCTGGTCGTAGAGCCGGAGCAGGCGAGGAATGTCGGCGCGAGGGTTGCAGTAGCCGTAGATGGAGCCATGCAGGTGCTTGCCGCTCATCGCGAAGTCGACCGTGTTGAGACTGATGTCGTTCTGGGCCATGTCCGACAACGAGGTCAGCGTCAGGCTGCCGCCCTTGCCGACCATGCCCATCGCGGGGGCGAAGAGATCCGATGTGGCATCGCCGACGGTGATGATCACCGAGTTGGCACCCCGGCCCCACGAGAGTTCGTCGACGAGCGGTGTCGCTTCTTCGATCGAGGCGACGGCGTGGGTGGCGCCCATCGTCTGGGCGAACTCGCGCTTCATCTCGATCGGGTCGACCGCGATCACGTTCGCGGCGCCGGCCATCGCGGCGCCCTGCACCGCGTTGACGCCGATGCCGCCGGTCCCGATGACCACGACCGTGTCGCCCGCTCGCACGTTGGCGACGTTGACCGCCGAGCCCCAGCCGGTGGCGACGCCGCACGACGTGAGTGAGACCGCCTCGAGGGGGTACCAGTCACCGACCGGGACCACGGAGTTCTCGTGGACGACGGCGTATTCCGAGAACGTGCCGATGCCCGACATCGCCCGGACCGGTCCGCGTGGCCCGGTGAACGTCTCGGTGCCGTACATGATCTCCGCACCGTTGTCGCACAGGTACTGCTGGCCGTTCGCGCAGGACGGACACCGGCCACACGACGGGATGAACGAGGCGGCGACATGGTCGCCGACCTTGAACCCACGGACGTTGTCGCCCACGTGCTCGACGACGCCGGATCCCTCGTGGCCACAGACCATCGGGAGCGCCGCTTCGGTGAAGTCACCCATGCGGATGTGCTCGTCGGAGTGACACAGCCCCGCGTAGCTCATCTTGATGAGCATCTCGTCGGGTCCCGGGTCGCGGAGTTCGAACTCGTCGATGACCCAGGGTCCGTTGACTTCGTAGGCGACGGCGGCGCGTGTCTTCATGCCCAGACGGTAGGTGGGGGAGCGGGCGGCTGTCACACCCATCGAGTAGAACTACAGGCATGGCATTTGCAGGAGGCGACGAGCCGGAGGCGGGCGATGCGCCCGGAACTCCCGTCGGGGTGAACATCCCCACACCGCCGCCGCGCCTGTCACCGTCGGGCGCCGGCACCTTCGAGCAGTGCCCGCGGCGCTGGCGGATGCGCTACGTCGACCGCCTGCCCGACCCGCCGGGCGAGGCCGCCCTCGCCGGTTCGTTCGCCCATCGGGTCCTCGAGCTCTTCATGCAGCGCGCCCCCGAGGACCGCACGGTCGAGGCCGCCAAGGTCATCGCTCGCGACGAGTGGCCCGACGTCGAAGCCGACCCCGATTTCGTCGCCCTCGGCTACGACGCCGACGCGGCCAAGCAGTTCCGGTGGAAGTCCTGGCTGGCGATCGAGGGGTTGTGGGCACTCGAAGACCCCAAGACGGTCGAGGTGCGCGCCACCGAGCAAGACCTCGAGGTCGAGCTGGGCGGCGTGCCGTTCCGCGGCATCGTCGATCGTCTCGACGAAGAGGGCGACGGCCTGATCGTCACCGACTACAAGTCCGGCAAGGCGCCGTCGCCGCGGTACCGACGGGGCCGTCTCGATCAGGTGCTGCTCTACGCCGCGGCCGTTCAGGCCGCCACCGGCGAGATGCCGGTCCGAGCCCGCCTCCTGTATCTCGGCCAGCGCCCGGTCGGGATCGACGTCAACCAGGGCGAGATCGACACCGTCGTCGAGAAGCTCGCCGGCACCTGGTCCGCGATCAACACCGCCTGTGCCGACGACTCGTTCGAGCCCCGCACCGGTCCGCTCTGTGGTTGGTGTCCCTACGTCGACCGTTGCCCCGAGGGCACCAACGAGGTCGCCAAGCGTCAGGCCAAGCGCGATGCCGAGGCCGCGGCGCTCAACGACTTCGAGGAGCGGATGGCGAGCTGACGTTCGGTTCGAGCGTCAGGATTCGGTGCGCCGCCGCTGTTGGCGCTTCCAGAGCCAGCGCAACGTGAGGAGCCCGATCAGGCCGCCGAGTGCCGCGCCCATGCCCGTGCTGATCACGAGTGAGTCGGGCACCGGGTCGGCCGGTGCGGGCGTGACTCCGACGGCCGGCGGCGGATCGTCGGTGGCGATCCGTGGCGCCGATCCCTGGTCGCTGCCGGATGGTTCGGGCGCGGACGTGGCGCCCGGGGTGTCGCCGAGGAGCGCATCGACGGGCGCGGGGTCGGTTTCGGCCGGCTTGGGTCGACGGCGGTTGGCCTGAGGGTCATATGCCATGGCGGGCCTCCGACGGGTGGGCGACGAACTCGGGAACGACCGTCGTGAAGAGATGGTCGATCTCCGCCGCGGCTTCGGCTGCGCCGGGCCGAGGGTCGAGGGAGTGGATCGGCATCGACGCCGCGGACGCTTCCGGGATCGCGGCGCGCAGATGGATCGGGTCGAGCACGAGGTCGCCGTGGTCGGCCTGCAGTTGCTCGTACCAGTAGCGGTTGTCGCGGGTGCGGCCGAGTCGGTTGACGGCCACACCGGCGAGACGGAGTGCGTCGGCCCCACGGCGCAGCGCGATGCGTTCGATCGTTCGCTTGATCTGGCTGACGCCGTCGGAGGCCCACGCACCCGGCTCGGTGACGATGAGGGCCCGATCGGCGGCGAAGAGTCCGTTGACGGTGAGGAGCCCGAGCGACGGTGGGCAGTCGAGGATCACGAGGTCGTGGCCGATGCCCTGGAGGGCGATGGCGAGGCGGTCGTTGGCCCCGATCGGGTCGGTGAGCAGCTGCGACTCGCGCATGGCGAGCGCGGGGGTGGCGGCGACGACCGACGGTGGCCGAACCCCGTCGGGTTCACCGGGCCAGCCGCTCGCCAACCGCAGTCCGGCGATCGCCCCGGCCCGCTCTTCGGCGAGCGCTTGGTCGACCGAGAACGGCGGATCCCAGACGCCGAGCCCGGTGGTGGCGTTGCCCTGCGGGTCGAGGTCGACGACGAGGGTGTCGATGCCGCTCGCCCAGGCGCTGGCGGCGAGCCCGAGCGCGATGGTCGTCTTGCCGACCCCACCCTTTTGGTTCACGACGGCGACGACCGGCATCCCGCAACCGTAGCGGCCCGAAGGCCGGCGGCGGAGGGTCGAGCGGGCGGGCGGCTTCGTCAGGCGAAGAGTTCGGTGATGACCGTGCCGCCGTGGGGGAGGACGAGATCGGCGTCGATCCCGAGCCAGCCTTCCGCGATGGTCGCGTAGTAGTCGTCGAGCATCGTCGTCGCGACGAGGTTCCCGTCGTCGTTCAGCCGGTCGATGCTCGGCGCATCGCCGAACAGGCCGGTGTTGATCGGTCCACAGAGCAGGGACGGCCCAGCGGTTCCGTGGTCGGTGCCGGACTGGTTCTCCTCGGGACGCCGACCGAATTCACTCGTCGTGATCGTGAGCGTCTTGTCGGCCAGGCCTCGGGTGGCGAGGTCGTCCTGGAAGGCGGCGAGCGATGGTCCGAGGTTTCCCATCAGGTCGTCGTGGGCGTACATCTGGCCGTCGTGGGTGTCGAAGCCACCGAGCTCGACGTGGATCACGCGGATGCCGGTGTCGCTGGCGAGGAGGCCGGCGGCGATCTGGAGTTGGAAGGCGAGGTCGGTGTCGGGGTAGCCCTTCGCCTCGCGGCCGGTCTGGCCGTCGTCGCCCTGGGCGTAGACCGCTTCGGCTTCGGACTGCAGCGACTCGAGCAGTTCGCCGAACGCGAGCGCGTCGTCGAGCCCGCTTCGAGCGACGCCGAGGCGCCCGGCGCCCTGGCCGTCGGCGGCCATCGAGCGCAGGCCTCGTCGCAGGTTCTGGAACCAGGCGTCGTCCTCGCCGAGGAACCAGCCGGCCCACGGGTCGGGGATCCCGATCGTCGTCGCCTTCTCGGCGGTGAGGAACGGGGACGCTGCCTGCCCGACGGTGACGCCGGTGATCGCGCCCGGTTCGGCGAGTTCGTCACAGAGCCGGCCGAGGAAGCCGGTTCGGATGCTGAGGTCGCCGGAGCTGTCGCCTTGCCACCAGCGGGTCTCCATCTCGAAGTGGGAGCCGTCCGGGACCGCGGTGCCGATGCCCTGAACGACGGCCAAACCGCGGTCGCGGACGCCCGCGAGTTCGCCGTGGAGTTGGGTGCCGGGGACGAAGTCGGCGAGCGGGGTGTCCGGGGTCAGCAGGGACGGCCGGAGGTCCCGGAGGCGCCCGGACTCCGGCACGACCGTGGCGAGCCCGTCGTTTCCGCCGCGGAGCTCGACGACGACG